>JBIKLI010000047.1:0-17751 GCA_044359885.1 Alphaproteobacteria bacterium | reverse complement strand
CGCCATAGAGGCCCGAGATGCCACCCAGCAGAACGCCCAGGAAAAGCGAAAGCGTCACCCCGACCAGTCCGACCGTCAGCGACGTCCGTGTCGCAAGCATCAGTCGCGACCATACGTCGCGTCCCAACTGGTCGGTTCCCAGCAGGAAGAGCGCGTCTTCCGGTTTCCCGCGGTCGAGGCCGAGAAGATGGACGTCGGTCTCGAACAATCCGAGGAAGGAGTAGCGATAGCCCGAAGCAAAGAGCTTGAGATACCGCTTGTCGGTCGGGTCCGGCGCGTAGACCAGCTTGAACGTCCGAATGTCGCGCTTGCCCTTGAGGGCATAGACATGCGGGCGGAACGACCCGTCGTCGTCGAGCCAGTGGATCGCCTGGGGCGGGATGTAGCTGCGCGAGGCATCCGTGGCATGGGGCGGCGTGACGGCCAGGAAATCGGCCAGCAACGCGGCGAGATAGAACAGGATCACGACGATGCCGCTCGCGACGGCAAGCTTGTGCTTGCGGAAACGCCACCAGGTCAGCTGCAACTGGGTCGCGGCGGCGATCCGTTCCTCCGCGGCCGTGACGAGCGGTGCCGCAGGCGTGGGAGTGGACGGGGCGCTCATCCGTGCATCCCTGCGCGGATACGCGGATCGATCCACATCAGGATCAGGTCCGACAGGAAGGTTCCGATCACCGTAAGGATCCCCAGAAGAAGGACGATCGTGCCGGCGAGGAACATGTCCTGCGCGACCAGCGACCGCAGCAGCAGCGGACCGACCGTCGGGAGCGAAAGCACGAGCGACACGACGATCGACCCTGACACCACGAATGGCAGTAGGTAGCCGATCGTGCTCGCGAACGGGTTGAGTGCGGCGCGGACAGGATATTTCAGGATGACGCGCCATTCAGGCAGGCCGCGGGCGCGTGCGGTCGTGACATAGGGACGCCGCAACTCGTCGAGAAGGTTGGCACGCATGATGCGGATGAGTTGCGCGGTGCCGGCCAGGGCCAGGATCAGCGCCGGCAGGGGCAGGTGCTTCATCATGTCCCAGACCTTGGCCGCCGACCAGGGCGCGATCTGGTATTCGGCCGAGAAGAGCCCGCCGATGTTCATGTCGAAGAACTTGAACCCGAAATACATGATGATCAGGGCGAGCAGGAAATTCGGTACCGCGAGCCCGACGAAGCCGATGAAGGTGAAGACGTAGTCCGGAACCGAATACTGACGGACCGCCGAATAGATCCCGATCGGCAGGGCGAGGCCCCAGGTGATCAGGATCGCCGCCACCGAGATCACGATCGTCAACCACAGGCGATCGCCGATCACTTCGATGACCGGCCGGCCCCATTCCATCGACATGCCGAAATCGCCGGCTGCGACGCGGGTCACCCATTTCGCGTACTGGACCCAGATCGGCTTGTCGAGCCCGTATTGTTCGCGCAAGGCCTGCGCCTCCTCGGCGCGGACCGCGGAACCCGACGCCGCGAGGTTGGTGATGTACGTGTCGACGAAATCACCCGGCGGCAACTGAATGATCACGAAGGACACGACCGAGATCGCCCAGATCGTGACGAGAGCGAGCAGGAAGCGTTGCAGGATGTAGGTCACCATGCGCAGGCCGGCCCGTGGAGGTCATCCACGGGCCGCTCCATCGCGAAGGTCGCAGGAACGCGGGTCAATTCTTGTAGAACCACGTCTCGGGATGGGCACCGCCCGGCGTGCGGCAGTGCTGCGCGATGCAGTTGCGCGACGGGATGTTGCCCAGCCGGCTGCTCACCAGACGCACCCCCATCAGCGCCGAGGACTGGCCCACGGTGCCGATGCCGTATTGCTGGTCGATCTCGATCTTCCAGATTTCCTGCGCCGTGCGGATGCGGTCCTCGGTCTTCTGGCCCGCGGCCGAGCGGTAGAGGTCGAAGATCCGCAGGATGTTCGGGTCCTCGGGCCGCCGGCCCTGCGTGCCGTTGGACGAGAACCACTTGCCGAATTCCGGACCCATGAAGGCCTCGGACGGCGGCGCCTCGACGGGGATCACATGGCGCGGGAACAGATACAGAAGTTCCGTGCCGCCGTTGTTCCAGACCATGATCTGGTGCTCGTTGTTGAAGGTGCGGGTCATCGCCAGCGTGCGCTCGGTGTCGCGCACGTCGGCCTGGATCCCGACCTTGGCCCATTGATCGGCGACCATTTCCGAGATCTTCGGCCAGGGCAGGAAGGCCTGCACCGCCTGGATCTGCAGCCGCAGGCGCTGGCCGTTGTCGGTGCGCACCCGGAAGCCCTGGGCGTCCCGGCGGCTGAGCCCGATGCGGTCCAGCATCTCGTTCGCCTGCTTCTGGTCGAAGGTCGACCACTTCTCGCGCCAGCCCGGGCCGGGGAAGTAGGGCAGCGCCTCGCCCGGCGCCACCGATCCGGGAACCGCGACGCCCAGCCAGAACGCCTCGTTCAACTGGTTGCGGTCGAGCGCCAGGGACAGCGCGCGCCGGAAATCGACGTTGCGCAGCCATTTGGCGATCTCGGGATCGGCGTCGTAGCTCTGGTTGAAGAAATAGACCGCATCGGAGCCATTGAGCGCGAGGTCCAGATGCACCTTGTAGCGCCCACGGGTCTGGTTCTCCAGGATCACCGGCAGCTTGCCGATGTCGATATGACGCTCCTGCAGGTCGTACTCGCCGGCCATGGCGCGCAGATTGAGCACCTCCAGGTTCTCGGCCAGGGTCATCACGACGCCGTCGAGATAGGGCAACTGGTTGCCCGCCGTGTCGACAGCCCAGTAGTACGGATTGCGTTCCATGACCCAGGTCGGCCGGTTGATCGGCTGCACGGTCTTGAAGGGGCCGAGCACCGGCAGTTCCGGATTGAGCGTCCAGTCCTTCTTGAAGTGCAGGCGGGCGACCCAGTTGTCGAAGCCCTCCGCACGGGCAGCGGCATTCGCCGCCTCGACGCCGCCCTGGACATATTTGGGCATGAACTGCTTGAGATAATGCGCCGGCGAATAGGCGCCGTGGCTGCGCTTGTCGGATTGCCGCACCGCCTGGCCGCCGCCGATCAGCGTGTCGCCGGCCATCAGGTCCTCGAACAGGTAGAACGGCACGTCGAATTCGAAATTCACCGTGAAATCGTCGACCTTGACCATCCGTCCGGGCCGGCCCTGCGGCGAAAGATCGGGGATCGGCGTCGGGACGATGTCGCGATTGCCGTAGATATCCTCGAACCAGAAGATGAAATCGTCGGCGGTCATCGGCGCGCCATCGGACCAGCGCAGGCCGCGGCGCAGATGCAGCGTGAAGGTCTTGCCGTCGTCGCTCATCTTCCAGCCCTTCGCGAGCGAAGGATTGGGCTTGGCGCCGGTATGGTCGACCAGAATCGGACGATCGGAGGCGTTGATGCGGTTGCCGTTCTCGTTGTCCCCCGGGCCCGTGAAGCCGCGCCGCCAGATGCCGCCGTAACGGCCGATCTCCTGGACCGGTTTGATGACCATCAGATCCTGCGGCAGCCGGTCCTTGACCGGGGGCAGCCGGCCCTGACGGACGAGTTCCGCCAGTTGCGGCGCTTCGTTGAACGTCTTCGGCCACTGCGCCGGGTCGGTGATGATCGTGATGCCCTCGGGCGTGCCCACAAGGCCGGACTGGGACAGCGCGCTCTGCGCGCGCGCCTCGAGGCCGGGCAGGGCTGCGAGGGCGAGGGCGGTGCCGAGCGCGAGACGCGCCAGGAATGGCCAGCGAGACTTCATGGTTCCTCCCTAGAATGCCCGGCGAAAGTTGAATCGCGAGCACGCGGGAGTAGACCGAGTCAGGGTACGCAACGTCAAGCGAAACGCATGCCTTGGCGATGGGCAGGAGAGGTCGCGTCGCGTAATCTCGTCTCGTGCAAGGCCGTTAACCCACAGAAGGATCGTGGTCTCGATGTCCCATTCCATGAACAGCGTTCTCGTGACCGGCGCGGCGGGCGGCATCGGCACAAGCCTCCGCAGGCTGCTGAAGGGTGTCTATCGCGAGTTGCGGCTGACCGATCGCACCGCCCCCAACGACCTCTCTGCCGGCGAAAACTTCATGCGTGCGGATCTGACCGACCCCGTGGCGGTCGAGAAGATCTGCGCGGGCGTCGACGGCGTCATCCATCTCGGCGGCCGCAGCGTCGAGGACAGCTGGGAGGAGATCCACCCGGCGAACATCCTCGGCACGTACAATCTCTACGAGGCCGCGCGGCGGCAGGGCGTCAGACGCGTGATCTTCGCCTCGACCAATCATGTGGTCGGCTTCTATCGGCGCACGCGCCGGATCGACAACCGCGTCCAGCCGCGTCCCGACAGCCGTTACGGCGTCAGCAAGGCCTATGGCGAGGCGCTGGCGGCGCTCTATGCGGACAAGTACGGCGTCGGAAGCCTGTGCATCCGGATCGGCAATTTCGGCGAGCGGCCTATCGACAAGCGCCGCCTCAGCATGTGGCTGAGCCCGCGCGATTTCGTCCAACTGGCGCGGATCGGTCTCGAGCATCCGGACATGCATTTCGAGATCGTCTACGGCTCGTCGCATTGCGAGCGCGCCTGGTGGGACAACGCCGCCGCGGAGCGCCTGGGATACCGGCCGCAGGATTCTGCGGAGGAGCATGCGGCGGCGGCCCTGGCGGCGACCGCCGCCCAGCCCGAGGGCGAGGTCTCGAAGACCTTCATCGGCGGCGCTTTCTGCGAAATGGAGTTCGCCGGCGATCTGGATCGCATCCGGTGATCGCCGCGGCCTCGGCAGCGGACCGCGCGGTCTTCGTCTCGCACGGCGCGCCCACGATCGTCCTCGACGGCTCGCCGGCGGCGCGGTTTCTTGCCGGGCTCGGCCAAGCGCTGGGCCGGCCGCGTGCGATCGTCGTGGCCACCGCACATTGGACGACGGGTCGGCCGGCCGTGTCGGCGGCTTCGCGGCCTGCGACGATCCATGATTTCGGCGATTTCGACGAGCGTCTCTTCGCGATGCGCTACCCGGCACCCGGCGCGCCGGCGATCGCCTCGGATGTCGCACGTCGCCTCGCAGGCTGCGGCATCGCCTGCGACATCGATCCTGCGCGGGGCTTCGACCATGGCGTCTGGACCCCGCTGATGCTGATGTATCCGCAGGCCGACATCCCCGTCGTCAGCCTGTCGGTCCAGCCGCAAGCCGGCGCGGCGCATCATGTCGCGATGGGCCGCGCGCTGGCCGGGCTTGCCGCTGAGGATGTGCTGATCCTCGGCTCCGGGTCCGCGACCCACGATCTGCGCCGGTTCCGCGGTCAGCCGATCGACGCGCCGGCCAGCGAGGACGTCCGCCGGTTTTCGTCATGGCTTCGCGACGCCGCCGTCGCCGGTGACGCCGCCGCGCTGTCGTCGTTCGATTCGGCCCCGGATGCGCGCGCGAACCACCCGACGACGGAGCATCTTTTCCCTCTCCATGTCGCGTTCGGCGCCGGTGCGGGCGCGGGCAGGTCGCTGCATCACTCCATCGCCTACGGCATCCTTGCCCTGGATGCCTATGGCTTCGGCGGCGGTCCGCCGGGCTGACCCGCCGCGCGGCGCGAAGTCGCGTCGCCTTTTCATCGCGCTTGCGCGGCCCCCCGGCCTGGCCTAGAAGCGGCGCCGGGCCAGGACCTCCCACCGGGTTCCGGCCATCTGAAAGGATGGCTTCATATGACGACCAAGCCGAACGTCCGTCCGGGCGTCGCGAATTTTTCGTCCGGACCCTGCGCGAAGCGTCCGGGATGGACGCTCGCCGCTCTCGATCAGGCCCTGCTGGGCCGGTCCCATCGCTCCAAACCCGGAAAGGCAAAGCTGGCCGGCGTCATAGAACGCAGCCGCGCCTTGCTCGGCATTCCCGACACCCACAGGATCGCGATCGTGCCCGCCTCCGACACGGGCGCCGTCGAGATGGCGATGTGGTCGCTGCTCGGTGCGCGCGGCGCCGACATCCTGGTCTGGGAATCCTTCGGCGACGCCTGGGCCGTCGATGCGACGAAGCAGCTCCGGCTGCCCGACATACGGGTGCTCAAGGCGCCGTACGGCGCCTTGCCGGATCTGCGCCAGGTCGATTTCTCGCGCGACGTCGTTTTCGCCTGGAACGGAACGACCTCGGGCGTTCGGGTTCCGGATGGCGACTGGATCGCGCCGGATCGCGGCGGGCTCACGATCTGCGACGCCACATCGGCCGCCTTCGCGATGCGCCTGCCCTGGGATCGCCTCGACGTCACCACCTGGTCCTGGCAGAAGGTCCTGGGGGGCGAGGGGCAGCACGGCATGCTCGTGCTCGGACCCCGGGCCGTCGAGCGACTGGAGAGCTACACGCCGCCCTGGCCTTTGCCGAAGCTGTTCCGGATGACCTCGGGCGGCAAGCTGACCGAGGGCCTGTTCCGCGGCGAGACGATCAACACGCCGTCAATGCTGGCGGTCGAGGACGCGCTCGATGGACTGCGATGGGCCGAAGCGATCGGGGGCCTCGACGCCCTGGTGGCGAGGTCCGAGGGCAATCTCGCCGCGATCGAGGACTGGGTGAACGGATCCCGGTGGGCGCAGTTCCTCGCGGCCGACCGGCGGATCCGGTCCTGCACCTCGGTCTGTCTGCGCATCTCCGATGCGGCGCTTGCGCATCTCGAGCCGGCGGCGCGCGGCGCCGTTCCCGGCCGCATCGCCGCGCTGCTCGATGCAGAGCGTGTCGCCTTCGACATCGACGCCTATCGCGACGCGCCGCCTGGTCTTCGCATCTGGGCCGGCGCCACGGTCGAGCGGACCGATCTCGAAGCCCTGTTCCCCTGGCTCGACTGGGCGTTCGCCCACGCTGCCGCCACCTGACGAGACACGACATGCCCAAGGTCCTGATCAGCGACAATCTCTCGCCCCGCGCCCTCGAGATCTTCCGGCGCCGTGGGGTCGATGCCGATACGCGCCCCGGTCTCAAGCCAGCCGAGCTCGAGGCGATCGTCGGCCAGTACGACGGACTGGCGATACGCTCGGCGACCAAGGTGACACCGGCGATCCTTGCCGCCGCGACCCGTCTGAAGGTGGTCGGACGCGCCGGCATCGGCGTCGACAACGTCGACGTCGGGGCGGCCACGCGGCGCGGTATCGTGGTCATGAACACGCCGTTCGGCAACTCGATCACGACGGCGGAGCACGCGATCGCGATGATGTTCGCGCTCGCCCGTCAGATCCCGGCTGCCGACCGCTCCACCCAGGCGGGGAAATGGGAGAAGAACCGGTTCATGGGCGTCGAACTCTTCGCGAAGACGCTGGGGATCATCGGCTGCGGAAACATCGGGGCGATCGTGGCCGAACGCGCCCTGGGGCTGAAGATGAAGGTCGCCGCCTACGATCCGTTCCTCACCGCCGAGCGGGCGCAGAAGCTCGGCGTCGACAAGGTGGAGTTCGACGATCTGCTCGCCCGGGCCGACTTCATCACGCTGCACACGCCGCTGACCGACGCCACCCGCAACATCCTGGACGCCGCGGCCTTCGCCCGATGCAAGCGCGGCGTGCGCATCATCAATTGCGCGCGCGGCGGCCTGATCGTCGAGGACGATCTGCTGGCCGCGCTTGAAAGCGGTCAGGTCGGCGGGGCGGGGCTCGACGTGTTCCTCACCGAACCGGCGCATGAGAGCCGCCTGTTCGGTCGCGACGACGTGATCTGCACCCCGCATCTCGGCGCCTCCACGACCGAGGCGCAGGAGAACGTGGCCCTTCAGGTGGCGGAGCAGATCTGCGACTTCCTGCTCGACGGCGCGGTCGTCAACGCCATCAACATGCCCTCGGTGACGGCCGAGGAGGCGAAGCAGCTGGGGCCGTACATGGCGCTCGGTGCGCGCCTCGGCACCTATCTGGGGCAACTCGCCGACGCCAACATCCGGTCGATCTCGGTCGAATACGAGGGCCACGCCGCGGCCGTCAACCCCAAGCCTGTCACGGCCTGCGTACTCGCCGGCCTGCTGTCGCAGCAGCTCGACAGCGTCAACACGGTCTCGGCCCCGGCGCTCGCCCGGTCGCGCAACATCTCCGTCACCGAGACGCGTCATGATCGCCCGACCGACTATCCGACGCTGATCCGCGTCGCTGTGGATGCCGACGGTCATCGGCGGACCATCGCCGGATCGCTGTTCGGGAACCAGCGTCCGCGCATCGTCGAGCTTGCCGGTGTCGCGATCGAGGCCGAGTTCGCGCCGCATATGCTCTACGTCCGCAACCAGGACCGGCCAGGCTTCATCGGCCGCCTCGGCCAGGTGCTCGGCGATGCGCAGATCAACATCGCCGCCTTTGCCAATGGCCGCGCGAGCCCCGGTGCGGACGCGATCTGCCTCGTGTCGACCGACCAGCCGGTCACGGAGCCGATGCTGGCCACGATCCGCGCGATCCCGCACGTGCTGCGCGCGCGCGCCCTGCGATTCTGAAGCCGTGCCCGGGCTCAGTCCGGCTTTTCCGGCGGGGTCGCGCTCTCCGGGGTCGTCCATTCCTGGATCAGGGAATAGCCCAGGGCAAGAAGCGTCGGACCAAGGAACAGCCCCAGGAAGCCGAAGGCGAGGACACCGCCGAGGATGCCGAGCAACGTCAGCACGATGGGGGTCGAGCCGCCTCGGCTGATGAGCAGCGGCCGGACGATGTTGTCGGCCATGCTGACGACCCCGGCACCCCAGGCGAGCATGAACAGGCACCAGCCGAGACCGGCGGTCGCATAGAGCCAGATCGCCGCTCCCAGCCAGAAGATGGGCGGACCGATGGGCAGCGGCGACGTGATGCCCGTCATGAACGCAAGGAGCAGGGCGTTCGGCACGCCGGCGATGGTCAGGCCGACCAGCATCAACGCGGCCTGGACGAGCGCGGTTCCCACGATCCCGTAGACGACCGCCTGGGTGGTGTTCCCCGCGACGTTCATGAGCCGTTGTCCCCGCGCGCCGGCGAGCCGGATCAGCCCGCCCTCGACGCGCGCGGCGATCGCGGCCCCGTCGCGGTAGAGGAAGAAGGCGACGAACAGGGCCAGCAGGAGTTCCAGCGTGCCCTGGGCGAGGCCGATCCCGATATTGACGCCCTTGCCCCATCCCCAGCGGCCGATGGCCTCGAGATAGGGGGCGACCAGCGTCTGCAACTCTGGTTCGTCGATCGACAGCTTGCGCCAATGCTCGTCGATGCGCGGCCCGATCAGCGGCAGTTCGGCGACCCAATCCGGGGGATCGGGCAGGCTCATCGTCATCACGACGCTGAGATTGCGCATGAGCGCGGCGACGTCGTCGGCGAAATCCGAGACAACGAAGGCGAGCGGCGCCACCATGACTGCGAACGCGGCCAGGATCATCACCAGGGCTGCCGCCGACGGGCCGATCGCGCAGCGCCGCTGGATCCAGACGAAGACCGGCCAGGTGGCGTAGACCAGGATCGCGCCCCAGAGGATCGCCGCGAAAAACGGACGCAAGACCAGGACGCAGCCGATCGCCAGAGCGGCGAGAAGCGTGGCGGCTATGCCGCGCTCGAGGCGGCTGGGCAGGGCAGATGGCGTGGCCACGGCGGCAGTTTGCGCGCCTGCGCCTGGATCGACAAGGGGGCGCGCGTCGCGGCCGTCGCGCAAGGATTGGGCTGGTCGCCATGCCCGGGACCGGCTACCTAGGCGCATCCTGAACGCATGGCGAGACCATGAGCGACTTCCTCAGCCGCGCCCTCCTGCCAGCGGGTTTCGCCGACCTGCTGCCGCCCGAAGCCGGCTTCGAGGCGGCGACGATCGAACGGCTGATGGCCGCCTTCGGCGCCCAGGGCTATGTGCGTGTCAAGCCGCCGCTGGTCGAATTCGAGGATTCGCTGCTCGGCGGATCGGGCGCGGCCATGGCGCGGCACAGCTTCCGTCTTATGGATCCGGTGTCGCAGCGTATGCTCGCCCTGCGTCCAGACATGACGCTGCAGGTCGCCCGCATCGCCGCCGTGCGCCTGCGTGCGGAACCCCGGCCGCTGCGGTTGTGCTACGCGGGGCAGGTCCTGCGCGTGTCCGGCGACGCCCTGCGCTCGGCGCGCCAGTTCGGACAGATCGGCTGCGAACTGATCGGCAGCGTATCCGTCGCCGCGGATGTCGAGGCCGTGCTCCTGGCCGCTACCGCGCTGACCGATATCGGGACACCCGGCTTGAGCGTCGATCTTTCGTCGCCGGCGCTCGTCGCGGGGATCATCGCCGACGCCGGCATCGCTGGCGAGCCGGCGCGTGCGCTGCGCGACGCGCTGGACCGCAAGGATGCTGCCGCGGTGGCGGCGCATGGCGGGCCGGTCGCAGGCCTGCTCGGCGCGCTGCTCCGGGCGTCGGGCGATCCGGTGCGCGCCCTTGCGGCCCTGCACACGCAACCCCTGCCGCCGGGCGCGGTCGCCGATGCCAGGCGTCTCGCGGCGATCGTCGCGGCATTGCAGGCGCGTCGCCCCGGGCTCGGCTTGACGGTCGACCTCGTCGAGAACCGCGGCTTCGAATATCACACGGGCCTGTGCTTCACCTTGTTCGCGCGCGGCGTGCGTGGCGAACTGGGACGCGGCGGACGCTACCTTGCGGGTGGCGATTTCGCCGGCCGGGCCGAGCCGGCGACCGGGTTTACCCTCTATACCGACACGATCCTGCGCGCCCTTCCGGCAGAGACGCCGGCGCGCCGGATCTTCGTTCCCATGGATGCGCCGGCGGGAACCGCCGAGCGCTTGCGTGCGGAGGGATGGTCCACCCTCGCCGCGCTGGAGCCGGGGACGGATGCCGCCGACGAGGCGCGTCGTCTCGGCTGCAGCCACGCCTGGATCGCGGGCGCCGTGCGCGCCCTCGTGGAGTGAGCATCGATGGCGAACGTCACCGTGGTCGGCGTCCAGTGGGGCGACGAGGGCAAGGGCAAGATCGTCGACTGGCTGTCGGAGCGCGCCGAGATCGTCGTGCGGTTCCAGGGTGGTCATAACGCCGGGCACACGCTGGTGATCGGCGAGAGCGTCTTCAAGCTCAGCCTGCTGCCGTCGGGGGTCGTCCGGCCGGGGAAGCTCTCGGTGATCGGCAACGGCGTCGTCGTCGATCCCTGGGCGTTGCTGGACGAGATCGACCGCGTGCGCGCCCAGGGCGTCGATGTTTCGCCCGCGACGCTGAAGGTCGCGGAGAACGTGACGCTGATCCTGCCCCTGCACGGCGAACTCGACCGCCTGCGCGAGGAACTGCGCGGTGCGCGCAAGCTCGGGACGACCGGACGCGGCATCGGGCCGGCCTACGAGGACAAGGTCGCGCGCCGCGCGGTGCGGCTGTGCGATCTCGCCGACGCGGCGACGCTGGACTGGAAGCTCGATGAATTGCTGCGCCACCACGAGGCGCTGCGCCGCGGCATGGGCGCGCCGCCGATCGACGGCGCGGAACTGCGCGCGCGCCTCGTCGAGGTCGCGCCCAGGGTGCTGGCCTATGCCGAGCCGGTCTGGATGACCCTCGACGCCGCGCGCCGCGCCGGCAAGCGGATCCTCTTCGAGGGCGCGCAGGCGGCGATGCTCGACGTCGATCACGGGACCTATCCCTTCGTCACGTCCTCGAACACGGTCGCAGGGCAGGCCGCGACCGGGTCCGGCATGGGGCCGCAGGCGACCGGCTATGTGCTCGGGATCTGCAAGGCCTACACCACACGTGTCGGCGCCGGCCCGTTCCCGACCGAGCTCACGGACGCGACCGGGCAGCTGCTGGGCGACCGCGGCAAGGAATTCGGTACCGTCACCGGGCGGCGGCGCCGTTGCGGCTGGTTCGACGCGGTGATGGTCCGCCAGGCGCTTCGTGTCGGCGGCGTGCGCGGCATCGCTCTGACGAAGCTGGACGTGCTCGACGGTCTGCCCGAGATCCGGATCTGCGTCGGGTATCGCCGCGGCGGCGCGCGGCTTGACCACGTCCCGGCCAATCCGACCGCGCAGGCGGAACTCGAGCCAGTCTACGAGACCGTGCCGGGCTGGGCCGGATCGACGCGTGGCGCGCGCAGCTGGGCGGCGCTGCCGGCCGAGGCGGTGAAGTATATCCGGCGCCTGGAGGAACTGGTCGGCGCGCCGGTGGCGTTGCTGTCGACGTCGCCGGAGCGCAACGACACGATCCTGGTCGCCGATCCCTTCGCCGATTGAGCGGCGGCCGCGCGATGCCCTGGTACGTGATCCTCTACCTGCTGGTCCTGGCGGCGGTCGCGGTGGCCAGCTGGCAGATCGCGGACAGGATGTCGCAGCTGGTGCCGGCGTGGCTGCGCAACGGCGAACTGCTCGCGGCGGCCGGCCAGATCCTGGCCACCTGTGCCTACTGGAACGACGGTCTGCGCGGGTCGCTCGGTGTGCTGGCGGTGCCGCTGGTCGCGGCGCTGGTCGGATGGATGGTGTTCGCGATCGGTCCCGCGGTCGAGACGACGCGTGCGCTGGTCGCCGCGAGCGGCGGTTCGCCGCGGCGGGCCATGATCCATGTCTATGCCGGAATGGCCGTTGCCTTCGCGCTCGCAGCGCCGGCGCTCTTCTTCGGCCTGCGTGTCGCCCTCGCCGCGCTCGGCTCTTGAGGCGGTTCAATGACCGCGTGGAGACGCGGCGGCATATCGAAGCCTCCCGCATCGCCGATCGAGGAGGATGACGAGATGGCCGATACCGGAGCGACGCTTCCCATCAAGGCAGAGCCGCGCGCCAGGGAGCGCGGCGCGACGGCGCCGATCTGGCATCCGTTCGAGACCCTGCGCCGCGAGGTCGACCGGATCTTCGAGGATTTCGACCGCGCCGGATGGCACTTGCCGTTCCGTCGCGCGGCCTTCGATCTCGATCCGTTCCGGCGCCGCGAGGGCGGATTGCCGGGCGCGCCGGCGGCCGACGTGGTCGAGCGCGCCGATGCCTACGAGATCGCCATCGAACTGCCGGGGATGGAAGAAAAGGACATCGAGGTCCGCGTCGGCGACGGGGAGCTGTCGATCAGCGGAGAGATGCAGGGCGGCCGGGAGGAGAAGGGCGCCGATTACTGCATTCGCGAACGCCATGCCGGCGCCGTCGCGCGCAGCTTCGCGCTGCCCGACGAGGTCGACCCCGCGCGCATCGAGGCGCGCTTCGCCAAGGGTGTGCTGGTCGTGCTGCTGCCGAAGAAGCCCGAGGCGCGCAGGGCGGAGCGGCGGATCGAGGTCAAGGCCGGCTGACGGGCGCCGGCACGGGCGCTCCGCCGGATCAGCGGGGCGCCCGGCTCTGCTCGCCGGGGCGAGGCAGCGCCGGAAGGCCGGCGGCGCGGGCCTGTTCGGAGGCACGCGCCTCCTCGGCGGTCAACGCGCGTACGGCCTTCTGCAGCTTCTCGAAGGCCCGGTTCTCGATCTGGCGCACGCGCTCGCGGCTGACCTTGTACTTGGCGGAGAGGTCCTCCAGCGTCGCCGGCTCCTCGCTCAGCCGCCGCTCGATCAGGATCTGGCGTTCGCGCTCGTTGAGGGTCTTCATCGCCGCTTCCATCAGGGACTTGCGCCGGACGAATTCCTGCTCGTCGGCGAGCCGGACCTCCTGGTTCGCGCTTTCGTCGACGAGCCAGTCCTGCCATTCGAGATCGCCTTCCCCATCGCCACGCAGGGGCGCGTTCAGCGAGTGGTCGGGCGCCGCGAGGCGCTGGTTCATCTGCACGACTTCCTGCTCGGCGACGCCGAGGTCGGTGGCGATCCGTGCGATCTTCTCGGGCGTGAACTGGGTGTCGTCCATCACCTGGAGCTGCGCCTTGGCGCGCCGCAGGTTGAAGAACAGCTTCTTCTGCGCGGCGGTGGTCCCCATCTTCACCAGCGACCAGGAATGGAGGATGTATTCCTGGATCGAGGCGCGGATCCACCACATCGCATAGGTGGCGAGGCGGAAACCCTTGTCGGGCTCGAAGCGCTTGACCGCCTGCATCATCCCGACATTGCCTTCGGAGATCAGCTCGGAGATCGGCAGACCGTAGCCGCGATAACCCATGGCGATCTTGGCGACCAGGCGCAGATGGCTGGTCACCAGACGATGCGCCGCTTCGGAGTCGCCGTGTTCGCGCCACCGCTTCGCAAGCATGAACTCTTCGTCCGCCGCCAGCAGGGGAAACTTACGGATCTCCTGCAGGTAGCGGGCGACGTTGCGTTCACCGGACAGTGCCGGAAGATTGGCGCTCATCTCTCTCCTGATCGCGACCCGGGACTCGCTTGCCGGATTCGTCCGAAGGTGACGCACAATAAAGGCGGGAAGAGGGCTTTCACAGGGCTGCCGGCGTCCCGTCGATCGATCGCAGCAGCGCCATGATGTCGCCCCTCAGGGGGCGCTCGAAACGCATCGGGCGACCGTCGCGGGGATGGACGAAGCCGAGCACGATGGCATCCAGCGCCTGGCGCGGAAAGGCGGCGATGGCGGCCGCAACCTGGGCGGGCAGGGCGCGGCGGCGGCCCCCGCTGCGACCATAGGTCTGGTCGCCGACGAGCGGGTGGCCGATGCTGGACAGATGGACGCGGATCTGGTGCGTGCGGCCGGTTTCCAGCCGGCACGCGATCCGCGCCAGTGCGCCACCGGCAAGCGCCTGCTGCACACGGTAGCGGGTCGCGGCCGGCCTGCCGCCGCCGACCGGACGCACAGCCATCTTCTTGCGATCTCCGTGCGCGCGGCCGATCGCGGCGTCGATGCGGCCTTCGGCGACGGCCGGCATGCCCCAGACCACCGCCTCGTAGACCCGTTCGACGCTGTGCGCGGCGAATTGTCGCGACAGGCCGAGCGAGGCCAGTTCGCTCTTCGCGGCCACCATCAACCCGCTCGTGTCCTTGTCCAGCCTGTGCACGATCCCGGGACGGCCGGCGCCGCCGATCGCCCGCAGACCTTCGCCACAATGGGCGAGCAGCGCATTGACCAGGGTCCTGTCGGGGTTGCCCGCGGCAGGATGCACGACGAGTCCCGGCGGCTTGTCGATGACGATCAGGTCGTCGTCCTCGTAATGGATGTCGAGGTCCATCGCCTGAGGCACCATCGTTCCCGGATCGGGTGGCGGCAGCGTCACGGCGAAGGCCTGGCCTTGTTTGACCCGCCTCGAGGGCTCCGTTACGGTCGCGCCGTCGATGCTTACGGCAAGGTCCTCGATGAACGTCTTGATGCGCGACCGCGTGAGGGTCGGATGCGATGGCGCCAGAGCCGTCGCCAGCGCCCGGTCCAGCCGTTCGCCGTCCTGTGCCGCGTCGAAGCTGCCGCAGACCACGCTGGCGGCGGTCATGAACGGAGGCCGCGCGTGCGCGCCCTGAAGATCCTGGTCGTCGGCCTTGGCATCGCGGTCGTGATCGCTTTCCTCACCCTGGTCACGCTGATTATCAACCGCGGCGACCGTTCGGGCCAGTCGGTTGCGCGCGAGGAGACGGTGCGTCCACCCGTCCGGGCGTCCTGGGGCAGGGTCGTGGTCGAACATCCGCCCGGCAGCCGCGTGATGTCGGTGACCGCCAGCGGCGGTCTGGTCGTGCTGCATGTCCAGTCGCCGATGCCGGGCGCGCCGACGCCGGGGGGCGAGGAGCGTCTGATCGTCCTCGATCCGGCGACCGGGGCGGTCCACGGAATCTTCCAGATGGGCGCGCGCTGAGGGAAACGCAAGGTCATGAATTTCGCTTCCGACAACACCACCGGCGTTCATCCGCGCATCCTGGCCGCCATCGCGGCCGCGGCGGGCGGCCGGGCCATGCCCTATGGGGTCGACGAGGTCACAAGACGGGTGGAGCGGCGCTTCGCCGAGATCTTCGAACGCGACTGCGCGGTCTTCCTGGTCGGCACGGGGGCGGCGGCCAACGCGCTCGCGCTGTCGACGCTGGTGCCGCCCTGGGGCGCGATCTATTGCCATCCCGGCGGTCACATCAACGCCGACGAATGCGGCGCGGTGGAGTTCTACACCGGCGGCGCCAAGCTGGTCGCGATCCCCGGCAACGCCGGCAAGATCGCCGCGGCGGACATCTCGCGCGCCTACCGCCGTTCCGGCGCGGGTTCGGTCCATGTCACCCAGCCCGCCGCCGTCAGCCTGACGCAGCTGACCGAGGCAGGCACCATCTACCGTCCCGACGAACTCGGCGCCATCGGCGAGGTCTGCAGGCGGCACGGCCTCGCGCTGCATGTCGACGGCGCACGCTTCGCCAATGCGGTGGCCGGCAGCGGCTTTTCGCCGGCCGACCTGACCTGGCGCGCGGGCGTCGACGCGCTGTCTTTCGGCGCGACCAAGAACGGCGCGATGGCGGCCGAGGCCGTGATTTTCTTCGAGCCGGCGCGGGCGACGACCACGGGCTGGCGTCGCAAGCGCGGCGGCCAGCTCTGGTCCAAGCATCGTTTCCTCGCGGCGCAGATGGAGGCCTATCTCGCCGACGATCTGTGGCTCGATTGCGCGCGCCATTCCAACGCGATGGCCGCACGGCTCGCCGCCGGCCTCGCGGCCCTGCCCGGCGTCGCTTTGCGCGACGCCGTGGAAGGCAACGAGATCTTCGTGCGTTTGCCGGTCCGCGTGCTCGACGGGCTCGAGCGCGACGGCGCCCGGTTCTATCGCTGGGACGACGAGGATCCCGGCCTGATCCGGCTGGTGGGCGGCTACGACACCGTTCCTGCGGATGTCGACGCCTTCGTCGCCAGCGCCCGGCGCCATGCCGGGATTGTGCCCTGAAACGAGGACCGACATGCCAGACGACATCGCCATCCGCGCCGCCGGCCTTCGTGACGCTCTCCAGGCCGTCCTCGACGGACCCGGCTTCATCCCGCCTGACGAGATCGGCGACCGCTACAAGGTGGATTGGAAGGGCATGCGCGGCGATCCCGTCGCGGTGCTGCGGCCGGCGACGCCCGAGGCGGTCGCGGGCTGCATGCGCGTCCTCCACCGCCTGCGGCAACCGGTCGTGGTCCAGGGGGGCATGACCGGCCTCGTCCATGGCGGGGTTCCGCAGCCCGGAGAGGTCGTGCTCTCGCTCGAGCGGCTCAACCGGATCGAGGAGATCGACCCGGTGACCGCCACCGCGACGGTCCAGTCCGGCGTGCCGCTGGAGACCGTCCAGCGGGCCGCGCAGGCGCAGGGGCTCTTCTTTCCGGTCGACATCGGCAGCCGCGGGTCCTGCCAGGTCGGCGGCATCCTGTCGACCAATGCCGGCGGCAACCGCGTGCTGCGCTACGGCATGACCCGCAATTCGGTCCTCGGCGTCGAGGCGGTGATGCCCGACGGCACGGTCGTCTCGCGACTGGGCAAGATGATGAAGGACAATGCCGGGTACGACCTCAAGCATCTGCTGATCGGCACGGAGGGCACGCTTGGCATCGTCACCCGTGCGGTCCTGATCCTGCAGCCCGAGCCGACCAGCCGCGACACCGCCCTGGTGGCGCTGGACGGCTTTCCCGAGGTCATCGACCTGCTGTCGCATTGCCGCCGCAGCCTGGGCGCGCGGCTGACCAGCTTCGAGGTGATGTGGCGGGATTATTTCGAACTGGTCACGGGCAAGCTCGGGATCGGTCGCAATCCCTTCGCCCAGTGGCGCCCGATCTATGCCCTGATCGAGACCCTGGGCACGGATGGGGAGCGCGATCGCGAGGCCCTCATGGAGGCTCTCGGCGCGTTCGCCGACACCCATCCCGGTGCCGACGCGGTGATGGCGCAGTCGCTTGCCGAGGCCAACCAGCTCTGGGGGATCCGCGACGCGTCGGGCGAGGCGATGCGCGCGATGCTGCCTGCCGCCGGCTTCGATGTCAGCCTCGCGATCCAGTCCATGGATGGCTGGGTCCGCGACCTGCACGCAAGGCTGCGCGGCCATGGCCTGTCGGTCTTCCAGACCTTCGGCCATGTCGCCGACGGCAAT
>JBIKLI010000312.1:0-5218 GCA_044359885.1 Alphaproteobacteria bacterium | reverse complement strand
GCAGGCGGTGTACCGCCTGCGCGACGCCGGCGCCGTTCTCATCGGCAAATGCGCGACGACGGAATTCGCCAACATGCATCCGGCGGCGACGCGAAATCCGCACGGCCTGCGCCATACGCCCGGCGGGTCGTCGAGCGGATCGGCGGCGGCGGTGGCGGCCGGCTTCGTGCCGCTGGCGCTGGGCACGCAGACGGGCGGCTCGGTGATCCGCCCGGGATCCTTCTGCGGGGTCTTCGCCTTCAAATCCTCCTGGGGCCGCACCGAGACCCACGGCGTTCACGAACTCGGCCGGTCGCTGGACACGGTCGGCTGGTTCGCGCGGGTGGCCGAGGATCTCGAGGTGCTGGCGCCCGTGCTGCTGACCGGGCATCGCCGCGCGCCGCCGCCGCCGGTGCCGCGATTCGTCAGGCTGGCGACGCCCTTCGACGGCGCCGCCACCGTCGAGATGCGCCGCGCCTGCGACGCCTTCGCGCGCGAGGTGGCGCGCGCCGGCGGCAAGGTCGTCCGCCGCCGGCTTCCGGCATGGTTCGCCGAGGCGCGCGAGGCCCATCGCGTGATGATCTCGGTCGAGGCCAGCCGTGCCTTCGCGCGCTATCTGCGCGAGACGCCGGGCAAGCTGAGCGCGCATCTCCGCGGTTTCATCGCCGTCGGCCAGCGCAACGAACGGCGCTACGCGGAGTCGCTGAAATTCGCGGACCGTGCCCGCACGCTGCTGGAGGACGAGTTCGGCGACGACGACGTCTTCATCGTGCCGGCGGCGCCCGGCACCGCGCCGCGTGGGCTCGCCTGGACCGGCGATGCGATCTTCAGCGGGTTCTGGTCGCTGCTGCGCGTTCCCTGCACGACGTCGCCCTACGCGACGGGGGCGGACGGCCTGCCGCTGGGCGTGCAGCTCGTCGGGCGCTTCGGCGCCGACGAGCGACTGCTCGCCATCACCCGCTGGGCCGCGCACCGGCTGGGCATCGCCGCCACAAGGCCCGCGTGAGCGCGCGTCGTCGCGGCGCCGCGTGAGCGCCGTGGTCGGGATGCGCCCGGGCGACGCGCTTCTGGCGGCCTTCGCGGCCTGCATCTGGTCCGGGGCGTTCATCGCGACCGAAGCGGGGCTGCGGGATTGTCCGCCGATCCTGTTCGCCGCGCTGCGCTTCTGCCTCGCCGGGCTGGCGCTGCCCTTCCTGGCGCGGCCCGACATCTCGTGGCGGGCGCTGCTGGCGCTCGGCCTGCTGATCGGCGTCGGCCAGCATGTCGGCATCTTCGTCGGCATGGCGACGGGCGTCACCCCCGGCATGGCGGCGCTGCTGGCGCATACGCAGAGCTTCTTCACGCTGGCGCTCGCCTGGGGATTGATGGGCGAGGCGCTGGCGCCGCGCCGGCTGGCGGGTTTCGGCTGCGCGCTGTGCGGGCTGCTGCTGCTGATGCTGGAGCGCGGCGCCCCGATGCCTCCGGCCGCGATCGCCGCGGTTCTGGCGGGCGCGCTGGCGGGCGGCGCCGGGAATCTCGTGCTGCGGCGTATCGGCGGTGCCGATCCGCTCGCGGTCGCCGCCTGGCTGTCGGCGATCGCCGCGCCGGTCCTGCTCGCCCTGTCGGTCGGCGTCGAGGGGGTGGCGCCGCTGCTGACCGTGCTCGCCGGTCCGGGAGCCGGGCTGATCGCCGCCATCGCCTATTCGGGCATCATGTCCGGCCTGGTCGCCTACGCGATCTGGGCGCGGCTGTTCGCGCGCTACGAGGCCTATCGCGTCGCGCCCTTCATGCTCGCGGTCCCGGTCGGCGCCCTCGCGCTGTCGGCGCTGCTGCTGGGCGAGCGGCCGGGGGTATGGCGGCTGGGCGCGGCGGCGGCGATCCTGGCCGGGCTCGCCCTCAATCTTGCGCCGATGCGTCAGCGTACCTGAACGGCGGCGCGGCGCCCCAGCGCCACGATCGCCACCACTGCGGCCAGGAAGACGAGGCTCTCGGGCTCGAAGGCTTCGCCTGCGACCGCCCAGCCGCCGGCGAGCGTGAAGAAACCCTGCAGCAGCTGCGTCTGACCGACCCGCGCCGTCCCGCCGAGCGCGAGACCGCGATACCAGGCGAAGAAACCGAGGAACATCGAGCCCAGCCCGACATAGGCGAAGCCGATCCAAGCGGACGCGCCGGCGCGCGAGATCCCCGTCGTCGCGCCGAGCCAGACGACCACCGGCAGCAGCGCCGGCGCCGAGAGCACGAGGATCCAGGAGATCGTCTGCCAGCCGCCGATGCTGCGCGACACCACGGCGCCCTCGGCGTAACCGACGGCGGCGAAGACCACGGCCAGCGCGAGCCATGCATCCGCCGGCGACAGGCCGCCGCCGCCCGCCCGCAGCGCGAAGGCGACGACGACGGCGCTGCCCGCGGCGGCCCAGGCCCAGAAGGCGGGCGAGGGACGTTCGCCGCCGCGCAGCGTCCCGGCCAGCGCGGTCGCGAGCGGCAGCAGGCCGAGCACCACGG
Source organism: Alphaproteobacteria bacterium (assembly GCA_044359885.1). Lineage (GTDB taxonomy): Bacteria > Pseudomonadota > Alphaproteobacteria > CACIAM-22H2 > CACIAM-22H2 > CAIOSQ01. The sequence goes on along the minus strand of JBIKLI010000312.1, from coordinate 2,758 downwards.
CGCCATGGCTCGCCGGCGCCGTCGTCATGGCGAAGGTGGCGGCGACCGGAAAGCCGACGACCACGCCCAGGGCGGCGAGGAACAGCCGGCCGCGCAGCCCGGCCGGGGGAAACGGCGTGCGCATCGCGGCGATGACGAGACCGGCCGGCAGGGCCGCGAGCACGGCGCGCCCCAGCGCGACGAACAGCGGGTCGAGCTCGGCCACCGCCAGGCGCGTGAAGGGCAGCGTCAGGCCGAAGACGGCGACGCCCAGCAAGCCCCACGCGAAGCCGCGCGCCTCGGCGTCGCGGCTCATGGCGGATACGCCCTGCGGATCACGGATCAGGCGGGATGCCACCACTTGCCGCCGAGCACGACCCCGGATGCCGCGAGGCGCTCGGTGCCCTCGACCTTTTCGCCGATCGCGTCGAGGAATTCGTAGCGCCCGCTGCGCATCTCCAGGATCGACGCGTCGCCGGCGGCACCGGGCGCCAGGGTGCCGAGTTCCGCCCGGCCGATCGCCTTGGCCGCGTTGACGGTCGCGAGCCTGACGACCGTGGGCAGGTCGACGCCGAGGCAGAGGAATTTCGACATCGTCGTCAGCAGGTCGAACGCGGGGCCGTCGATCGACAGGATGTGGACGTCGGACGAAATGACGTCCGGCAGGAAACCGTGCGCCAGCATGGCGCGCGCGGTCTTGAAGCCGAAGGATCCGGCGCCGTGGCCGATGTCGAAGATCACGCCCTTGGCGCGCGCGGCCAGGACCTCGTCGCGCACGCGGCCGTCGGCTGTCGAGGGGGCGTTTGGGAAGGGACGGAAGCAATGCGTGAGCACGTCGCCGGGCCGCAGCAGGTCGAGCACGTCGCGCCGCGCGGGCGGTGGAAAGTCGAGATGCGCCATCACCGGCATGCCCAGTTCCTCGGCGACCTCGATCGCCATCTCCAGCGGCATGATCCCCGTCTCGTTGCTGGTGCCGCGGCCCACGCGCACCTTGATGCCGAGCACGAGGTCGCGATGTTCCTGCGCCACGCGCACGCATTCGCGCGTGTCGAGCAGGCGCAGATCCTCGCTCTCGCCGACCATCACGGTGCGCGAGAAGGCGAAGATGCCGGGATATGAAAGATTGAGATAGGGCAGGATCCTGACCGGCGACGGCTCGATCACATGCGCACGGAAGCCGGGGAAGTTTCCGGGGCCGGCGCTGCCCGCGTCGACGAAGGTGGTGACCGCGCCGCTGCGCGCCAGCGGTTCGGCGGCGACGCCCAGCGAAGTGCCGCCCCAATAGACATGGGTATGCAGGTCGATCAGGCCCGGCGTGACGATCTTGCCCGACACGTCGCGGGTGTCGGCGCCCGCGAGGCCGTCGCCGAACGCCGCCACGCGTCCATCGGCGAAGCCGACATCCGACACGCGGTCGATGCCCTGCGCCGGATCGATCACCCGGCCACCCTTCAGAACCAGATCATACATGGTCGCAATCCCCCTTTTGCGCTGCATGCGCGTCATCCGAGCCTAGACGATCGGGCGTGGTTTGAAAGGCCCCCTTCGGCGTCCGGCCATGCAAGCGGCGCGGGCGGTCCCGGGTTGCGCGCGCCTGGCCGCGCCGACAATATGCGCCCTCGTCGCGGCGCACTACATGCCGCCGCGTGGAGGATCGAGGATGTCCAAGGATCTCGAATGGCAGGCGCGGGTGGATCTCGCGGCCGCGCATCGCATGGCGGTGATGCAGGGTCTCAACGAGGGGATCTGCAACCATTTCACCCTCAACGTTCCCGGCCGGCCCGGGCTTTTCCTCGCCATCCCCTATGGTCTGCACTGGGCCGAAGTGAAGGCGAGCGACTTCCTGGTCTGCGACTACGACGGACGGGTCGTCGAGGGCGACGGCGAGATCGAACTGACGGCGTGGTGCATCCATGCTCCGATCCATCGTCTGAAGCTGGACGCGCATTGCCTGCTGCACACCCACATGCCCTTCGCCACCACCCTCACCATGCTACAGGACCAGCGGCTGGAGGCGATGGGACAGATGAGCGCGATCCTGGCGCCGATGATCAGCTACGACGAGGACTACACCGGTCTTGCCCACGAGCCCGCGGAAGGCGAACGTCTGGCGGGGCTGCTCGGGGACGGCAAGACCATCCTGTTCATGGCCAGCCATGGCGTGATGGTGACCGGCCGCACGATCGCGGATGCCTATGACCGTCTCTACTATCTGGAACGCGCCTGCCAGACCCAGGTCTATGCCTACATGACGGGCCAGAAGCGTCGGCGCGTGCGCCAGGACGTCCTCGCGACGCTGCGCCAGCAGGTCGCCTTCGGGCTGGAGGGCGGCGGGGTCGCGCCCAAGGGCGGCAGCCCCGCGCAGCGCCATTTCGACGCGCTCAAGCGCCTGCTCGACCGGCGCGGCGAGAGCGACTACGCGACCTGACGCGGACCTGCGGGGCCGGAACGCGTCCGCGTTCAGACCAGTCGGTCGTCGAAATCCAGGAGCGGGGCGCCGCGATAGCGGTCGCGCAGCGCGGCGCGTCTCGACAGCTTCTCGCGCACGGCGGCAGGCAGCTCGTCGAGCCGGATCACGTCCTTGGCCACGAGCAGATCGATCAGGTCGTCGAGCACGCGGATGAATTCGTCGTCCGAGGCCCGCAGCGTCTCCAGCGCCTCGTCCGCGCGCAGTCGCTGGCGCCGGAAATGGACGATTTCGGCCGCGTCGTCGTCGAGGAACTCCAGCGCCCGGGCGGTCGGCGCGTCGCGCAGGGCGACGATCGCCCCGGATGGATCG
>JBIKLI010000046.1:0-17870 GCA_044359885.1 Alphaproteobacteria bacterium | reverse complement strand
TCGCTGGTGACCACACCCATGGATTAGCCCCGCTTGCGAATCGAGGCCTGACATCGATTCACGGGTTTCGAGCCTTGTCACCCTTGGCGTTCACCCGATTACCCTGCCTGATCCGGCGCCGCGGGTTTACGCGGCGGCGCGGCCGGCCTATCCTCCCTCCGGGCATGGGCCGTCGGGCCGCAGCCGTCGAAACGAATGCGGGGGATGTTCCATGATCGGTCGGGGCGTGTCTTTTGCCGGAGTCGTTCTGGGCCTGGGCGCCGTGCTGGCCGCCGGCCCCGCCGGGGCGCATGGGCTCGGCGGCGGCGGCACCGGCCTGATGGCCGGCTTCGCGCATCCGTTCCTCGGGCTCGACCATGCCGTCGCGATGGTCGCCGTCGGCCTCTGGGCCGCACAGACCGGCGGCGCCGCGCGATGGACGCTGCCGGCGAGCTTCCTCGCCGCGATGGCGGCCGGCGGCGCCCTCGGCGGTCTCGGGATCGTCCTGCCGGCGGTCGAGGCCGGCATCGCGCTGTCGGTGCTGGCGCTGGGAATCGCGATCGCGACGGCGGCGCGCCCGGCTGCATGGGCGGGCATGGCGCTGGTCGGCGCCTTCGCCCTTTTCCATGGCCACGCCCATGGTGCCGAACTGCCGGGAGGGGCGTCGCCATGGCTGCATGCGGCCGGCGTCCTGCTGGCGACGGCCGCGCTGCATGCCGCCGGACTCGGCGGCGGCGACATGATCCGCCGTTTCGCGGGCTCGCGCGTCGCGCGCCTGATCGGCGGCGCGATCTCGCTGGCCGGGCTCGCCTGGATCGCCGGCTGAACGGCGACGAACCGCCTCAGCGCGCGAGTTCGGTCGTCCGCGCCCGCAGCAGGGGCGCGAGCAGCGGATTGGGAAAACGCCGCGTGACGGTGACCGCGTAGAAGGTCTCGACCAGGCCCGGCAGCCGTGCGGCGCGCACCAGCTGGCCGGCGCGAAGCTCGTCCTTCACCACGATCGGCGGCAGGACGGCCAGGCCGGCATCCTGACGGGCGAGCAGACGCAGCATCGCCATGTCGTCGACCTCGGCCGCGATCCGCGGCACGATCCCCAGCCGCTGCGCCAACGCCGCGAACTCGGCGCGGATGCCGCTCGCCGGACCGGGAACGATCACGTCGTGCCGCTGCAGCAGGTCGGCGAGATCGCCGCCGCCGCGCCGCAGCCGGCGGGGGGTCGCGAACAGCTCGACGCGCTGGCGGGCGACGCGATTCGCCACCAGCGCGGGCCCGGGACCGGCCGCGGGCAGCCGGTCGAGCAGCACGACGTCGAGATCCAGGGCGCGCAGCGCCGCGAGCAGTTCCGCGGCCCCGCCGGCACGCAGCGACAGCGCGAGCCCCTGGCGCGACAGGAGCGGACGCACGAAGGCGAGTTGGAAGTTCCGCGACAGCGTGGCGAGCGCGCCGACATTGAGCCGCGACCGTCCGGCACCGGCACCGTCGAGCGCGGCCACCAGATCCTCCCCGGTCGCGTGGATCGCGTCGGCGCGGTCGAGCGCGATACGCCCGGCCTCGGTCAGGCGCAACGATCGTCCCACGCGCTCGAACAGCGCATGGCCGAGCCGTTCCTCCAGCGACCGGATCTGCAGCGACAGCGCCGATTGGGAGATCCCCAGCGTGCCCGCGGCGCGCGTCAGGTTGCCGGCATGCGCCACCGCGCGGAAATAGCCCAGATGGCGCAGGTTCAGCCGCTTCATTCGTTCTGTTTATTCAAACGATACCTTTGGAACAATCAATTTCCTCGATGCATGCGGCGACGCTATCTGCGCGGCCATCCACGAAACCCGGAGGTCGCCATGCCCGGTCCCGAGCTGCTCTTCGCCAATCTTCTGTCCCCGATCGTCCTGACCTTCGCCCTGGGTGCCGTCGCGGGCTTCATCCGCTCGGAACTGGAGTTGCCCGAGGCGGTGCTGAAGCTGCTGTCGATCTACCTTCTGCTGTCGATCGGCCTGACCGGCGGGCGCGAACTGGCCCGCGTTTCGCTGGGCGACATCTCCGCGCTCGTCGCCGCCGCGGCCGCGCTGACGGTCGCGATCCCCGTCGCGTGCTATCTGATCCTTCGCCGCTTCGGCGGCTTCGACGTCGCCAACGCGGCGGCGGTCGCGGCGCATTACGGATCGGTGTCGAGCGTGACCTTCTTTGCCGCGATCGCCTTCGCGCGCGCCATGGGCAATCCGGCGGAGGGGTACCTGACCGCCGTGGTCGCGCTCATGGAATTCGCGGTCGTGATCGCGCTCGCCGTCGGACGCTGGGGCCTGCGGCGCGCGACCGACGGGCTGCGCCTGGGAGGATTGCTGGTCGACACGCTGCGCGGCCGCGGGATCCTGCTGCTGTCGGGCGGCATGCTCATCGGCTACACCGCCAGCGACGCGGACTGGAATCGGATCGCGCCGTTCTACGAGCAGCTGTTCCGGGGATTCCTCATGCTGTTCCTGCTGGAGATGGGCATGACCGCCGCCCGACAGATCCGCGCCTTCGCCCAGGTCGGCCGGTTCATGACCGGCTTCGCGCTGGTGGCCCCCGTGCTGCTCGGCCTGACCGGGCTCCTCGCGGGGTGGCTGGTCGGGCTGTCGCAGGGCGGCGCCTTCGTCTTCGCCGCGATCTGCGCCAGCGCCTCCTACATCGACGCGCCGGCCGCCTGCCGCGCCGCGCTGCCTGAGGCGAGCCCGGGCATCTACCTCACGGCCTCGCTCGGCATCACCTTCCCGTTCAACCTGGTCGTCAACCTGCCGCTGCTCTACACCGCCGGCTCCTGGCTCTATGGCTGACGCGGGCACGGCCGGCCTCGCGCCTGTCGGCGAGGGCGCTATACTGGCGACATGCGACGCATCGCCAAAGCTCTCGCCGTCCTGCTGGCTGCGCCTCTGCTGGCGGCCCCAGCCGAGCGCCTGCCGACCTCCGAGGCGCTGCGCGCGGCCGGATGGACCAAGGGCGCCTGGTCGGGGATCGAGGCGGCGCAGTTCGACGCGCTGCCCGATGGCGGCCTGCGCCTCACCGGGGAGGGGCAGGGCAGCTTCGTGTGGCGCGCGGTCGACCGCGCCGACGACTGCCTCTACTGGCGCTGGCGCGTCGACGCCGGCCCGCCGGCCACGCCGCTGGACCGGCGCGGCGGCGACGACCGGGCCATCGCGATCACCATCGGGTTCGACGGCTGGCCCCCGGAATCGGGCTTCATGCAGCGCACGAAGCACGCCCTGGCCCAGGTCGTGGCCGGCGATCACCGGCTGCCGCGCAGCATGCTGGTCTATGTCTGGGGCGGCACCGGCCATGAGACACGGCCCTTCTCGAGCCCCTACATGCACGGGCTCGGCGAGGTCTACGTGCTGCGGCCGGCCGACGCCGAAAAGGGCCGGTGGTTCGAGGAGAAGGTCGAGGTTGCGCGCGACTGGCGCGCGGCGTTCCGCGGGCGGGCGGTCCCCCCGGTCCTCGAACTGGTCGTCGGCACCGATGTCGACGACACGCGCTCGCGGCTCGATGCGCGCATCGAGGGGCTGCGCTTCGCTCCCTGCTGAGGCGCCCGGGAACGATCAGCCGGCGTCGCGGGCCACCGGCATGTCCGCCATCCGCGCGAGCAGTTCGTTGCGCGCCAGCGCCGCGTGGGCGGTCGCGATCGCGACCGCGAGATCCGGGTCGCGCATGCGCAAGGCGCCGATCAGCTGGCGATGCTCGGCGGCGGCGCCGGCGGCGCGCGACGTGCCGTAGCCGTAGCGCGACCAGAGCGCGGCAGTCAGGTCGCGCTGCCTTTCGATCGCCACCGTCGCCTCGGGGTTGCGGGCGGCAGCATTCACGATCGCATGAAATTCGCGGTTGGCACGAAGGATGGCCGGTGAATCCGCCGCGGCGATCCGCGACTCGAAGGTCGTCTGGGCGGCCTCGAGCGCCGCGATCTGATCCGGCGTGATGCGCTCGGCGGCGCGGCGCGCCAGCAGCGCCTCGATCGCGATCCGCAGGTCGAAGACATTGGCGACGAACTCGGCGTCGATCGCCCGCACCCGCGCCCCGCAATTGGGCGTCACCTCGACGAGCCCCTCGCCCTGCAATTGCAGCAGCGCGCCGCGGACCGGCATCAATCCACAGCCATAGCGGGCGGCGAGTTCGTGCAGTTTCATCCGGCTGCCCAGTTCCAGCGCGCCAGCCACGATGTCGCGGCGGATCAGCGCCGTGACCGTCCCGGTCGCGGCACCGGAGGGATTGTCCATGATCATAAGATTATGATCACATCCATCCATGAATTGGTCAACATGGCATCTTTTTCCAGGATATTTGGTCATCAAGAATCATCTTTGATCAAATCCGGCGATCTGATAAAAGGCGAGACGTTCGATCCAGGGGGGAGACGCGAACATGGGCAATTGGCGGGGTCTCGTCATTCTTTGCGGCTTGTCGATCGCCATCGCGACCGGACCGGCGGCACGGGCCAACGAACTGGTCGTTTCGCAAGGCGTCGACCCGATCGGCTTCGACCCGACGCGCTTCGCCACCGGCAACCATGTTTTCCTGCATCAGCTCTACGACACGCTGGTCACGCTCGGGCCCGACGGCGAGCCGCGGGCCGGGCTCGCCGAATCCTGGCAGCGCTCGCCGGACGGCCTGACCGTCACCTTCCGTCTGCGCGAGGCGCGCTTCCATACGGGACGCGCGATCACCGCCGAGGACGTGGTGTTCACGATCGAGCGCTATCAGACCGAGCGGGTCGGCGCCAATCTGCTGCCGCGCATGCGGTCGATACGCCAGGTGCGGGCGATCGACACCCGGACCGTCGAATTGACGCTGGGCGATCTCATGCCCGGGCTTTTCGACCTGCTCGGCGCCGTGTTCATCCAGAACCGGGACACGATCGACACCATGAACCGGACTGCGGCGGGAAGCGGCCCCTATGTCCTGCGCGAATGGCGCCCCGGCGTCCAGTTCACGATGGAACGCTTCCCCCAGCACTGGCGCAACGACCAGACCCTGCTCAATCGCATCGTCGTGCGGACGATCCCCGACGAGTCGGCCGCCGCCGCCGCGCTCCAGACCGGCGCCGTCGATCTGCTGCTGACCACCGGCGCGCTCGCCGAGGCGCAGCTGCGCGACCGGCCGGGGGTCAGGATCGAGCGTCCCCAGGCCTCGCCGCGCACGTTCTACCTGATGATCAACACCGCCCGTCCGCCCTTCGAGAAGCTGGAGATCCGGCAGGCGATCTCCCGGGCGATCGACCGCCGGCGCATCGCCGAGATCGTCTATCGCAAGAACGGCGGCGAGACCTGCCAGCCCTGGGCGCCGGGCCACTGGGCGCACGCAGCGGAGGTCGAGCGCGCCTGCGGCTTCGATCTCGCGCAAGCGCGCCGCCTGATGGAACGCGCCGGGATCGCCCCGTTCACGACGACCGTCAACACCGCGGTCGACGCCTACTCGCCAGGAAGCGTCGAGACGGCGCAGATCCTCAAGGAGGATCTGGCGAAGATCGGCATCACCCTCGACATCAGGACCTACGATCAGGCCCGCGCGCGCAGCCTTCTGCTGGCAAGCGATTTCGACATGCTGCTGCATGTCTACACGGAAGGCGGCAACGACCCGCAATTCATCCTGCCCAGCGGCATCTACGGCCCCGGGGGCCGCGCCAAGTACACCGCCCCCGCCTACGAAGCCCTGGTGGCCGCGGCCGGCCGGACGGCCGATATCGCGGCGCGCAAGGACATCTACCGGCAGATCTCGCTCGCCATCGCCGAAGCGGCCTTCGTCATGCCGATCGTTCACGAGTTCCCGTCGATCCCGATGAAGCGCGGCATCGAGGGTTTCGGCGTCGACGCGTCGGGCTTCCCCGTCCTGTCGCGGATAACCGGCGCGCGCTGACCGCTCCCGCTCCTGCGACGGCACAATGGGACAGTTCGCGCTCAGGCGGCTGCTCGACGCGATCCCCGTCCTGCTCGCCGTCTCGCTGCTGATCTTCGCCGGGTTGCGGCTGGCGCCTGGCGATCCGGCGGAGATGCTGGCCGGACCCGATCCCAGCCCGGCCACCATCGCCGCGATCCGCGAGTCGCTCGGCCTCGACCGCGGCATCGCGATCCAGTTCGTGCTGTGGCTGCGGGCCGCGGTGACCGGCGATCTCGGCCTGTCCCTGGTCAACGGGCTGCCGGTCGGCGAACTGCTCCTCGACCGCATGGGACCCACGCTCGAACTGGCCCTCGCGGGCATGGCCGCGAGCCTGGCGCTCGGCTTCGCGATGGGGCTCGCGGCCGGGCTCGCCCCCGGAACGGCGACCGACCGCGCGATCTCGGCCTTCGCCTCGCTCGGCCTCGCGACGCCGAAATTCTGGACGGGCATCCTGCTGATCATCGTCTTCGGGCTGGAGGCACGGCTGTTCCCGGTCGCGGGCCGTGCCGACTATGCCGACGGCGTCGGCGAGGCGCTGCGCAGCCTGGTGCTGCCGGCCCTGACCCTGGCGCTCGCCAACGGTCCGATCATCGCGCGGTTCCTGCGCAACGGCGTGGTCGAGATGAGCCGGTCCGACCATGTCCGAACGGCGATGGCCAAGGGCCTGCCGCGACGGCGGGTGGTGACGGGCTACATCCTGCGCAATGCGCTCGTGCCCGTGGTCACCGTGGCCGGCCTCATCCTCGGCAATCTCGTCGGCGGCACGGCGCTGGTCGAGATCGTCTTCTCCTGGCCCGGTCTCGGCTCGCTCCTGATCAACGCGATCGCCAACCGCGACTACAGCGTCGTCCAGGGCGTGATGCTGGTCGTCGTTGCGGGCTTCCTCGCGACCAGCCTGCTCGTCGACATCCTCTACGGTCTTCTCGATCCGCGGATCCGGCATGGCCGCGCGCCCTGACCCGACCGGGCCGGAAGTCCGCGGGCCGCGACGCGACGCGGCCGCGACGCTGGCGCTCGCCTTCCTCGCAGCCGCGGCGCTGGCGGCGCTGCTGGCGCCGGTCCTGCCGATCCCCGGCTACGCGCAGATGGGGTTCCCGCGCCTCGCCGCGCCCTCGGCGTCGCACTGGCTGGGCACCGACCAGTTCGGCCGGGACATCCTCGCGCGCGTCGTCTACGCGATCCGCACCTCGCTCTGGGTCTCGCTGATCGGCGTCGCCACCAGCGCGATGATCGGCGTGCCGCTGGGCCTCGTCTGCGGCTATCGCGGCGGGGCCATCGACGGGATCGCGATGCGCGCGCTGGATGCCCTGCTCGCCTTCCCCTCGCTGCTGCTGGCGATCGGCATCAGCGCGGTCATGGGACCGGGTGCCGTCAGCGCGGCGCTGGCTCTGGGCATCGTCGGCGTCCCGCAGATGGCGCGCATCGTGCGCGCCTCGACGATGGTCGAGGCGGCCAGCCAGTATGTCGACGCCGCACGCACCATCGGGGCCTCGGCCGGCGCGATCATGCTTCGCCATGTCCTGCCCAACGTCGCCGGCCCGATCGCGGTCCAGGCGGCGCTGTTCTTCGCGGTCGCCGTGCTGACCGAGGCCAGCCTCAGCTTCCTCGGGCTGGGGGTGCAGGTGCCGGTGCCCTCGCTCGGGTCGATGCTTTACGAGGCGCGGCAGTTCCTGGGCACGGCGCCGTGGTTCGCGCTGGCGCCGGGCTGCGCGATCACGCTGCTCGTCCTGGCCGTCAACGTCGCCGCCGACGCGCTGCGCGACCGGCTGGATCCCTCGCGATGAGCGCCCCACGCGACGCGCTGGCGATCGAGGATCTGCACGTCGCCTATCGTGCGGGCAGCCGGACGGTCCAGGCCGTCGCCGGGGTATCGCTGCGCGTGGCGCCGGGCGAGGCGCTCGGCATCGTCGGCGAGTCGGGCTGCGGCAAGAGCACGCTGATCATGGCCGCGCTCGGTCTGCTCGATCCGGCCACCGCCGAAATCCGCAGCGCCGGCGTGCGGCTGGGCGAGGCGGATCTGGCAAATCCGGCGTCGCGCCAACGCGTCCTCGGCCGGCGGATCGGCGTGGTGTTCCAGAATCCGCTCTCGGCGCTCAATCCGGTCCTGACGATCGAGCGTCAACTCGTCGACCACATGCGCTGGCATCTCGGTCTGTCCACACGGGCGGCGCGCACGCGGGCGACGCGGCTGCTGGAGGAGGTCGGGATCGTCGACCCCGCGCGGCGGCTGGGCGCCTATCCGCACGAATTCTCCGGCGGCATGCTGCAGCGCGTGACCATCGCGATGGCGCTTGCCTGCGACCCGGCGTTCGTGATCGCCGACGAACCGACCACGGCGCTCGATGCGACGGTCCAGGCCGAGATCGTCGATCTGGTCCTGGCGCTGCGCCGCGAGCGTGGGCTGGGCCTGATCTGGATCACCCACGATCTCGCGCTGCTGTCGCAGGTCGCCGACCGCGTGGCCGTCATGTATGCCGGCCGCATCGTGGAAATCGGCCCGACCGCGCGGATCTACGACGCGCCGTCGCACCCTTACGCGCGCGCCCTTCTCGACAGCGTCCGCAGCCTGTGGAGCGGCGGCGAAGGGCCGTTCCGGACGATTCCCGCCGGGGACGGCGCGTTCCGGGACGACGACCGGGCCTGCGCCTTCGCGCCGCGCTGCGGCGCGCGCGGCGCGGCCTGCGCCGCCCGTCCGCCGCTGACGCCCAGCGGCGCCGGCGGCCACGAGGTCGCCTGCTGGCATCCATGCGCCGAGGGCGCGCCATGACCGCCCTGCTCTCGGTCGCCGATCTCGCCGTCGCGATCCCCGTGCGCAGCCGCATTCTCCATCGGCGCATCGCGACCATCCACGCGGTCCGCGGCGTCTCCTTCTCGATCGCTGCCGGCGAGACGCTGGCGCTGGTCGGCGAATCGGGCAGCGGCAAGAGCACCGTCGCGAAGGCGATCACGCGGCTTGTGGACGCGACCGCTGGACGGATCGACTTCTTGGGGCGGTCTCTGCTGGAAGCCCGGGGCCGAGCGCTGCTGGCGCTGCGCCGCGACGTGCAGATGGTGTTCCAGGACCCCTATGCCTCGCTCAACCGCCGCATGCGAGTCGGCGACATCGTGGGCGAACCGCTGCGCGTGCACGCGATCGGCGACCGGGCGACGCGCGCCGCGCGGGTCGGCGAACTGCTGAGCGATGTCGGGCTCGAGCCCGAGGCCGCGCGGCGCTACCCGGTCGCCTTCTCCGGCGGCCAGCGCCAGCGCATCGCCATCGCCCGCGCGCTGGCGATGAAGCCCCGGCTGATCGTCTGCGACGAGGCGCTTTCGGCGCTCGACGTCTCGATCCAGGCCCAGATCCTGAACCTGCTCCAGGACCTGAAGCGTCGCCATGCGCTGTCCTACCTGTTCATCACCCACGATCTGGGCGTGGTGCGCCGCTTCGCCGACCGCGTGGCGGTGATGCATGCCGGGCTGATCGTCGAGATCGCGACGCCGGCGGCCCTGTTCGCCGCCCCGCTGCATCCATATACGCGGGCGCTGCTGTCCGCGGTGCCGCGGCTCGACGCGCCGCGCGCGACGCCGCGACCGCGCATCCGCCTGACCGCACCGCCGCCCAGCCCGATGACCGATCCGCCCGGGTGCCTGTTCGCCGGACGCTGCGCCCACGCCGTCGCGCGCTGCCGCGACACCGCGCCCGTCCTTCGCACCTTCGGCGCGGACCGTGCCGCCTCCTGCCACCGCATCGTCGACGGCGTCCCGGCCTGGGCCGCGGGCGGCGATCCCGACAAGGACCGATGACATGAAGATATCGCGCGTCGACGTTTTCGCGCATGCGGCGCCGGGACAGGACATGCGCGGCGATCAGCGCAACTACGTCTATGTCCGGATCGCGACCGACGACGGCGTGACCGGCTGGGGCGAGGCCAGCTGCGGCACGCTCGCGGTCTGCCGCATGGTCGAGGAACTCGGCGCGGAGTTGATCGGCGCCGACCCGTTCCGGATCGAACGCCACTGGCAGCGTCTGTATCATTTCAGCCACAACGTGCGCGGCGGCGTCGTCCACATGGCGGCGCTGGGGGCCTGCGACATGGCGCTCTGGGACATCAAGGGCAAGGCGCTGGGCGTGCCGGTCTACGAACTGCTGGGCGGCCGCACCCGCGACCGCCTCTGGTGCTACAGCCGCTTCGACGGCCCGGATCCGGCGCGCGCGGTGGCCCATGCGCGGCGCGAGGTCGCGCGCGGCTACACCGCCCTCAAGGCCGATCCGTTCCGCCAGCAAGGCCCCCATCTGTCGACGACCGCCACCGACGCCGCAGCCGCGATCGTACGGGCCGTGCGCGAGGCCGTCGGCCCGGATGTCGAATTGCTGATCGAGGCACATGGCCGGCTGACCGTCGCGTCGGCGCGGCGCTTCCTCGACGCGGTGGCCGGGACGCGGCCCTTTCTGATCGAGGAGCCGCTGCCGCCCGAGGACATCGACGGGCTGAAGGAACTGCGTCGCCATTGTCCGATCGCGATCGCGGCAGGCGAACGGACGCTGACCAAGTGGGCGGCGCGCCCGCTTCTGGAAAGCCGGCTCGTCGACGTGATCCAGCCCGACCCCGCGCATGCCGGCGGATTCACCGAACTGCGCAAGATCGCGGCGCTGGCCGAGGCCCACAACACCTGGATCCAGCCGCACAATCCCTACGGTCCGATCAACACGATGGCCGCGGCCCATCTCGCAGCGACGCTGCCGAACTTCCTGATCATGGAGCTGATCTTCGAGCCGGACATGCACCAATGGTTCGGCCAGGTCGCAAGCGGCGGTTTCCCGGTGCCGGTCGACGGGCACTTCCCGATCCCCACTGGCCCTGGTCTCGGCATCGAGATCGACGAGGCCGAGATCGCGAAACATCCGCCGGTGCGCGAGGCGCGGCCCAGCGGCTATGTCCGCCACGCGCCGCTGATGTCGCCGCAGGGCATCGACTGGACCTAGAGACCGCTGCGCCGCGGATCGCCTCCAGGTCGCATCGCAAGCCGCCGGGGGGATTCGCCCCGGCGGGCGCGCCGGCAGATCTCGTCATACGCGGCTTCCAGTTCGCCGATCCGCAACCGGGTGTCGAACAGAGCGCTGCGGCGCCCCGGACCCTCCAGATGCGCGCGATGGCGGGCCAATGCTGTGCGATCGCGCGCCAGTTCGACCGCGCGCGCGTGGTATGCGGCCGGCGACGCGGCGATCAGATCCGGCAAGCCGACGGCCCGCAGCAGGCTGGCACCGACCCGTCCGGCAAAGCTGTCCCCGGCCAGCGTCAGCACCGGCACGCCCGCCCACAAGGCGTCGCTGGCCGTGGTGTGCGCGTTGCTGGGCAGGGTGTCGAGGAACAGGTCGGCCGCGCTCTGTCGCCGGACATGGGCCGCCTTCGCCAGCAGCGGCGCGAACACCAGCCGCGACGGATCGAGGCCGGCCGACGCGAACGCCGACGCGAGCCGCGACGCACCGTCGCCGGCAGGCCGCAGCAGCCAGAGCAGACTGCCCGGCACGTCGCGCAGGATCGCGATCCAGCGAGCCAGAAGCTCGGGATTGAGGCGGTCGGTCTTGTTGAAGCAGCTGAAGACGAAGCCGTCTTCCGGCAACCCGGCCTCGGCGCGCGGACAGCGTTCGTCGGGATGGGGCAGCCGGTCGTTGTTCAGCTGGTAGCAGCCGGGAAGCGCCAGCAGATGCTCGGTGAACCAGGGCTCGATCTCCGGCGGCATGACCGTCGTGTCGGCGATCACGTAGTCGATCCACGATGCGCCCATGGTCGCGGGATAGTCGAGATAGGCGGCCTGCAGCGGGGCCGGTCGCAGGGCCAGGATCTCGGCGCGGTCGCCGTCGGTATGGCCGCCGAGGAAGACAAGAAGGTCGAGCGCGTCGGCCTGGATGCGCTCGGCCGCCGCGCGATCGGCCAGCGGCGAGAGATCGCGGAAATGGTCCGCATCGGCGCTGAACTTTCTGTAATGCGCGCTGTCCTCGGGCGGATTCGTGGCATAGGCGAACACCTGGAACCGCGCACGGTCATGACCGGCCAGCAGCTGCCAGATCATGTCGCCCAGGACGTGGCGGCGGAAATCCGCCGACAGATAGCCGATGCGCAGGCGTTCGTCCGGCCCGGAGGGCGCGCGCAGGGCCGGTGGCAGCGGCGCACCGACCTGGCGCTCGATCCGCGCGGCCTTGGCGCGGGCGATCTGCCATTGTTCGCGCGGGCCGATCGGCAGGAAAAGGCTGCAATAGGGCGAGATCGCTTCGCAGTCCGGACCGCCTGCGGCAGCGACCGCGCGCAGCGCGTCGGTCGATTTCGCCAGACCCTCCCAGTCGCAGGTCGCGAGCCGGGCGCGGACCAGCCCGTCGAGCGCTGCCACCGAGCGGGGATCCTGCCGCAGGACGGCGCGAAAGCGCTCGGCAGCGCGTGCCGGGAGCTTCGCCGCCATGTCGAGCTGACCGAAATTGAGCAGCACGACGCTCGAGCCGGGCATGAGCGCCAGCGCGCGCTCGAAGCACGTCGCCGCCTCTGGCCAGCGCCTCTGCTCGAACCGGATCAGGCCCAGATTGTTCCAGGCTTCGCCGTCGTGCGGATCGCGATCGAGCGCCGCCTGCCACGCCGCCGCCGCCGCGGACGCATCGCCGGCCTGCCGCACCGCCAGGGCAAGCTCCCGCCAGCCTTCCCGCCAGCCCGGCATCAGGTCCAGCGCGCGACGGAAATACGCCGGCGCCGCATGATCGCCGACGCCGGCCAGCAGCCGCGCGGCGCGCCGGGCATGCTCGGCATGGCGCGGCAGGCCGTCGCTGAGCCGCCGCGCGATCGCCGCCGCCTCCGCGCCATCGCCGTTCCGCAGAAGCGCCTGCAGCAGGTTCTGCAGCAGCAGGATCGAGCGGGGCGCCTGCGACAGCGCCGCGCGCAGCGCCGCGATGCCTTCGGCGAGCCGTCCGGCCTGGCAATGGGCGACGCCCAGATAGCCCAGGGTCTCCGGATCCGGCTGCAGCGCCATCGCGCGCGCGAAGCTGTCGATCGCGTCCGACGGCCGGCCGGTCTGCAGCAGCGCCATCCCCTGGAACCGCCAGGCGCGGGCCGCCTCGGGCCAGCGGCCGATCACCTGCCCGCACAGCGCCAGCGCGTCGGCCGGGCGTCCGGCGGCGCCCAGCCGCATCGCCTCGTCCAGCAGCGCGTCGGGCGTGTCGCTCATTCCGGATGCCGGTCCGGGACGCGACGCCACCGGCCGCGCCACCGCCCGTCCAGGCGCGCGATGCAACCGGCGGCCGCGCCGGGGCGAAGGGATCTGCGGGCTGTCTGGTCCACGTCGGCGCCGGAGCATACAGGGGTGCCCGGCATCCTCCCAGACGGGGGATGGCGCCGCTCAGCCCGTGTTGCGCAGCCCTGCCGCGAGGCCGTTGATGGAGATGTGGATGCCGCGCTTGACGCGGTCCATTCCCGGATCGCCGTCGCGCCCCGCGCGATAGCGGCGCATCAATTCGACCTGCAGATGGTTGAGCGGGTCGAGATAGGGGAAACGATGGGCGATCGAACGCGCCAGCGCCGGATCGCCGGCGAGGCGCTGCGTCTGGCCGGTGATCGTGGCCAGGGCCGAATGGGTCCGGCGCCACTCGGCGTCGATCAGCCGGAAGATGCGTCGGCCCAGTCGCCGGTCCTCGACCAGTCCCGCATAGCGCGCGGCGATGCCTGGATCGCCCTTGGCCAGCACCATGTCGAGATTGGACAGCAGCGTCCGGAAGAACGGCCACCGGCGATGCATGCTGCGCAGCAGCGCCAGCCGCTCCTGTCGCTGGCCGGGCGTGTCGTCGAGGAACGCCGCGATCGCCGAGCCGAAGCCGTACCAGCCAGGCAGCGCGACCCGGCATTGGCCCCAACTGAAACTCCAGGGGATGGCGCGCAGGTCCTCGATCGCCCGGGTCGGCTTTCGCGAGGCCGGACGCGATCCGATGTTCAGCTCCGCGATCTCGCGGATGGGCGTCGCGCCGAAGAAATAGTCGGCGAAGCCCGGCGTGCCGTAGACCAGCTTGCGATAGGCGGCGTAGCTGGCGGCGCTGATCGCGTCGGCCGCCGCGTGGAACGCCGCCGGCGCGCCCTTGGTCGGGTTCAGCAGCGTCGCCTCCAGCGTCGCCGCCACCAGCGTCTCCAGATTGGCGAGACCGATCTCCGGATGGGCATATTTCGAGGCGATCACCTCGCCCTGCTCGGTCAGGCGGATGCGACCGTTCACGGTTCCCGGCGGCTGCGCGAGGATCGCCTGGTAGCTGGGCCCGCCGCCGCGGCCCACCGTGCCGCCGCGCCCGTGGAACAGCCGCAGCCTGATCCCATGCGCGCGCCCCAGTTCCGCGAACAGCCCGACCAGCGCGATCTCGGCGCGGTACAATTCCCAGTTGCTGGTGAAGGTGCCGCCGTCCTTGTTGCTGTCGCTGTAGCCCAGCATGATGTCCTGCTCGGCGCCTGACGCCTTCGCCAGCGCCGCGATGCCCGGCAGCGCATAGAATGCGCGCATGGTCGGCTCGGCCCGGCGCAGATCGCCGATCGTCTCGAACAGCGGCACGACGATCAGGTCGCTGACCGCGGACCGCGGCGGCGCGCCGTCGGCCGGCTCGCCGCGCATCAGGCCGGTTTCCTTGAACAGCAGCAGCACTTCCAGCAGGTCGCTCGCGTCCTGGGTGTGCGAAATGATGTAGTGACGGATCGCCTCGCGGCCGAACAGGGCGATCATGCGGGCCGCCGTCTCGAGGATCGCGAGTTCGCCGGTCGCGAGTTCGCTGTAGCGGGCCGCGCGCACGCGCAGCGGCCGCGCGTCGTTCAGCAGCCGCAGCAGCAGGCTCCGGCGCGCCGGCTCGTCCAGCGCCGCGTAGTCGGCCTCGATACGCGCGGTCGCCAGCAGCTCGGCGACCACCGCCGCATGCCGGTCCGAGCTCTGCCTCAGGTCGAGCGTGGCGAGGTGGAAGCCGAAGACCTGGACCGCGCGGATCAGGGGGGCCAGCCGCGGGCCGATCACGGCCGCGGCGCCATGGCCGCGCAGCGACGCCTCGATCACGCGCAGATCCGCCAGCAGCTGCCCGGCGCCGGCATAGGGATCGGCCGCCACGGCCGGCGGCGGCGCGCCGGTCAGCACGTGCAGCGTCGCGGCCAGGCGGGCCCGCATGCCGAACAACGCCCGGCGATAGGGCTCGTCCTCGCGATGCGCATCGCGGTCCGCCGACCGGTCGGCCAGCGCCTGCAGCGCCGGGGTCACGGGCGCAAGCAGGGTCGACATCGAGAGCTCGCTGACCAGGGCGCGCAGTTCCTCCAGATAGTGGCGCAGCGCGGTCTCGCCCTGGCGGCGCAGCGCGGTACGCAGCGTGGCGTCCGTGACGAAGGGATTGCCGTCGCGATCGCCGCCGATCCAATGGCCCATGCGGAAGAAGCTGGCGACCGGATGGCCGGGCAGCGCGCGCTCGATCGCGCGGTAGAGGCGCGGAACCTGGCGCAGGAAGGTCGCGTGGTAATAGGACAGCGCGTTCTCGATCTCGTCGGCGACGGTCAGCTTCGCGGTGCGCAGCATGCGCGTCTGCCAGAGCTGCGCGACCCGGGCGCGGATCAGCGCCTCGTTCTCGTCGCGCGCCGCCGCGCCGTGCAGCCCGTCGCGCGCCGCCACCAGCTCGGCGATGGCGCGCGCGGCGCCGAGCACGCTCTGCCGCTGCACCTCCGTCGGATGGGCGGTCAGAACCGGGCTGACATAGGCCTCCGCCAGCGTCGCCGCGACGTCCGCCGCCCGGATGTCGGCGGCGGCCAGCCGGGCGAAGCATTTCGCCAGCGACCCGTCCCGACCGCGTCCGGCGCGTACGCCCTGCTCGTGCCGGCGCACGTTGTGGCGATCCTCGGCGATGTTGGCGAGATGCGAGAAGTAGCTGAAGGCCCGGATGACGCTGACGGTCTGGTCGACCGACAGGCTCTTCAGCAGGCGATCGAGCGTACGGCCGGCCTTGGCATCGCGCTTCAGCCGGCAGGCGACCGACAGGCGGCGCACGCGTTCCACGAGCTGGAAGGCGGCCTCGCCCTCCTGCTCGCGGATCGTGTCGCCGAGGATGCGCCCGAGCAGGCGGATATCCTCCATCAGCTTCCGGTTCGTCGCGGCGGCATCGCCGGCGCGGCGGCGCTTCGATGCGGGCATCGATCTCCTCCAGCCGGGTGACGGCGCCGAGCGGGCGGCGCCCGCCAGGCCCGCGGATCGTGAAGCAAGATCCGCGCCGCCACGCCGCATGGGCGGGGTGGGCCTCAGCCGATATCGCTCCAGCCGGGCTGGGGCTCGCGGAAGATCCGCGGCTCGACGCCCGCCTGGAGCGCGGCGATGGCGGCTTCGGCAGCCGCGACCTCGGCGCTGCCGACATGGATCTCCAGATCCAGGTCGAAGCGCGCCACGCCGCCGGCCGCCAGCTCGACCACCCGCCCCTGCCCGGCTTCATGGGAGCGGCGGTTGGGAAAGTTCGTCGCCGGCTCCAGCCCCGTCACATAGCCGTCCGCCGCGGCGGTCGTGTTCTTCCAGATCGTGAAGCAGGGCAGCTGGCGCGTATCGACATGCAGGCTCACGCCACGCGCGCCGGATGCGTCGCGCAGCATGGCCTGCGAGCGTCCGCCGGCGCCGGGCCGCAGCGCCAGGAAATGGCACTGCTCGGCGAAGCCGGCGGTCGGCGCGCCATAGACGTCCCAGGTCGCGACATCGGCCGCGGCGACCGCGTCGCGGGGCACGAGCTGCGCCACCGGGGCGACGACGCGCGCGCCTTCGCCGAGCAGCGGGGCGCCGAAATTGACATGGTAGAGGATCTGGAACCCGGCCGGGCTGCCGGAGAAATTCTCCACCGTGTCGCGAATGCGCAGCCGCCGCTCGCCGGCGCGGGTCGAGACCGCGCTGGTCAGCCGCAGCTTGCCGAAATGGAAGCGCGCCTCCTCGACGATCCCGCTGACCGTGACCTCGCCCGTCGCATCGTCGATCGCGACGTCGACCTTGTGGGCCGGCCGGTTGGCGATCCGCCCGTGCAGCGGATGGCGCAGCCGGCCATCGGCCGCGAAATCGGGCGCGCCGTTGCTCTCGAGCCCGCACCGGACGAGCAATTCGTCGAAGCCGTCGAGCCATCCGAGCCCGCTGGGATCCGACAGCGGCACGTGACAGGGATGGACGGGTCCGCGGACCGGCGATCGCCAGCCGATCTCCTCGCCGCCGGCCCAGGCCTTCCAGATCCCCATGCCGCGCGTGGGCACGACCTCGTAGGACAGGTCGCCCGTGTCGACGCGGATCACATCGACCCCGTCGCTCAGCCCGCCGCGCATCGTCCGCTTGCTCACCGCCCAACCAGGCCGTCGGCCGCCGGGCGCGGAGCTCTGCGCGAAGCGGTCGACATGCAGCCCGGTGGCGACGTCGGTCAAGCACCACGTCCTGATCGTCATGGCGAGGCTCCGGAAGGGTCGGGGCGCGATCCGCCCAGGCTGGGCGGACGGCGCCGAGTGTCGATTGACATGCGGCGGGCGGACAAGAAGTTTTGCGCCCGGGCGGCCTAACGCGGCAGCGGCACGGCCCCGCGGACGCGCGCGAGATTGTCGCGCGCATGCGCCAGAAGGGTCGGATCCGGGTTCGCGGCGGCGAGGATCGAGGCGACCGCGCGGTCCCATTCCGCGGCCGCCTCGGCGACCCGCCCCTGGCGTTCGAGGACGGTGCCCAGATTGAGCATGGCCTGGATGAATCCGGGGTGCTGGGCCATGGCTTCGCGATAGAGCAGTTCCGCCCGGCCAGGATCGCCGAAATCGCCCTCCAGGCACCCGAGGTTGAACCGCGCCACGAAGCCCATCGGCGAAGTGGCATGCGCGATCCAGCCCCGGTACAGCGCCATCGCCGCACCGACATCGCCCGAACGCAAGATCTCCTCGGCGATCGCGATCAGCTCGTCGATCGCGAGCGCCGCCAGCGCCTCGGGGCTGCGGTCGCCGGCCCGCACGCGCGCCGGCGCAGGCGGCGGCGGC
>JBIKLI010000311.1:0-5239 GCA_044359885.1 Alphaproteobacteria bacterium | reverse complement strand
GAAATCGCGCTGCCGGCCGCGAAGCTCCTCGAGAAGAACTTCGGACAGCCCTATACGCGGACGATCCCCATCGGAGCACGCGGCACACGTGAATTCGTCGATGAAATCTGCGCGCTCGCCAAGATGGTGCCGCCGCAGGACATTCCTGTGCCACGGGCGGACTGGTACGCCCGCTCCGTCGACTCGAACTATCTGACCGGCAAGCGCGTCTTCGTGTTCGGCGACGCGACCCACGCCCTGGCCGCAGCCCGCGTGGCCGCGGAAGAGATCGGCTTCGACGTCGTCGGTCTCGGCACCTACTCCCGGGAGTTCGCACGAGAGGTTCGTGCCGCAGGCCAGCGATACGGGGTGGAGGCGCTGGTCACGGACGACTACCTGGAGGTCGAGGCTGCGATCGCCAAGGCGCAGCCGGAACTCGTGCTGGGTACGCAGATGGAGCGGCATATCGCGAAGCGACTGGGTCTGCCCTGCGCGGTCATATCCGCGCCGGTGCATGTGCAGGACTTCCCGGCCCGGTACTCGCCCCAGATGGGTGCCGAGGGCGCGAACGTCCTGTTCGACACCTGGATCCATCCGCTGACAATGGGACTGGAAGAGCATCTCCTTGCGATGTTCCGCGAGGATTTCGAGTTCCACGGCGACGCGGCGCCCTCGCATCTCGGCGCGCAGCCGGGAGGGGCGCCGAAGCCGATCCTGGTGAACGCGAAGGCCGATGCGCCAGAAGCCGCCAGCGGCCAGCCTGCCTGGACGGCGGAGGCCGAGATCGAATTGAGGAAGATCCCATTCTTCGTGCGCGGCAAGGCGAGGCGGAACTGCGAGCGCTTCGCCGCCGAGCGCGGACTGACGCCGATCACCGTGGAAACGCTCTACGATGCCAAGGCGCATTTCTCCCGCTGACCCGACACCGATCCGCGTCGTCCTCGTGACGATGGACAGCCATCTTTCGGGCGCGGCGATGGCTGCCGGCGCGACTCTGCGAAAGGAACTGCCCGGCCTCGAGCTCTCGATCCACGCGGCCGACCGCTGGGGATCCGACGCCGAGCGTCTGGCGCGCTGCAAGTCGGACATCGCCAGGGCGGACATCATCGTGGCGACGATGCTGTTCCTCGACGAACATGTGCGCGCGGTCTTCGAGGACCTGAAGGCCAGGCGGGATTCATGCGATGCGATCGTCTGCTGCATGTCGGCGGGCGAGGTCGTGAAGCTGACCCGAATGGGCCGCTTCAACATGTCGGCGGAGGCCCTCGGCGTCATCGGTTGGCTGAAGCGCCTGCGAGGTGCGAAGAACTCGAGCGGCGAAAGCAACGGTCAGCGTCAGATGAGCATGCTGCGCCGGCTGCCGAAACTGTTGCGATTCGTTCCGGGCACTGCGCAGGACCTGCGCGCCTATTTCATCGCCCTCCAATACTGGCTCGCCGGCTCTCGCGAGAACTTCGCGAACCTGATCCGGATGCTCGTCGAACGTTACGCCGACGGCGCACGCAGGGGGCTTCGCACGGCCGTGAAGGCCGAGCCGCCCGCAGAATATCCTGACGTGGGCGTCTATCACCCCGCCATGGCCGGCAGGATCGCCGAAAGCGCCGACCGTCTGCCCGCCGGGCCCTCGGACGCCTGCGGGACGGTGGGTGTGCTGGTCATGCGCTCGTATCTTCTCGCCGGCAACGCCGCCCATTACGACGGCGCGATCGCGGCCCTAGAGGCGCGCGGGTTGCGCACCGTCCCGGTTTTCGCGGCGGGGCTCGATGCACGGCCCGCGATCGAGCGCTTCTTCATGCGTGACGGGCGGCCATGCGTGGACGCGGTCGTTTCGCTCACCGGTTTTTCTCTCGTCGGCGGGCCTGCCTACAACGATTCGCGTGCGGCGGAGGATGTGCTGGCCCGGCTCGACGTCCCCTACGTGACCGCGCATCCGCTCGAATTCCAGACCCTCGAGGAATGGGCCGTCTCGGCGAGGGGCCTGATGCCGGTCGAAAGCACGATCATGGTCGCGCTGCCGGAACTTGACGGCGCTGGCGGGTCGCAGGTGTTCGGTGGCCGGTCGAGCGGGTCTGGGAAACCGTGTCGCGGCTGCGCCGAGGCGTGCGTCTTTCCGGAAGTCGGCGCGGGCACGGAGATGCGGTCGTGCAAGGAGCGCACCGCGAGCCTCGCGGCGCGGGTTCGCAAGCTGGTGGAACTGCGGCGGGCGCGCGCCGCCGAGCGCCGGGTCGCCGTTGTATTGTTCAATTTCCCCCCGAATGCGGGAAATGCCGGTACGGCGGCCCATCTCTCCGTCTTCGAGTCGCTTCACCGGACGATGAAGGCGCTTGCGCGCGAGGGCTACAATGTCGATGTCCCTGCATCGCCGGAGGCGCTCCGGCGCCGGCTGCTGGAGGGCAATGCCGAGCGCCATGGCGCAATCGCGAACGTCCATGCCCGGATTGCGGTCGACGATCATGTGCGCCAGGAACCCTGGTTGAACGAAATCGAGGCGGTGTGGGGCCCGGCACCGGGCCGGCAGTTGACCGACGGCCGGTCGTTGTTCGTTCTGGGCGAGCGGTTCGGGAACCTGTTCGTCGGCCTGCAGCCGGGGTTCGGCTACGAGGGCGACCCGATGCGCCTGATGTTCGAGAAGGGCCGGGCGCCGACGCATGCCTTCGCTGCGTTCTACCGCTGGATCCGGGACGATTTCAGGGCCTCGGCGCTGCTTCATTTCGGAACGCATGGCGCGCTGGAATTCATGCCTGGCAAGCAGACAGGCATGTCCGGCGCGTGCTGGCCCAGCCGTTTGGCCGGCGACCTGCCGCATGTATACCTCTACGCTGCCAACAATCCGTCGGAGGGGACGGTGGCCAAGCGGCGGTCGGGTGCGACGCTTGTCACCTAT
This sequence comes from Alphaproteobacteria bacterium, assembly GCA_044359885.1. Lineage (GTDB taxonomy): Bacteria > Pseudomonadota > Alphaproteobacteria > CACIAM-22H2 > CACIAM-22H2 > CAIOSQ01. The sequence continues at coordinate 2,376 of JBIKLI010000311.1, read as the reverse complement.
CTGACGCCGCCTCTGGCCCATGCCGGCCTCTACCGGGATCTGTCGGCGCTGCGCCGCTCGATCGGTCGCTGGCGGGCGCTGCCTCCCGAGAATGCGGCCGAGCGGTACGACCTTGCGGGCATGATCCAGGCGCAGGCGGCGGCGATCGATCTCGCGGCCGTGGAGCCGCAATGGCCGAACGCAGGAGAGGCCGAGATCTCGGCTCTGACCGCCACGCTCGACGAACTCGAAACCACCCTCATTCCGCAGGGCCTGCATGTCTTCGGGGCACCGCCCGACGCCGACAAGCGGATCGAAACCCTCCTCGTGCTCTCGGGCTCCGGCCCCGGCGGACCTTCGCGCGACGCGATCGAAGCGCTGGTCCATGGGCAACCCGTACCCGCGGGCGACTGGTCGGCGGAGCGGTTCGCGGAGATCAAGCGGATCGACAGGCTGCTCGCCGACAACCAAGAGATGGATGGCCTCCTCAAGGCGCTCTCCGGTCGCTATGTGCGGCCCGTCGCGGGTGGGGATCTGCTCACGAACCCGGACATCCTTCCGACGGGGAGGAACATGCATGGTTTCGACCCGTTCCGGATCCCAAGCATGTTCGCGGTCAGCAGGGGCACCCGTCAGGCGCGTCTGCTGCTCGATCGTCATGTCGCGGAAACCGGCGCGATACCCGAATCGGTCGCGATCGTTCTCTGGGGTACCGACAACCTGAAGAGCGAAGGTGGACCGATTGCCCAGGCGCTGGCTCTGATGGGCGCCGCGCCGCGCTTCGATTCATACGGCCGCCTCACCGGTGCGCGGTTGCTGCCCCTCGACGAACTCGACGGGCCGCGCATCGACGTCGTGATGACGCTGTCCGGGATCTTTCGCGACCTGCTCCCGCTGCAATGCAAGATGCTGGCGGAAGCGGCATGGCTCGCCGCCTCGGCCGAGGAACCCGAGGACCGGAACTTCGTGCGCAAGCATGCGCTGGCCTATTCGCGCGAGACCGGCTGCGACCTCGCGACGGCGGCCCTCCGGGTGTTCGGCAATGCCGAAGGCGTCTACGGCGCGAATGTCAACCTGCTGGTCGACAACGGCGCATGGCAGGATGCCGACGAACTCGGCGAGACGTTCGTGCGGCGCAAGAGCTTCGCCTACGCACCCGATGGTCGAACCGTCGCCAGCCCGGCGCTGATGAATCGCGCGCTCGCCGATGTCGAGGCAGCCTTCCAGAATCTCGACTCGGTCGAACTGAGCATCACGACGATCTCGCATTACTTCGACACGCTGGGCGGCATCAGCAAGGCTGCGGAGCGGGCGAGAGGCGGCGCGGCGCCGGCCATCTATATCGGCGACCAGACCCGCGGCGAAGGCACGATCCGCACGCTGGGCGAGCAAGTCGCGCTGGAGGCGCGCACGCGCATCCTCAATCCGGCCTGGTACGAAAGCATGCTGGAGCACGGGTACGAGGGGGCGCGTCAGCTCGACGAGCATGTCACGAACGCGATGGGATGGTCGGCGACGACGGGCAAGGTGCCGGCCTGGGTCTATCGCCGCGTGACGGAAACATTCGTGCTCGACCGCAACATGCGCGAACGGTTGGCCGCTCTCAATCCAGCGGCTTCGGCGCGGCTCGCGAATCGGCTCCTCGAGGCCGAGCAGCGACGTTTCTGGCAGGCCGACAGCGAGACACTCGAGGCGCTGCGCCGCGCCGGCGACGAATTGGAAGAACGTCTCGAAGGCGTGACCGGAGGAGTGGCCGCATGACCATCTTGACCCCTACCAGGCCGCGGACCGCCAGAGGCGACGGCGAGGGATCGCTGCAGGTCCATCAGGATGCCTCGATGAAGATCGAAGGAGCCAAGGTCTTCGCGGTTTACGGGAAGGGGGGGATCGGCAAGAGCACGACCTCGTCGAACCTGTCGGTGGCCTTCTCGAAGATCGGCAAGCGGGTCCTTCAGATCGGCTGCGATCCCAAGCATGACTCGACGTTCACGCTGACCAAGCGGCTGATGCCGACGGTCATCGACGTCCTTGAAAGCGTCAATTTCCATGCCGAGGAGCTGCGCGTCGAAGACTTCGTCTACGAGGGCTACAACGGCGTCATGTGCGTCGAGGCGGGCGGACCGCCGGCGGGGACCGGCTGCGGTGGCTATGTGGTGGGCCAGACCGTGAAGCTCCTGAAGGAGCACCGGCTGCTCGACGACACGGATGTCGTCGTGTTCGACGTCCTTGGCGACGTGGTCTGCGGAGGCTTCGCGTCCCCGCTTCAGCACGCGGACCGTGGGCTGATCGTGGCCGCGAACGATTTCGATTCGATCTTCGCGATGAACCGCATCGTGGCGGCGATCGGGGCGAAGGCCAAGAACTACGACGTGAGGCTCGGGGGCGTCATCGCCAACC
>JBIKLI010000310.1:0-5251 GCA_044359885.1 Alphaproteobacteria bacterium | reverse complement strand
AACGGCCAGGCGCCGCCGGCGATCGCGCTGCGCGAGGGCGGCGGCGCGCGGCGCGGCGCCGGCCTCGGCGAGCCGACCGTCGATCGCGCGGGCGAGGCGCCGCTGCGTCGCGACGGCGTGCCGCGCGGCGACACCTGCCATGTCGACGTCGCCGATCGCTGGGGCAACATGGTCGCTGCGACGCCCTCGGGCGGCTGGCTGCAATCGAGCCCCGTGATCCCCGAACTGGGCTTCGGCCTGTCGACCCGCGCGCAGATGTTCTGGCTGCGCGAGGGTCTGGCCAGCAGCCTCGTGCCCGGCACGCGGCCGCGCACCACCCTCACCCCGACCCTGGTCCATCGCGACGGCGCGCCCTGGCTCGCCTTCGGCACGCCCGGCGGCGACCAGCAGGAGCAATGGTCGATCCTGCTCTATCTGCACCATGTCCATCACGGCATGACGCTGCAGCAGGCCATCGACGCCCCCGCCTTCCATACCGACCACCTGATCAGCTCGTTCTGGCCGCGCGGCTTCGGGCGTCGCGCGGTGACCCTGGAAGACCGGTTCCCCACGGCGACGCGCGCCGAACTGGAGCGGCGCGGCCATGCCGTGACGGTGGCCGGCGGCTGGACCGAAGGCCGCCTCTCGGCCTGCAGCGCCACGCTGGTCGACGGGGTCCGGGTCCTGGGCGCCGCCGCGAACCCCCGCATGATGCAAGGCTACGCGCTGGCGCGATGAGCGGCGCATCGGCGACGGCGCGGTCGCCGGGGCGACGGGCGAAACGGCGGACGCTCAATCCCGGCGCGGAACCTGACCGGCCTGCGACGATCCGATGGTCGGGCCGCGCGCGCCCGGCGCGACCGGGAAGAAGGCCTGTTCGCCGCCGATCCTGAAGCCGGCGATGGCCATCTGGCCCGCGGGCGAGATCAGCCAGTCGATGAAGCGCTGCCCGGCCGCGGCCCTCACATGCGGATGGCGCTTCGGGTCGACCAGGATCACGCCGTAGGGATTGAACAGCCGGTCATCGCCATCGACCAGGATCCGGAGCCGGCCGCGATTGCGGAAGGAAAGCCAGGTCGCGCGATCGCTCAGCGCATAGGCGTCCGCGGCGGAACTGGCGTTCAGGGCCGGTCCCATGCCCTGGCCGATCTCGCGATACCAGCCGCCGCGGATCGTGGCGAGGTCGAGGCCGGCCTGCTGCCAGTAGCGCAACTCGGCGGCATGCGTGCCGGACCTGTCGCCGCGCGACACGAACGGCGCCTTCGCCGCCGCGATGCGGCGCAGCGCCGCCAGCACGTCCGTGCCCGCGATCCTGGCCGGATCGTCGTCCGGGCCGACGAGGACGAAATCGTTGGACATCACCGGGACGCGCGTCACGCCGAATCCGTCGGCGACGAAGCGCTCTTCGGCGGCTTGGTCGTGGACGAAGACCACGTCCGCGTCGCCGCGCCGGCCGACATCCAGCGCCTGCCCGGTGCCCAGCGCCACGACCCGCACGTCGATGCCGGTCGCCGTCCGGAACGCGGGCAGCAGATGCGCGAACAGCCCGGATTGCTCGGTCGAGGTCGTCGACGCGACGACGATGCGGGTCTGCGCCGCCGCAGGCCGCGCGAACGGCGCCGCGGCAGCGAGGGTCACGAAGCGCCGGCGAAGGACAGCCATGGCAGTTCCCCCTCGAGATAGGCGCGCGCCGCGGCGCTGGCGGGCGCCTCGAGGATCCGGCCGACGGGACCGTGCTCGGCGACCTTGCCGCCGGACAGGACGACCGCGTCCTCGGCAAGACGGGCGACCTGACCCAGATTATGCGACACCAGCAGGATCTTCGTGCCGTCCTCGCGCAAGGCGCGGATCAGGCGCTCGATCGCCTCGGTGGCGGCGGGATCGAGATTGGCGGTCGGCTCGTCCAGCAGCAGCAGCTGGGGTCGCCGCGCCCAGGCGCGCGCGAAGGCCACGCGCTGCTGCTCGCCACCCGAAAGCCGGCGAGCCGCGTCCTGCGCGCGGCCGGACAGGCCGACGCGCTCCAGCGCCGCCGCGACGCGCGCGTCGCGTGCGGCCGCGGACAGTCCCTCGGCCTCGACGGCCAGCGCCACGTTGCGCGCCACGCTCGCGCGGATCAGCGCGGTCTTCTGGAACACGAAGGCGCGGCGCGGCGGCGGCGCCGCGCCATCGGGCCCGAAGGCGATCGTGCCGCGGGCGGGCCGCGCGAGCCCGTCGAGCGCCCGCAGCAGCGTGCTCTTGCCGGCCCCGTTGGGGCCGATGATGGCGGTGATGCCGCGCGCCGCGATCTCCAGGCCGACATCGTCCAGCACGGCACGTCCGTCGGCGACCAGCGTCAGGCCCGCGATACGGATCGGAAGCGTCGCGGCCGGCTCAGCCATAGCGTCGCGCAGCATGGAAACGCAGGGCCGCCGCGGCGGCGTTGACGGCGATCACCAGCGCCAGCAGGACCATGCCGAGCGCCAGCGCCAGCGGCAGGTCGCCCTTCTGCGTCTCCAGCGAGATCGCCGTGGTCATGGTCCTCGTGTGGCCGGCGATGTTGCCGCCGACCACCAGCACCGCGCCGACCTCGGCGATCGCGCGCCCGAAGGCGGCCAGCACGGCGACCGCGAGCGAGAAACGCACATCGAACACCAGCGCGCGTGCCCGACGCCATGTCGGCAGCCCCATCGAGCGCAGCTGGTCGCCAAGCTCGCCGTCGGCGTCCTCGACGAGCTGCCGCGTCAGCGCCGCGATCAGCGGCGTCACCAGCACCGCCTGCGCGACGATCATCGCGCCTGGCGTGAAGAGCAGCCCCAGATGCCCGAGCGGGCCCGATCGCGAGAGGGCGAGATAGACGATCAGCCCGACGACGACCGCCGGCAGACCCATCAGCGCGTTCAGGACGACGACGCAGCCCTGACGGCCCGGGAAACGCGCAATGGCCAGCAGCGCCCCAGCCGGGATGCCGATGGCGCAGCCGATCGCCGCCGCGCTCAGGCTGACGCGAAGCGACAACATGGCGATCCCGGCGACGGCCGGATCCAGGATCAGGAGCAGGCGAGCGGCCTCGGCGAAGCTGTCGAGCATCGCTGCGAATATGCTGTGGACAAGAGCATAATCAATATGAAAACAATTGCCTATGCGTTGGAACGTCGCGTTCGAAAGCCGGATCCGACACGACGGCGTCCAGATCCCGGTCGCGGAAACCCTGGCAATCCTGGACGGGATCGCCGAGTCCGCCGCACTGGCCGGCGCCGCGCGGCTGAGCGGCCTGTCCTATCGCGCGATCTGGGGCAAGCTCGCGGCGCTCGAGGCGCTGGTGGGACGCCAGCTCGCGCAGCGGACCAAGGGCCACGGCACGCGTCTGACCGAAGCCGGACAGGCGCTGCGCGCCGCCCTGGCAGCCAGCCAGCGACGCCTGGAGCCGGCGCTGGCGGCCGAGGCCGAGGCGCTGTCGTCCGCGCTCGCGGCCGCCTTCGCCACGGCCCCGCCGCCGCCGCTGGTGCTGGCGGCCAGCCACGACCCGATCCTGACCCGCGCCGCCCGCGGCGTGCCGGGATTGCGGGTGGACATCGCCGGCAGCGACGAGGCGCTGGAATTGCTGCGCGCCGGCCGGGCGGACATTGCCGGTTGCCATTTCGGGACCGACGCGGAGGATCCGCCCCCGGCCGTGGCCGACAGGCTGCGCGCCGAGGGCCGGTGCTGGACCGTCCTCTTCCGCCGCGCCCAGGGCCTGATGCTCGCCCCGGGCAACCCGCTGGACATCGCCGGCATCCCCGACCTCGCCCGCCGCCAGGCGCGCTTCGTGAACCGCCAGCGCGGTTCAGGGACGCGCGCCTGGTTCGACCGCCTGCTCGCCCGGCACGCGATCCCACCCGACGCCATCCGCGGCTACACCGACGAGGAATTCACCCACCACGCCGTCGCCGCCGTCATCGCCACCGGCCGCGCTGACGCCGGCATGGGCGTCCAGGCCGCCGCCACCGAATTCGGCCTGGACTTCCGCCGCCTGGGTGAGGAGACTTATTTCCTGGTATTTGACGAACAGAATCATCACGCCGATGTGGTCGATCGCATTCGGCAAAGCCTCATGACTTTCGTGGATTACGACAGCCCAACGACGCGATAGATCCAAACGTCAATCCGTCGGTGAAAGGAGAGGGTACCAGCACGCATAAAGCCTTTGTATTTTCCGAATGGCATGGCATTCAATCCATTTGAAAAAGAGAGAGACCGTGAAGGCATCAGCAGACGATGAAAACGGCGTCATCAGGGAAAGCATAACGAGCATCGAACAAAAACTTGCCGACCTTGGTTACGTCCTGAAAATAAATACTGATTTTCAGGAATTTCGGCGTCATCTTTCTGAAATAGGAATGTATGACAGCCCGATTTTTGATCCGGACGAACATGACTTAACCCGGGACGCGTTCTGGCTACAAGTTATCGACAGCCATGGAAACACGATTGCCTGCCATGCTGAACGAGTATTTACCTGCGCCGATTTCGTCTCCGAAAAAGTCGAGACAGACCAAATTTGGTTTTCGCGTGGAGTGGGAATTGAAACCCAGAAATGGCGGACGAAAGTCAACCATCCGCCGATCGTTCTGAGGGGAAGAGTTTCGCTCGCCGGTTCGATGTTCGTTGATCGCCAGCATCGCGGAACCGGCGTTTCTCTCTACCTACCTTACCTGAGCAGATCAATTTGCCTGGACACCTACGCTACGGACTGGAACACTGGATTGGTGCGCGACAATATTCTAAACAGTCGGATCCCGACTCTATACTACGGATACCCTCGGACCGCGTTATTGTTCTCCGGCACTCTCCCGCGCTCAACCGGTCCTTTCCAAGACATTCACCTTTGTTGGATCAGCCGCGAGGAGAGTATCGAGAAAATTCGAGAACTCTCAAGCCATCCGCGGTACCCACTAAATTTGGCAAGATAAAAGGCGTTAAGGTTAATTGTCCTTAACCATTATTCTCTCATAAGATAGATAAAAACTTAATTCTTCGGACTGTACCTTTCGGCCGTTTGTCGGAGAAATTTGTCTCCGGAGACACGTGCGCTGGCAAATGCGCTCCGGAAGGGATCGTCCTATGGTCAAGCATCGTGAGTATACCTCACCCGAGTTCGCGACCGCTCAGGGGCCAGGAGCGCCAAGAACCCAATCCCTCGATTTCGAGGCATTGCTCGCTCGTCAGAGCGAAGTGCTGGTGTCCCGACTCGAAGTTGAAGATCTGGACGAACCCGAATTTCTCCAAGCACTGGTCTATTGGCACATTAAGCGCG
>JBIKLI010000045.1:0-17986 GCA_044359885.1 Alphaproteobacteria bacterium | reverse complement strand
TGGGGGCAAGCCCTTGACGCGCGACGGCCGGTCAGCGCAGGCCGTTGCGGGCGAGGATGTCGGGGTGGTCGGCGCCGGAGGGCAGGGTCGCGGCGGCGGGCTGCGTCCCGTTCAGGATCCAATGCGCGACGTCCTCGCGCACCCGCGCGGCGTCGAGGTCGCGCAGCAGCAGATGCCAGCCATTCTCGTAGACCGCGACGCGTCGCCGGTCCGCACCGCCGGGCGGCAGGGTGGCGACCATGCGCGCCATCGCGCCGCCGGGGATCAGGATGTCGCGCGCGCCTGCCAGGATCAGCATCGGCAGATCGAGGCGCGGGGCAGCGGCGACCGCCTCGTCCATCAGTTCCAGCAGGCCCCAGGCCATGTCGACGCGCGCGTTGCGCAGCATCAGCGGATCGGCGGCCCAGGCGCGCAGCACCGCGTCGTTGTCGGTCGGACGGAAGCCCTGGCCGCCCGAGGGACCGGCCAGCCAGGGCACGCTATGGGCGAGCGCGCGCAGCACGAAGCTGCCGACCGGTCCGATCGCGGCGCTGCCGCGCACGGCCGGGGCGCAGAGCACGACGCCGTCGGCCGCCTCGAGCGCGCCGCGCGCGGCGGCGACCATCGCCACCGCGCCGCCCATGCTTTCGCCGAGCACGAACAGCGGCGTCGCCGGATGCCGGGCGCGCAGCAGCGTCAGCGCGTCGGCGAGGTCGGCGACCAGCGCCGCGTCGCCGGGCCAGCGGCCACGCGTGGGCGAGCGCCCGAAGCCCCGCTGGTCGTAGGCGTAGGTGGCGATGCCCCTGGCGGTCCAATCTGTCGCCGGCAGGTCGAAGGCGGCGGCATGGTCGCCGAAGCCGTGCAACGCCAGGACCACCGCGCGCGGGGTCTCGGCCGGCAGCCAGCGGCGCAGGGCCAGCGCCGTGCCGTCGCGCGCGACGAAACGCTGCGCTTCGATCGCGGGCATCGCCACGGGCGGCCCCAGCCCTGTCACTGTCGGGGCGCAGGCGGCGAGCAGCAACTGCCCGATCGCCGCCAGCCACAGGACCGGGCGCATGGTCATGCCGCGCTGGTCAGGGTCACGAACACGTCTTCCAGGTCCGGCTCGCGGGTCGCGACATCGGCGACGGCGACCCCGGCCGCCTGGAGCGCGGCCAGGATCTCCCCGGCCTGGACCTCGCTGGGGCGGTAGCGGAAGGCGAGCATGCCATCGGCAAGCAGTTCTGGGGCGAAGCGCGCCAGCGCCTCGGGCACCGATGCAAGCTTCGCGACCGGCGTCACCAGCAGCGTCTTGCTGTCGAAGACGCGCTTGAGATTGGCGGTGGTGTCGCAGGCGACCAGCCGGCCGCGATTGATGATCGCGATCCGGCCGCAGAGCTCCTCGGCCTCCGCCAGGTAGTGGGTGGTCAGCAGGATCGTGACGCCGCGGGCGTTCAGGTCGCGGACATAGGCCCAGAGCTGGCGGCGCAGGTCGACGTCGACCCCGGCCGTCGGCTCGTCCAGCACCAGGACGGGCGGCGCATGCACCAGCGCCTTGGCGACCAGCAGGCGCCGGCGCATGCCGCCCGACAGCGACCGTGCGGCGCTGTCCGCCTTGTCCGCGAGCCCGACCGCGGCCAGGATCTCGTCGCTGCGCCGTTCGCGCGCCGGCACCCCGTAGAGGCCGGCCTGGACCTCGAGCAATTCGCGCGGCGTGAAGAATGGATCGATGTTCAGCTCCTGCGGCACCACCCCGATCGCGGCGCGGCTGGCGCGGCTGTCGCGGTCGAGATCGATGCCCCAGATCGCGACCCGGCCCGCGGTCTTGTCGACCAGTCCGGCCAGGATATTGATCAGCGTCGACTTGCCGGCGCCGTTGGGGCCCAGCAGGCCGAAGATCTCGCCGCGCGCCACCGACAGCGTCACGCCGTCCAGCGCGCGCTTGGGCGGCGACTTGCCGCTGCTTGCATAGGTCTTGGCGAGATCGACGATCTCGACGGCATTGGCAGGCGGCGCGCCCATCCTCGGCTCCGATCGCTTCATTGCATCGCCCCGGTCGTTCGCTATCATCCGGCCGCCCGTCCGCGCAATCCAGCCGATCGAGTGAATCCATGGCCGTCAAGACGTCCGCAGCCCCACCACCTCCCGAGACCGTCGAGGTCGACACGACCACGGTCGCCTGCGACGGCGACGGCGGTGCCCTGGGCCATCCGCGGGTCTATATCGATCTGCGCAAGGACGGCACGGGGGAATGCGGCTATTGCGACCGCCGGTTCGTGCTGCGCAAGGGCGCGCGCGCGGCCGCCCATTGAGCCGGCCGGCCCCCGTGTCCGCCGCGCCGCTCAAGCATCTCTGCCTCATCGACGGCTCGGGTTACATCTTCCGCGCCTTCTTCGCGATCAAGACGCCGATGACCCGGCCCGACGGCACGCCGGTCGGTGCGGTGTTCGGGTTCTGCTCCATGCTGTGGAAGCTGCTGCAGGATCAGGATTGCGACCACATGGCCGTGATCTTCGACGCCGGCCGCCGCAGCTTCCGCAACGACATCTACCCCGACTACAAGGCCCACCGGCCCGAGCCGCCGCCCGAGCTGGTGCCGCAATTCGCGCTGGTGCGCGAGGCGACGCGGGCCTTCAACGTGCCGGCGATCGAGGTCGCCGGCTACGAGGCCGACGACCTCATCGCCAGCTACGCCCGCCATGCGGCCGCGGCCGGCGCGCGCGTCACGATCGTCTCGTCCGACAAGGACCTGATGCAGCTGCTGCGTCCGGGCGTCGAGATGTTCGACCCGCTGAAGAACAAGCCGATCGGCGAGGCCGAGGTGCGCGAGAAGTTCGGCGTCGGGCCCGAGCGCGTGGTCGACGTCCAGGCGCTGGCCGGCGATTCGACCGACAACGTCCCCGGCGTGCCGGGGATCGGCGTCAAGACCGCGGCCGAGCTGATCGCCGCCTATGGCGATCTCGACGCGCTGCTGGCCCGGGCCGGCGAGATCAAGCAGCCCAAGCGGCGCGAGGCGCTGATCGCCAATGCGTCGCTCGCCCGCATCAGCCGCGAACTCGTGCGCCTCAAGGACGATTGCGACCTGCCCGCCGGCATCGACGATCTGGCGCGCCGCCGGCCCGATCCGGCCGTGCTGCGGGGCTTCCTGGAGGCCCAGGCCTTCCGCAGCCTGCTGGCGCGGTTCCAGGCCGATGGTTCCGTGGCGCCGGCCGAGGCCGCGCCCGCTCCGGCGGCGGGGGCGGCCCCCGCGCGCGACGCCGTCGCATCGCCCGCCCTGCCCACGGGGCCGGGGCGCTATGCGCTGATCCAGGATCTGGCGACGCTCGAGGCCTGGGTGGCGCGGGCGCGCGAGGCGGGGCAGGTGGCGGTCGACACGGAGACCACGTCGCTCGATGCGATGCGCGCGGAACTGGTCGGCGTGTCGCTGGCGATCGAGCCCGGCGAGGCGGCCTATCTGCCGCTCGCCCATGTCGCGCCGGGCGCCGCGCCGCGCAATGCGGGCGAGCTCGATCTCGCCGCGCCGCCGGCGGCGGTGCCGGGTCAGGTCGCGCGCGCCGCCGCGCTGTCGATTCTCAAGCCGCTGCTCGAGGATCCGTCGATCCTCAAGATCGGCCACAACATCAAGTACGACGCGCTCGTCCTGGCCCGCTGCGGCATCGCCGTGGCGCCGGTCGACGACACGATGCTGATCAGCTGCGTGCTCGAGGGCGGCGCGCATGGCCATGGCATGGACGAGCTGGCGGCGCTCCATCTCGGCCACAAGACGATCACCTATGACGAGGTGACGGGGACGGGGAAGAACCGGATCGGTTTCGCCGAGGTGCCGCTGGACCGGGCGCGCGACTACGCCGCCGAGGATGCGGACATCACCTTGCGCCTGCACCGGCTGCTGAAGCCGCGGCTGGTGGCCGAGCATCTGGTGCGCGTCTACGAGACCATCGAACGGCCGCTGGTGCCGGTCATCGCGGCGATGGAGCGCGCCGGCATCAAGGTCGATCGCGACGCGCTGCGCCGCGTCTCCAGCGACCTCGCGGCGCGGCTCGCGGAACTGGAGGAACGCATCCATGCGGCGGCGGGGCGCGCGTTCAACATCGGTTCACCGGCTCAACTCGGCACGATCCTGTTCGACGAGATGGCGCTGCAGCTGCCCGACGGGACGCGGCCCGCGCGCACCAAGACCGGCGCCTATGCCACCGGCGCCGAGGTGCTGGAGGATCTGGCCGCCGCCGGCCATGCGCTGCCGCAGCTGGTGCTGGACTGGCGTCAGCTGGCCAAGCTGAAATCCACCTATGCCGATGCGCTGGTCGAGCAGATCGATCCCGCCACGGGCCGCGTGCACACGTCCTTCGCCATGGCCGCGACCTCGACCGGGCGGCTGTCGTCCTCGGACCCGAACCTGCAGAACATCCCCGTGCGCACCGAGGAAGGCCGCAAGATCCGGACCGCCTTCGTCGCCGAGCCGGGACGCGAGCTGCTCAGCCTCGACTACTCGCAGATCGAGCTGCGCCTGCTGGCGCATGTCGCCGGCATCGACGTGCTGCGCCAGGCGTTCCGCGACGGGCAGGACATCCACGCGCTGACCGCCAGCGAGGTCTTCGGCGTCAAGCTGGCCGACATGACCCGGGAGATCCGCAACCGCGCCAAGGCAATCAATTTCGGGATCGTCTACGGCATCTCGCCCTTCGGCCTCGCGCGCCAGCTGTCGATCCCCCAGGGCGACGCGCGCGCCTATATCGACGCCTATTTCAAGCGCTATCCGGGCATCCGCGACTACATGGACCGGACGCGGAAATTCGCGCGCGAGCACGGCTATGTCGTCACGCCCTTCGGCCGTCGCTGCCACCTGCCCGGCATCGCGTCGAAGAACCCGGCGCAGCGCAGCTTTTCCGAGCGCGCGGCGATCAACGCGCCGATCCAGGGCGGGGCCGCCGACATCATCAAGCGCGCGATGATCCGGATCCCCGGGGCGCTCGCGTCCGCCGGCCTGTCGGCCCGCATGCTGCTGCAGGTCCACGACGAGCTGGTGTTCGAGATCGACCCGGCCGAGCGCGAGGCGACGGTGGCGCTGCTGCGCGCGACGATGGAGGGGGCCGCGGCGCCCGCCGTCGATCTCAGCGTGCCGCTGGTGGTCGAGGCCGGCCATGGCCGGTCCTGGGCGGAGGCGCATTGACGGCCATGAGCTTCGAGGGAACCCCCGACGAATTCCTGTCCGAGGTGCTGAAGCTGCCGCGCGTGGTCGCGGAAAGCGTCGCGCCGAGTCTTGCGCATGTCGCCTTCTCCTGGGCCGGGCGCGGCGAGGCGATCGACGTCTGGATCACGCCGGTCGACGGGACCGCGCCGCCCACGCGCATCACCGACAGCCCCGACGACAGCTTCGTCGTCGGCTGGATGCCCGACGGCAAGGCGGTGATCGTCGCCGAGGATCGCGGCGGCGACGAGCGCACGCGGCTCTACGCGGTCGACATCGCCCCGCCGCACGGGCGCCGGTTGCTGACCGACGAGACGCCGAACTGTTTCCTGCGCGGCGGGCGGGTGACGCCGGATGGGCGCAGCCTCGTCTATGCCGCCAATCGCGATCCCGACGGCGGGGCCGAGATCGAACCCTTCCTGGTCCATGTCCACGACATCGCCAGCGGCGCGCGGCGCGTCGTCGCCCGTCCGCAGCGGCCGGGCACCGGCGCCCCGCAACTCGACGACCAGGGACGCTTCATCCTCTATACGCGCAAGGATCGTCACCCCGCCGGGACGCAGCTCTGGTGCGTCGGGATCGACGGGTCGGACGATCGCGAGGTGCTGAACGCCGGCGACAGCGCGAAGCTCTCGGGACGCTGGCTGTCCGGCGATGGCGAACGCGCAGTGGTGGTCGCGGAGACGCCGACCCACAAGCGCGTCGGCATCTGGTCGCGCCGCGACGGGTCCGTCCAGTGGATCGTCGACGATCCGGCGCGCGACGTCGAAAGCGCCTATCCGCTGCGCGGCCATGGCGGCTTCGTGGTCGTCGAGACGGTGCGCGCGGTGACCCGTGCCGCGATCCACGACGCCGACGGGGCGACGCTGCCGGATTTCGGCGGTCCGCCCGGAACCTTCCTGCCGCTGGCGCCGACGCCCGACGGCCGCTGGGTCGGGACCTTCGTCAACGCGCATCACCCCCGCGACGTCGTGCGGCTGTCGAAGGAATTCCTGGGCGCCGCGCTCAGCCTGTCGCGCGGCTGGCCCTGCACGAAGCTGCGCCCGGTCGATTTCGCCGCGCCCGAGAGCGTCGTCTGGCGATCGGCCGACGGGCTGGAGATCCAGGGCTGGCTCTATCGGACCCGGCGCCAGCCTTCGCGCGGCCTGATCGTCCAGGTCCATGGCGGTCCGACCGCGCATGCCGAGGCGCGCATCAGCCCCTTCGTGCAGTACATGGCCTGGAGCGGCTTCGACGTGCTGGAGCCCAATTATCGCGGCTCGACCGGCTTCGGCCTCGGCTTCCGCGAGAAGATCAAGGAGACGGGCTGGGGCGGGCTGGAACAGGACGACATCCGCACGGGCATCGAGCATCTGATCCGCACGGGCGTCGCCGCGCCTGGCCGGGTCGGCATCACCGGCACGTCCTATGGCGGCTATTCGTCCTGGTGCGCGATCACGCGCTGGCCGCGCGACATCGTCGCCGCCGCGGCGCCGATCTGCGGCATGACCGATCTGGTGGTCGACTACGAGACGACGCGACCCGATCTTCGCCCCTACAGCGAGGAGATGATGGGCGGCCGCCCTGACCAGGTGCCAGAACGCTATCGCGAACGCTCGCCGGTCCATGCCGCGGCGGCAGTGCGCGGCGCGCTGCTGATCGTCCAGGGCGCGCGCGACCCCAACGTGACGCCCGCCAACGTCGCCGCGATGCGCGCCGCGCTGGACGCCGCCGGCATCGCCTACGAGACCCTGGTCTTCGACGACGAAGGCCACGGCATCGTCAAGCCGCGCAACCAGCGTGTGCTCTACGCGCGCCTGGCGGCGTTCTTCGGCGCCGCGCTCACCGGGGTCTGAGCACCTGCGTCGAAGGTGAACCGGGCGACGTCTCGGATCCTGCGCAGCGTTCCTTGCGGCTTCGCGTGAGACGGATCTTCTCGCGCGAAGCCGCTGAGGATCGTCGGTGTCAGCGCAGCGCGGCGCAGGCGCGCTGGATGCGCGTGCAGGCGTCGCGCAGGACCTCGTCGGCAGTGGCGTAGGAGATGCGGAAATAGGGCGCGAGGCCGAAGGCGCTGCCCTGGACGACGGCGACGCCTTCCGCATCGAGCAGGTATTCGACGAAGTCGCTGTCCGTCTCGATCGTCTTGCCCTGCGGCGTCTTCTTGCCGATCGTCCCGGCGCAGGACGGATAGACGTAGAAGGCGCCCTCGGGCACCGGGCAATGGATGCCGGCCGCCTGGTTCAGCATCGACACGACGAGGTCGCGGCGGCGCTTGAAGGCCTCGTTGTTGCGCGGGATGAAGTCCTGGGGGCCGTTGAGCGCCTCGACGGCGGCGGCCTGGCTGATCGACGAGGGGTTCGAGGTCGACTGCGACTGGATCGTGCCCATCGCCTTGATCAGCTCGGCCGGGCCGCCGGCATAGCCGATGCGCCAGCCGGTCATGCAATAGGCCTTCGACACCCCGTTCACCGTCAGCGTGCGGTCATAGAGCTTCGGCTCGACCTGCGCCGGCGTGCAGAACTTGAAGTCGTCGTAGACGAGATGTTCGTACATGTCGTCGGTCATGACCCAGACATGTGGATGGCGCAGCAGCACGTCGGTCAGCGCCTTCATCTCGGCCCAGGTGTAGCCCGCACCGGTCGGATTGGACGGCGAGTTCAGGATCACCCATTTGGTCTTCGGCGTGATCGCGGCCTCCAGATCCTCGGGGCGCAGCTTGAAGCCGTTGTTCTGCGGGCAGGCGACCGGCACGGGCGTGCCATCGGCCAGCGCCACCATGTCCGGATAGCTGACCCAGTAGGGCGCGGGGATGATGACCTCGTCGCCGCGGTTCAGGGTCGCGACCAGCGCGTTGTAGAGGACCTGCTTGCCACCGGTGCCGACGATGATCTGGTTGGGCGCGTAGGTCAGCCCGTTTTCACGCTTGAACTTGCCGATGATGGCCTGCTTGAGGGCGGGCGTGCCGTCGACGGCGGTGTACTTCGTGTCGTCGCCGGCGATGGCGCGGATGCCCGCCTGCTTGATGTTTTCCGGCGTCGGGAAGTCCGGCTCTCCGGCGCCCAGCCCGATGACGTCGCGGCCGGCCGCCTTCAGTTCGCGCGCCTTGTTCGTGACGGCGATGGTGGGCGAGGGCTTGATGACCTTGAGGCGGTCGGCGAGGAAAGCCATGGCGATGATCCCGTTGCGTGGCGAGGTGCACCGCCCGGCCGGGGGCCGATCGCGGGCGGCCGCACATTAGGCCCGCGCCGCCACAGCGGCAACCGGGCCGACGCGGATCCGTTCAGGTCGGGACGTCGAGATCGAACAGCAGCAGGTCGCGGCGACCCCCGGGCCCGATCGCCGCCTCGACGCCGTGGAAGCAGGCCGGCGTCTTGGGGAAGGCCAGCAGCGTGTTGGGCCGGAACGGAATGGTCGCGGCGCGGTCGAAAAGCGCCGGGTCATGCTCGACGCCGCCGGGGCAGGTCATCTCGGGATCGTTGGGCAGGTAGAGCGACGTGCCAAGCTCCGGATGCGCCGCGGAGCGAGGCAGGTAGATCAGGGTCGAGATCACCCGCTCGGGCGGGTCGGTATGCGGGCGCAGCGCAAAGCCGGCGCGGTCGCGGACCAGACGCGTCGACGACCGCAGGGCGACCCCGCCGCCGGGTTGGTCCAGGCCGAAGCGCGCGGCGACCTGATCGTAGAACTTGGCCATGATCCAGGCGCCGATGTCGTCGTGCATCATGGTCGCGAACATCGACGCCCAGAACGCCTTGCGCGCATCGTCCATCGACGATTGCGCCACTGCGGCGGGATGGAGGGCCCGGCGGAACGGTTGCGCCTCCGTCGCGCCGACGTCCTCGTCCGGCAGCACCTCCTGCAGGGTCTCGTAGACGTCGCGCGGCAGAATCTCGTCGACGACGATATGCAGGAAGGGAAAATGGAACAGCGGCGCGTTGGCGAGCCTGTAGATGATGTGGCGCCTGACGTCGTCGAACATGGCTCGCGTCTCTCGCCGTTGCGGTCCGGAGGAAGTTAACCATATCCGGCGCGCCTTGACGAAGTCTTACCGTCGCGGCCTTGCCTGACGCGCCGGCGACGGCCTGGCCTGCCGGAAGCAGCGAATGGGGGCGTGCGACGATGACCGCGGCAGGCCGGCCGGAGCAGCCCTTCCGGCTGATGCTGGGGCGCCGGATCCCGATGCGCGGCAGCCTCCATCTGGCCGCGCTCGTCCCGATCGCCTCGCAGCAGGACAATGACGGGCATCACCGCTGCGACGGGCTGATCGCCTGGGCGAACAGCGTGTTCTTCGCCAACATGCCGGGCCGGACCATGCAGGGCGAGGCGCTGGCGCGGCTCGACCGCCACGCGATCGAGCGCCATCTGCCGCTTCACGACACCTGGGACGCGATCGGCGACTGTCCCTGTTTCCGGGGCGTCGTCGGCCATGACGCCTATGACGCGTTCTGGTCGGGCCATTCGCTGCGCGTCTTCCGTGGCTGGCGGCGGGCGGCGCGCGCCCCGGCCGCGCGACGGCTCAGCCGGATCGTGATCGGGCCCTGGAGCCATCAGGTCGCGCCCTGGGGCCGGCCGCAGCCCGGCTTCCTGTTCCCGGCCGATGGCCGCTTCGACGACGCCGAATTCGGCGCCGCTGACAGGCGACGTCGAGGTGACCGGGCCGGTCACGGCGACGCTATGGGCGGCGCCCTCGGCGGCCGACACCGACTTCACGGTGGCGCTGGTGGATGTCCATCCCGACGGCCGCGCGCTCCTGCTGACCGACGGGATCTGCCGCGCGCGGTTCCGCGACGCCGCCGCCGGATGGCGCCCGGCCGATCTCCATGCCGGCCGCCCGCCCTACGAGCGGCTCTACGAGGAGCCCGATTTCCGGCCGCGGCTTCTGACGCCAGGCCAGCCCGTCGAACTGCGCGCCGACATGTGGGCGACGTCGAACCTGTTCCGCAAGGGCCACCGCATCCGCATCGAGGTCTCGTCGAGCAACTTCCCGCGCTACGACCGCAATCTCAACACCGGCGGCCGGATCGGGTTCGAGTCGGCGTTCCAGGTCGCCGAGCAGACGCTGTTCCACGATCGCACCCGCCCGTCCCGCGTCACCTTGCCCGTGATTCCGCGCTGACGGCCGGACGGCTTGCGCGGCGGCCTGCCCGACGCCATTTCCCCTGGCACCGCCCTCGCGGACCGCAGGAGATCCCATGGACGCCACCGCATCCGCGCCGCGCCCGCCCGCCGTACGCGCCCTGTCCCGGCGCACAATCCTGGCCGCGCTGGCGGGGGCCGTGCTGCTGCTGGGCGCCGCCCTGCCGGCCGGCATGGCGATCGTCCATCGCATCGACGACGATCTCGCCTTCGACGCCGGCGCGACCGATCTGCCGCCGGGGTCGAGCCGCGCCGTCGCGGCGATCGCCGCGCTCGTCCATCGCGAGACCGACGTCAATCGCTGGGTCGCCAACGATCCCTGGTTCATGCCGGGCCATTGGCTGGACAACATGCCGAATTTCCAGCAGGGCATGTTCGCCGCCCTGGCGCGGGCGACCGCCGAATTGCGCGACCGGCTGGGCCGGACCCGCGGCACCAGCCAGGAGGATCCCGATCTGCGCGAGGCGGCCGGGCTGCTGCAGTTCCCCGGCGACAAATGGATCGTCGATCTGGCCACCTCGCCCTGGCCGCAGGCCACCAGCGAGGCCCAGTACCGGCGCGCCCGCAAGGCTCTGCTGGCCTACAACGCGCGGCTGGCCGCGGGCGGGGCCGCGTTCGAGCGGCGCGCCGACAACCTGCTCGAGACCCTCGACCGGATCGCGCTCGATCTGGGCGCCTCGGCCGCGGGCCTCGATCGCCGGATCGCGGAGCATGGTGGCCGACTCTTCGATCCCGGTGCCGACGACATCTTCTACACGATCAAGGGCCAGGCCTACGGCTATGCGATGGTCCTGCGCGGGCTGGGGCGCGATTTCGAGACGTTGCTCCGCGATCGCGGCGTGGCGCCGCTCTGGAACCAGATGCTGGAGTCGCTTGGCCACGCGGCGCGCATGGATCCCCTGGTCGTCATGAACGCCGCGCCCGACGGCGTGCTGTTCCCCAGCCATCTCGCGGGCCAGGGTTTCTACGTGCTTCGGGCGCGGGCGCAGCTGCGCGAGATCACCAACGTGCTGGCGAAGTGAGAGCCGCGGTCGCGCCGCGTCATCGCGCGACGCGCCGGCGCTCCTGCTCGGAGATCCGGCGCACGATCAGGCGATGCGCGGCGAATGTCAGCAGCCCGAACAGGCACACGAACCCCGCCATCGCGCGCGGTGTGCCGTCGAAGCACATCGCCACCGCCATCCCGACCGTGGCACTGGTCGCGGACTGGAAGAAGCCGAGCAGCGACGATGCCGACCCGGCGCTGCGCGGGAAGGGGGCGAGCGCGCCGGCGATCGCCTGCGGCGCGCTGAGGGCCAGCGAGCACATATAGGCCATCATCGGCAGCACGATGGCCGCGACATGCACGACGCCCGCGAAGGCGAAGATCGCCAGCGCGCTGCCGGCGACGGCGACGCCCCAGGCGCCGTATTCCAGCATCCGGTCCAGCCCGAAGCGGCCGACCAGCCGGCCCGACAGCGCGTAGCCGGAGATGTTGCCGATCATGATCGCGCCGAAGACCACGCCGAAATACGCCATCGGCACGCCCAGCACCTCGACGATCACGAACGAGATCCCGGACAGATAGGCGCCGAGGCCGCCGAACAGGAAGCAGTTCACCAGCGCGTAGCCCAGGAAGACCCGGCTGCGCAGCAATTCGGCCGCGGTCTGCAGCAGACGCATCGGCCGGATCGCCTCGGGATCGCGTGCGCGGATCGACTCCCCCAGGATCCCGACGACGAGGCCAAGCAGAACGAGACCATAGACGGTGATGAACACGAAGCTGGCATGCCAGCCGAACTGCGCCTGCAGCACGCCGCCGATGATCGGCGCCAGGATCGGTCCCAGGCCCAGCACGATGCCCATCAGCGACAGCACCCGCGCCGCCGCCTCGCGCTCGTGCAGGTCGCGCACCATGGCGCGCGCCAGCACGGGAGCCGCGATCGAGCCGAAGGATTGCAGGAAACGCGCGACGATCAGCTGGTCGATGGTCTGCGCCAGCAGGCAGCCGAAAGAGGCGACGACGTAGAGCGAGAGCCCGCCGATCAGGACCGGCCGCCGTCCGAAACGGTCGGAGAGCGGGCCGTAGAAGAGCTGGCCGATCGCGCCGCCCAGGAAGGCGAGGCTGAGCGTCAGCTGGATCGAGGCCATGTCGACGCCGAAATGCTCGCGGATCGCCGGCATCGAAGGCAGATAGGTGTCGGTGGTGAACGGCCCGACCGTGGTCAGCGCGCCCAGCAGGACGATCAGCATGCGGCTGTCGCGTCTCAGCATGGTCCGTGCCTCTTCAGCGTGGATCGGACGGGCGAACGGACGTCATCAGCGGACGGCTCCCAGGCTTTCGACGCGGCGCCTGATTTCGGCGGCGACGGGCGCGTCGGCCGGCAGCACCTCCAATAGCTTCTCCCAGTAGCGCCGTGCCGACAAGCGGTCATCGCGGCGATAGGCGTCCATGCCCAGGAAGAACAGCGCCTGGACGTTGTCGGGTCGCAGGTCGAGAACCTTCCGCAGCGTCTCGACGAAGACCATGCCGAGGGGTTCCGCCGGCGAGGCGGGCGCATGGAACTCGGCCAGCTCGAGCAGCACCTCGACATCCCCCGGCGCGCGGATCGCGGCATTGGCGGCGGCCGCGCGCGCGGCCTCGACGTCTCCCAGGACGAAACGCGACCGTGCCAGCCGCCGCCACCCCTCGACATCGTCGGGCGACTGCGCCAGCCGGGCGGCCAGACGGTCGACCATGCCGCGGATCGCGGCGGCCTGGGCCGCGGGGGAATTCGGGTCGCCGGCGGGGCGCGCCGGCAGGCCTGGGCTGCCGATCAGGGCGTAGATGCCGAGCGCGGCGAGCGGGACGAGGGCGACGGCCGCGACGCTCCAGGCCGGCGCCCTCTTGCTGCGGGCCGTCGCCTCGGTCCGGGCGCGCTCGGCCGCCAGCATGCGGCGTGCGACCTCGGCATGGGCGGCGGCGGCCTCCGCCGGCCCGATCAGGCCACGCGCCTGGTCGCGCGCGAGTTCGGCCAGCTGGTCGCGATAGACCGCGATGTCGCGCCCGTCGGCGGCCGGCGCGTCGCCTCGGCCGCGCAGCAGCGGCCAGGCGAGGGCGAGGCCGACAGCGACGCTCAGCAGAACCGCCAGTGCCCAGATCATGGTCCGTCCTTGCGGCCCTCGCCGCTGGCGAGCAGCCGTTCCAGTGCCTGGCGTTCGGCCTCGGTCAGCGGCTGCCCCGCATCCGCGGCTGGACGCCGCCGCCAGGCAATCGCGATCCCGCCGGCGGCGAGCAGCAGCACCAGCCCCGGAGCCGCCCAGAGCAGCAGCGTGTCGGCCCGCAGCGGCGGCGTCAGTCGCACATAGTCCCCGTAGCGCGCGACGACATGGTCGACCACCTGCCGGTCGCTGTCGCCGCGCTGCAGGCGCTCGCGCACGAGCCGGCGCAGATCTGCGGCCAGCGGCGCGTTCGAATCGTCGATCGACTGGTTCTGGCAGACCTGGCAGCGCAGGTCGCGCGAGATGTTGCGCGCGCGCGCCTCCAGTTCGGGATCGGCCAGGCGTTCGCCGGGCATCACCGCGCCCGCGAGCGGCGCCGCCAGCGCCAGCGCCATCACGAGCGCGAGGGCGGGAGCCGCGCGCCTCATTCGCGTTCCAGCCTGGCGATCATCGGCCGCAGCGTGCGGGCGAGGGCCTCCTCGGTCAGCGGCCCGACATGCCGGTGACGGATGCGGCCGGCGCGATCGACGACGAAGGTCTCGGGCACGCCGTAGACGCCCCAGTCGATCGCGATGCGCCCGTCATGGTCCCAGCCGATCGCGGCATAGGGATCGCCCAGCTGGTCGAGGAAGCGCCGCGAGGCGGACGCCGCGTCCTTGTAGCTGATCCCGTACACCGCCACGCGTCGCTCGGCCGCCAGCCGCATCAGCAGCGGATGCTCGACCCGGCATGGCGCGCACCAGGAGGCGAAGAAATTGACCAGCGCCACGCGTCCGCGCAGATCCTCGCTCGCCAGCGCCGGCTTGCCGGACCCTTCGAGCGGCGGCAGCCGGAATTCGGGCACCGGCTTGTCGATCAGCGCCGACGGGATCGCGGCGGGATCGCGGCCGAGGCCCTGGAGGAACCAGACCGCGACCGCCGCGAAACCCAGCAGCGGCAGCGCGAAGAGCAGACGACGCAGCATGGTCACGCCGTGGCGGCGCGGCGTGCCGGTGCGCCGACGCGCAGCCGCCGGTCGCTCAGGCTGACCATGCCGCCCAGCGCCATGATCCCGGCGCCGAACCAGATCCAGGCGACCAGCGGGTTATGGGTGACGCGCACCGCCCAGGCCGCGTCGGCGGGCGCCTCGAACAGGAAGCGGGGATTGCCCCCCGCGGTCGTGCCCTCGGCTGGATCGGCGATCGTCACGTAGAGATCGGCAAGCCCCGTCGTGATGATGGCGGCCTCGGTGGTGACGGCGCCGGTCGACGGGTAGTGGCGCTTGCCGGGGCGCAGCGCACGCGGCGGGGCGTCGCCGGCGCGGGCCGCGAATTCGGCCCGGCGTACCGCGTAGTTGGGACCTTGTTCGAGGCGGGTGCGCAGGAAGTCGAGCCGCCAGCCGGCGATCTCCAGGCTCTCGCCAGGCCGCATCAGCCGCAGTTCCTCGCTCTGCCAGGCCGAGGAGCCGACGATGCCGGCCACCGTCACCGCCATCCCGAAATGCGCGATCGCCGCCCCCCAGGCGGCGCGCGGCAGGCGCAGCGCCCGCGCGGGCCCGCCGGCGCGGCCGGCAAGTTCGACGATCGCCGACAGCGCCAGCAGCACCGCCAGCGCGACGCCGACATGGGCCAGGGCGGGGGCGGGCGGCGCCAGGAACAGGCTCGCCATGGCGGCGAGGACGGCGCCGGCGAGCGGCCAGCGCAGGCGGCGCAGGGCGCTGCGTCCGTCGGCGCGCTTCCAGGCGAGGAAAGGTCCCACCGCCATGGCCGCGATCAGCGGCAGCATCAGCGGCACGAAGGTCATGTTGAAGAAGGCCGGCCCCACCGACACCTTGGCGCCGCCCAGCCCTTCGAGGAAAAGCGGATAGAGCGTGCCGACGAAGACCGTGGCGCAGGCGGTGGCGAGCAGAAGGTTGTTGAGCACCAGCCCGCCTTCGCGGCTGACCGGCGCGAACAGGCCGCCTGGCTTCAGCATCGGCGCGCGCCAGGCGAAGAGCGCCAGCGAGCCGCCGATCGCGACAGCCAGGATCGCCAGGATGAACACGCCGCGCGCCGGATCGGTGGCGAAGGAATGGACGGAGGTCAGCACGCCCGAGCGGACCAGGAACGTCCCGATCAGCGACAGGCCGAAGGCGAGGATGGCGAGCAGGATCGTCCAGCTCTTCAGCGCGTCGCGCTTCTCGGCGACGATCGCGGAGTGGAGCAGGGCCGCACCGATCAGCCAGGGCATGAAGCTGGCGTTCTCGACCGGATCCCAGTACCACCAGCCGCCCCAGCCCAGTTCGTAATAGGCCCACCAGGACCCCAGCGCGATGCCCAGCGTCAGTGCCGCCCAGGCGGCGAGCGTCCAGGGCCTGACCCAGCGCGCCCAGGCGGGGTCGACGCGCCCCTCGATCAGCGCGGCCACCGCGAAGGAGAACACGATCGAAAAGCCGACATACCCCAGGTAGAGGAAGGGCGGGTGGAAGGCGAGGCCGGGATCCTGGAGGATCGGGTTGAGATCGCGCCCTTCGGGCGGCGCCGGATCCAGCCGCAGGAACGGGTTCGACGTGAAGAGAGTGAAGGCGAGGAAGGCGACGGCGACCAGCGCCTGGACGGCAAGCGTGCGCGCCGCGAGGCTGCGCGGCAGATTGCGCCCGAAGCCGGCGACCGCGGCGCCGAACAGCGCCAGGATCAGGACCCACAGCAGCAGCGAGCCCTCGTGATTGCCCCAGACACCGGTGACCTTGTAGAGCATCGGCTTCGCCGTATGCGAGTTCTGCGCGACGTTCGCGACCGAGAAATCCGAGACGACGTAGCACCAGGTCAGCGCCGCGAAGGACAGCGCGACCAGTGCGAACTGCGCCAGCGCCGCCGGCACCGCCAGCGACATCAGCCGATGGTCGCCGCGCGCCGCGCCCACCAGCGGCAGCGAGCCCTGCAGGCATGCGGCGGCGAAGGCAAGGACCAGCGCCAGATGACCGAGTTCGGGGATCATGGCGTCGCCTTCCCGCCGCCCTGGGGCCCGTGCTGCCATTGTCCGGCGCGTTTGAGCGCTTCGGCGACCTCGGGCGGCATGTAGTTCTCGTCGTGTCTCGCCAGGATCTCGCTGGCGCGGAAGATGCCGTCGGCGCCGAGCTTGCCGTTGGCGACCACGCCCTGGCCCTCGCGGAACAGATCGGGCAGCAATCCGGCATAGACGACCGGGACGGCGTTGATGTTGTCGGTCACCCGGAAACGGATCCGAGGGCTGCCGTCGGCGCGTTCGACGCTGCCCGGTTCGACCAGCCCGCCGATGCGCAGCATCCGGTCGCGCGGCACCGGCTTCTCGGCGATGTCGGAGGGCGAGTAGAAGAACACGAGATGGTCCTGGAACGCCGCGAGCGTCAGCGCGGTCGCCGTGCCCAGGCCCAGCAGCCCGAGCAGCAGCACGTAGAGGCGCCGGCGACGCCGGGTCATGCGCCGTCGCCCGGGTCGCCGCGCCGTGCCGCGGCGCGCGCGCGCCAGCTGACCCAGGCGAGCGCGCCCAGAACGGCCGCCGTCAGGCCGTAGGACGGCCAGACGAAGGCGGCGTAACCGCCCATCGCGAGATACTCGCTCATCGGCGGACCCGCGGCGCCGCGGCAGACGGCCCGGCTTCGGCGAGCATGCGCCGCGCGGCGGCACGATTCGCCGCCAGCGCCGCCTCGATCCGCCAGAGCAGCACCGTCGCGAAATAGGCCGTGAAGGCGGCTGCCATCGTCAGCAGCGGGATCAGCATGTCGGCATGGATGGCGGGCGCGTCGAGACGCGAGACCGAGGCCGGCTGGTGAAGCGTGTTCCACCAGTCGACCGAGAACTTGATCACCGGCAGGTTGATCGCGCCGACCACGGCCAGGACCGAGGCCGCGCGGTTGCCGCGCGCCTCGTCCTCGAAGGCGTTCGCCAGCGCGATGTACCCCAGATAGATGAAGAACAGCAGCAGGACGGAGGTCAGTCGCGCGTCCCAGACCCACCACGTGCCCCACATCGGCTTGCCCCAGAGCGAGCCGGTCGCGAGGCACAGGGCGGTGAAGCAGGCCCCCATCGGGGCCATCGCGCGCGCCGCGACCTCGGCCAGGCGGTGGCGCCACACCAGCGCGATCGCCGAGGCGACGGCCAGGTTCGCGTAGACGAACATCGCCATCCAGGCGGCCGGGACATGCACGTACATGATGCGCACGGTCTGGCCCTGCTGGTAGTCGGCCGGGGAGGCGGCGAGCGCCAGCCACAGGCCTGCCGCGAAAAGCAGGACCGTGGCGGCGGATGTCCATGGCAGCAGGGCGCCCGACAACCGCTTGAATCGAAGGGGATTAGCGAAGCGCTGCATCGGCCTGCGAGATGTAGCGCGCACCGGCGCGCTTGTCCAAGCCGTCGCGCGGTTTCACTCGGCCGCCTGGCGCAGGGCTGCGGCCCCGGCGATCGCGGCGAGCGGCACCGCGCCGGCCAGGATCGCGGCGAGCAGCAGAAGATGCGGCCGTGCCGGCAGCCCGGC
Organism: Alphaproteobacteria bacterium; assembly: GCA_044359885.1. Taxonomy (GTDB): domain Bacteria; phylum Pseudomonadota; class Alphaproteobacteria; order CACIAM-22H2; family CACIAM-22H2; genus CAIOSQ01. The sequence goes on along the minus strand of JBIKLI010000045.1, from coordinate 78 downwards.
GAGATGGGCTTCGGTCGCGGCCACGCCGAAGACCACGACCGGCACGAAGAGCGGCATCGCCAGCAGCGGCAGCAGCAC
>JBIKLI010000309.1:0-5273 GCA_044359885.1 Alphaproteobacteria bacterium | reverse complement strand
ACCTGCACCCGCGTGCCACCGCCATTCTGGTGCCGGGGATCGAAATCGAGCGGCTGATGCGGTTCGAACTGTCGCTGGGAGAGTACCCGGCGGCGCTCGGCCGCGAGGGGGCATGGCTCCAGCAGATGATGGGCGCGCTTCGCGAGGGCACGGGCTGGACCGCCGATCTCGAACTGGCCGATGGCCGGTGGGTGCGAAGCGTGAAGATCCGGACCGCGGACCGGCAGACCATCGCCTTGCGCAGCGACATCACCGAACTCAAGCGGGCGGAGCGGACGGCGGTGGCGCATCGGCTCGCCACGATGGACGCCTCGCGCGACGCCATCGCCATCGCCACGCCGGACGGCCGTCTTTCCTATGTCAATGCCGCGCTGGCGCGGATGTTCGGCGGCGACGCGCTGTCCTGGATCGGCCAGGAATGGACGCGGCTCTGCCATGCCGACGACCGCGCGGCGATCGACAAGGCGGCGCGCAAGGCGGTTTCGCGCCGTGGCGCGTGGCGGGGCTTCATGCGCGGGCCGCAGGCGGACGGCGACGCCTCCCGTCAGGAGGTGTCGCTGACCCGGGCGCCGGACGGCTCCTTCGTCCTGATCGCCCGCGACGCCAGCCAGCTGGCGAAGGACCTCCAGAACGAGACGGCTCTGCACGACCTGCTGATGACCATCGCCTCGCGCTACCTGAACACGCCCGCCGAGCGGGTCGACGCGGCGATCGGGTCCGCCCTCGGCGATCTGGCCCGCTTCGTCGACGCCGACCGCGCCTACATCTTCGATTACGACTGGGACGCCCAGACGACCACCAACACGCATGAATGGTGCGCCCCAGGCATCGCGCCGCAGCGCCAGACGCTGCAGCGCGTCCCGGTCGCCGACCTGACCTTCTGGACGATCGCGCATCGTTCGGGTCTGAGCGTCCATGTTCCCGATACCGCGTCCCTGCCCGAGGGCAGCGCACTGCGCGATTTGCTGGAGCCGCAGAGAATCAGGAGCCTCGTCGCGATCCCGGTGATGGACGGCGAACGCTGCGAAGGATTTCTCGGCTTCGACTTCGTCCGCCGGCACTATCGCTACAGCGACCGCGAGCGACTGCTGCTGGACTTCTTCGCGCAGATCTCGCGCAGCCTGCGCAACCGCGCCCGGCTGGAGCTGCTGTCGCGCGACGTGAGCCAGCGGCTGCGCTACGAGGAGGAACGCCGACGGCTGCAGGAGGCCGCCGCCGAGCAGCGCGTCGAGTACGAGGCGCGGCTCGAGCGGGCCCTGATCGAGACCAAGCGCCTGCATGAGCGCGACCGTCAGATGCGCGTGTCGAGCGAGATGATGGTCCGCGCGCTGCGCAGCCTCAGCGAGGCGCAGGACCCGGCCGACGGTCCGCTGCTGCTGCTGCATCAGCTCGGCAGGGCGTTGCAGACGGGATGCGCGGCGATCCTGCCTCTCGATGTGGACGAGGCGCCGCTCGTCCTCGGCCATCCCGACTGGTGGCAGGGCGTGCAGCGGCAGCGTGGCTTCATCGACTATCTCGCCGCGAAGCCACGCCGGACGATCGCCGATCTGTCGGCGGCCGCGGTCTTTGCGCCGGTGGCCGCCACCTGGCCGGAAGCGGCGCTGGGCTGGATGGTCACCGCCCTGGTCGCACCGGCCCAGGCCGGCTATCTGCTGATCGTCGCCGGCAGCGGCGCCGAGGCGCTCGACCAGGGCCGGCTGCAGCTGTTCGGCCGGTTCATTCCGCTGCTCGCCGAGGCGCTGCGGCGGCGCCAGGATTCGATCAGGGCTCGCAAGCTGGAGCAGGATCTTCAGCAGGCGCAGAAGATGGAAGCGCTGGGAATGCTGGCCGGCAGCATCGCCCACGAGATCAACACGCCGATGCAGTACATCAGCGACAACCTGCATTTCCTGCAGGACGGCTTCGGCGAACTTGTCCCGCTGATCGACGGCGCACGGCGGCCGGAAGAGACCGCGGTCCGCGCCGCGTTCGGAGCCGACTATCTGTGCGCCGAGATCCCGGCGGCGCTCGCGCAGTCGCTGTCCGGGTGCCGCCGCATCGCCGAGATCGTCGAGGCGGTCCGGACCTTCGCCTATCCCGATCTCGCCCAGGACGAGGACGTCGACGTGCGCAGCGTCCTCGACCACTGTCTCGTGATCACGCGAAACGCCTGGAAGCACGAGGTCGAAGTCGGCTTCGCCTGCCAGACCGTCGTCCCCGCCACTCGTGGTGGCCCGGGACAGATCAGCCAGGTTTTCGTCAACCTGATCACCAATGCCTGCCATGCGGCGCGTCTGTCGTCGCGCGGAACGGGCGTGGTGCGCATCGCCCTGGACCAGGAAGGCGGCTTCGTCGTCGTCCATTTCGACGACAACGGACCCGGCGTCCCGGCCGATCTTCGCGCGCGCATCTTCGATCCGTTTTTCACGACCAAGGAGGTCGGCAAGGGTACCGGCCAGGGCCTCGGCATCAGCCGCCGGATCGTCGAACGCTATGGTGGCCGCATCCTCCTCGGCGACTCACCGCTCGGCGGCGCACGCTTCACGGTGATGCTGCCGATCCCCGTCCCCGACCCGCGGCCGGCCTGATCGCGCCGCGCACGCCGCGTCAGCGACCGGTGCTCGTCAGGACGACCCGGACCAGATCGGCCTGGCGCGACACCCCAAGTTTGCCGAACACCGCCTTGAGATAGGTGCGGGCCGAACTGAGGGTCCAGTGTTCCGCTTCGGCGGCCGCCTCGAGCGACAGGCCGCCGGCCAGCGCCGCTGCCAGCCGGCTTTCCGACGGCGTCAGGCCGAACATGCCGCGCAGCAGGTTCGGATCAACCGTGGGATCGTCGTCCTCGGCGAAGAGATAGAGGCAGATCAGCGTGTTTCCGCCATCGCCGTCGTCGGCGCGTGGTCGTACGACCACGCGAAGCGCCCCGTGGTCGCGCGTCTCGATCGTCAGCGCGTCGCTGACGCCGCCGTCGCGCGCGGCCCGGATCGCGGCATGCAGGCGGCGCGTGTCTTCGCCCGACGAGCTGCGGCAGATACCCGTGTTCTCGACCAGAATGCCGTCGCGGCGCGCGAGAAGCGTGCCGGCCCGCTGGTTCGTGAACAGAACCTGACCACGCTGTCCGAGAACGATGACCCCGCAGGTCAGCAGATCGATGGCCGCCTTCGCCGACAATTGCTCCACCGGCGTCGACGCCGCTTCTTCCCGGCTGCGCAGCGCCGCCTGCACCGCCTCGACCAGCGCCGGCGCCGGGCAGGGCTTGACCAGGTAGCGGAAGATCCGGCCGACATTGATCGAGGAGATCGCGAGGTCGAAATCGGTCGAACCGGAGAGCACGATCGACACGGTCTGCGGGCAGCTTTGCGCCAGCGCCGCGGCCAGCGCGATCCCGTTCAGCCGCGGCATCCGGATATCGGCGACGACGACGTCGACCGGATCTTCGGTCAGCGTCGCCAGCGCCGCCTCGGGATCGCTGTGGAACGAGATCTCCCAGTTCAGATCCAGCCGGCGCAGTGCGCGACGCAGGCCGGCCAGCAGATCCTGTTCGTCATCGACGAAGGCGACCCGCGGCGGACGCTGCCCCACGGCGCGCTCGCCGTGCGTGCTGGCCATGCCGGTGGCGCTGGCATCCGGTGCTCGCTTGTTCATGACATGCCTGATCGGTGTCGGCGGGCTTTCCTCGGGTCGCGTGCTGGCCGCTGCGCTGCGTCACGATTCATTCACGTAATCGCGGCACTGCTTCCACAGTTCTTGCCCCCAACCCTTGTAGAGCAGTTAACGGAAACAGGTCCAGAGACGGATCCGCAAATCAGTTTATCGACCGCATCCTTTCGCCCCGCCTCCAGGGAACTTCGCCGCCGCGCCGGCATCGCCCTCCCGGAAACGCAGCACCGGCGGATCCAGCGCCACCATGAGTTGCATCTTCGGCCGGATGGCAGACCTGCGGAACGGCTGCGGCGGAAGGTGACGCCGTATCCCCGGATCTGCGCCGCGACATGCCCCAAGCCGATGAGCGAGCCACGCGCCCGCCATGAAAAGCGCGGCACCGCAGGAGGGAAAGCGCGGCCATCTGCCAGATTCGCGACTGACCCGTCGCCGGCGCGCGACGCCGCGTCCGGATCGCAGATGCCCCGGATCGCGCATAGGCGTGGCCGGCGGCCGCCGCTATGTTCGATGGCGCATCCATGGAATGAGTGATCGAGACTGCGCGGGGGGCGGCTCCATGGACAAGACCGATCGCGACAGGATTGGACGGGCCGGCGGCGCGCGTGCGGGGCTGGTCGTGTTCCTGGTCTGCGTCTTCTCGCTCAATCAATTCGCGATCAGCATCTTCCTGCCGGCGATGCCGGCGATGGCCAAGGCGCTGGGCGCGGGCGGTGCAAGCGCCAAGGCGACGCTGACCGTCTATCTGTTCGTCTATGCGATCGCGGCGCTGATCCACGGACCACTGTCGGATCGCTACGGCCGGCGGCCGGTTCTGCTCGTCGGGCTTGGTCTGTACACGCTGGCCAGCTTCGCCTGCGCGCTGGCGCCCGGCATCGAGGTCCTGCTCGCGGCGCGCGTGTTCCAGGCTATCGGCGCCGCGGCCGGGGTCGTCGTCACGCGCGCGATCGCGCGCGACACGATGGACGGTCCCGAACTGGTGCGGACCAACGCCTATCTCTCGACCGGCCAAGGCGTCGCGCCCGGGCTCGCGCCGCTTCTCGGTGGCCTGCTTGCCGGATGGGGCGACTGGACTTGGACGTTCCATGTGACCGGGCTTATCGGTCTGGCGCTGCTGGCGGCTGCCAGCCGCGGTCCGGCGGAATCCAACCGGCAGCGCATCGCGCGGATCGGCGTGGCCGAGCTTGCCGCCGGCTATGCGTCGGTCCTTCGCAACCGTGCCTTTCTCGGTGCCGTCGGGGCCGCCGGGCTCTCGACCGGCCCGTGGTACGGTTACTTCGCCGCGTCGCCCGACCTGCTGATCGACAGGATGGGCGTGTCTCCGGCCGCCTACGGCGTCCATATCCTGATCGGCGTCGTCGTCTTCATGGTCGCCGGCATGGCCTGCGCAAGGCTGGCCGGACGATATCGCGAGACGTCCGTGCTCGGGCTCGGAATGGCGGCGAGCTTCGCCGGCGTGGCGGCGCTCGCCGCGCTCGCGGCAGGGGGCGGCTTGTCCCTGACGACAATCTCCCTCGCGCTTTACGTCTATGCGGCGGGTCAGGGCTTCGTGTTCCCCATCACGGCCACCGCCGCAGTCAGGCCCTTCCCCACGCGGGCGGGCACGGCGGCGTCGGCCTATCTCTTCCTGTTCA
>JBIKLI010000308.1:0-5277 GCA_044359885.1 Alphaproteobacteria bacterium | reverse complement strand
AGCCAGCCTCAGTTCTTGTAGAACCAGGTCTCGGGGTGCGCGCCGCCTGGCGTGCGGCAATGCTGTGCGATGCAATTGCGCGACGGGATGTTGCCCAGGCGGGTGCTGACCAGCCGCACGCCCATCAGCGCCGGGGATTGACCCACGGTGCCGATGCCGTATTGCTGGTCGATCTCGATCTTCCAGATTTCCTGCGCCGTCTTGATCCGCTCTTCCATCGTCTGGCTGGCGGCGGACCTGAAGAGTTCGAGCATCCTCAGGATATGGGGGTCGGTCGGCTTCCTGCCGCTGGCGCCGTTGGATGCGAACCACTTCCCATGCTCCGGCCCCATGGCCGCCGAGCCGGGCGGCGCGTCGACGGGGAGCACGTGAAAGGGATAGAGGTAGAGCAATTCGGTGCCGCCATTCATCCAGACCGTGATCTGGTGCTCGTTGTTCCAGGTGCGGGTCGTGGCCAACGTACGCTCGGTATCGCGCACGTCGGCCTGGATACCGACCTTGGCCCATTGGTCGGCCACCATTTCGGAGATCTTCGGCCAGGGCAGGAAGGCCTGAACCGCCTGGATCTGGAGGCGCAGACGCTGACCATTGTCGGTGCGCACCCGGAAACCCTGGGCGTCCCTGCGCGTGAGCCCGATGCGGTCGAGCATCTCGTTGGCCTGCTTCTGATCGAAGGTCGACCATTTCTCGCGCCAGCCCGGCCCGGGGAAATAGGGCAGGGCCTCGCCCGGCGCGACAGAGCCGGGAACCGCGACGCCGAGCCAGAAGGCTTCATTCAGTTGGTTGCGGTCGAGGGCGAGCGACAGCGCGCGACGGAAATCGACGTTGCGAATCCATTTCGCGATCTCGGGATCCGCGTCGTAGGTCTGGTTGAAGAAATAGACCGCATCGGAACCGTTGAGCGCGAGGTCGAGATGGACCTTGTAGCGGCCACGAGTCTGGTTCTCCAGGATCACCGGCAGTTTGCCGATGTCGATATGGCGCTCCTGCAGGTCGTATTCGCCGGCCATGGCGCGCAGGTTCAGCACTTCCAGGTTCTCGGCCAGCGTCATGACCACGCCGTCGAGATAGGGCAGCTGGTTGCCGGCCGTGTCGACGGCCCAGTAATACGGATTGCGCTCCATCACCCAGATCGGGCGATTTATCGGCTGTACGGTCCTGAACGGCCCCAGAACCGGCAGTTCCGGGTTAAGCGTCCAGTCCTTCTTGAAATGCAGCCGTGCGACCCAGTTGTCGAAGCCCTCGGCGCGCGCCGCCGCGTTCGCGGCCTCGACGCCGCCCTGCACGTATTTCGGCAGGAACTGCTTGAGATAATGGGCCGGCGCATAGGCACCATGTGTGCGCTTGTCGGATTGGCGCAGGGACTGACCGCCGCCGATCAGCGTGTCGCCGGTCATCAGGTCCTCGAAGAGGAAATAGGGCACGTCGAATTCGAAATTCACCGTGAAATCGTCGACCTTGACGATCCGCCCGGGCTTGCCCTGCGGCATCATGTCGGTGATCGGCGACGGCACGATGTCCTTGTTGCCGTAGAGATCCTCGAACCAGAAGACGAAATCGTCCGCCGTCATCGGCGCGCCATCCGACCAGCGCAGGCCGCGACGCAGATCGAGCGTGAAGGTCTTCGCGTCGCCGCTCATCCTCCAGCCCTTCGCGAGCGAAGGATTGGGTTTGGCGCCGGTATGGTCGACCAGGATCGGCCTGTCGGAGGCGTTGATGCGGTTGCCGTTCTCGTTGTCGCCCGGGCCAGTGAAGCCGCGACGCCAGACGCCGCCATACTTGCCGATCTCGTGCACAGGCTTGATGACCATCAGGTCCTGCGGCAGCCGGTCCTTGACCGGCGGCAGCTTGCCCTGCCGGACCAGCTCCGCCAGCTGCGGCGCCTCGTTGAAATTCTTCGGCCACTGCGCCGGATCGGTGATGATCGTGATGCCCTCGGGTGTGCCCACGAGGCCAGACTGCGACAACGCGCTCTGTGCGCGAGCTTCAATCCCTGGCATCACGGCAAACGCAAGAGCGGTTCCCAGCGCGAGGCGCGCCAGGACAGGCCAGCGAAGCTTCATTCGTACCCCCCCCTTATTGGATAAGCACCGGATCCGTTCTGCCGGATCCGTTGAGACGACCCTACGATTTCGCTGCCCCCTGACCTAGCGGGAATCGCGCGGATCGGGACGAGATTGCGCTTCCGCCAGCGTGGCAAATCGCCCAGAATTCAAATTCTGGATGCCTGAGGGCTTTCGTTTCGCCGCGCGCGCCGGCGATCACGTCGGGGGGCGCCGGGGGGCGTCCGGTCGGTTTCTGACATCGGGACCCTCCAGATCGGGACATGCGGGACGATCGCGGCCGCAACGTCCGCAATCCTTTCGCGATCGGGGGGACGACGACGATGCGCAAGAACAGGATCAAGGAGATCTGGGGGGCGGGCCGCTGCGCGACGCTGGGCTGGCTCGGGATCTCGCACGGATTCACGGCCGAGGTCATGGCGCGACAGGGCTTCGATGCGCTGTGCGTCGACCTGCAGCATGGCACGTCGGAGATGAAGGATGTCGGCCCGTTGCTGCAGGCCATTTCGCAGACCGACACGGTGCCCTTCGTTCGCGTCGCCTGGAACGAACCGGCGGCGATCATGAAGGCGCTCGATCTCGGGGCCTATGGCGTCATCGTTCCGCTGGTCAACAATGCCGCGGAGGCGGCGGCCGCCGTGGCTGCCTGCCGGTATCCGCCGGTCGGAATTCGCTCCAATGGCCCGGTGCGGGCCATCCATTATGCAGGCGCCGACTACGTGGCCAACGCCAACGACGAGATCCTGGTCATGGCCATGATCGAGACGAAGGATGGCCTCGAGAACCTTGACGCGATTTGCGCCACGCCCGGTCTCGACGCCGTCTATATCGGTCCCGCCGATCTTTCCTTCGCGCTCGGCCTGCCGCCGCGCGGCGACAATCCCGATCCGGTCCACATCGCCGCCTGCGATCGGATCCGTGACGCGGCCCACAGGGCCGGCATCAAATGCGTGATGCATTGCGCGAGCGCCGCCTTCGCGGCCGGTGCGGTCAAGCGCGGGTTCGACATGGTGATGCTGACCTCGGACCTGGCCAGCATGATCGCCGGCGCCCGGCTGCAGCTCGACGAGTTGAAGGCCCGGACGGCCTGACGGCGCCGGGCTTCCTTCCGACGGATCAGTGCGCGGCCACGCCGCGCAGGTCGAGTTCGGCGGCGCGATGACAGGCGACGAGATTGCCGCCGCCGACATCGCGCAGCTCCGGCCTGTCGGCGCGGCAGCGATCCACGGCGTAGGGGCAGCGCGGATGGAAGGCGCATCCTGACGGCACGTTCGACGGATCGGCGACCTCGCCCTCGAGCACGATGCGCTGGGCGCGCTTGCGGGGATCCGGCACCGGAACCGCGGAGAGCAGGGCTTCGGTGTAGGGGTGCCGGGGCTTGGCGAAGATCGTCGCCGTGTCGGCGATCTCGACGATGCGCCCGACATACATGACCGCCACGCGATGGCTGACATGCTTCACGACCGACAGGTCATGGGCGACGAAGAGATACGAAAGTCCGAGCCGTTCCTGCAGTTCCAGCATCAGGTTGATGATCTGGGCCTGGACGGAAACGTCGAGCGCCGAGACCGGCTCGTCGGCGACGATCAGCGCCGGGTTGAGGGCGAGCGCGCGGGCGATGCCGATGCGCTGACGCTGGCCGCCGGAAAAGGCATGCGGAAAGCGGTTCATGTAGGCGCGGGGCAGCTGGACGACGTCCAGCAGTTCGGCGACGCGCCTGCGTCGCGCCTCGAGGTCTCCCATGCCGTTGACCAGCAGCGGCTCGGCGATGATGTCCGAGATGGTCATGCGCGGGTTCAGGGACGAATACGGATCCTGGAAGATCATCTGCATCTGCCGGCGGACCGGGCGCAGTTCGGCGCGCGGCAGGGCGGCGACGTCGACCGGGCGTCCCTCGGCGGCAAGGAAACGGATGCTGCCGGCGCTTGGCTGCACGGCGCGCAGGATGCAGCGCGACGTGGTCGTCTTGCCGCAACCGGATTCGCCGACCAGCGACAGCGTTTCCCCGCGTGCGATCGCGAACGACACGTCGTCGACCGCCTTCACGTTGCCGACCACGCGGCGCAGGATGCCGCGCCGGATGGGGAAGTATTTTCGCAGTCCCTCGACCGAGAGGACGGGTGTCGCGGCACTCATGGCGCGGCCTCGCGCGGCTGTTCGTAGAGGAAGCAGCGCGCCTCATGGTCCGCAGCGAGGCGCACCACGGCCGGTCCCTTCGCATCGCAGGTCCCTGGGATGAAGCTGGGGCAGCGCGGGTGGAACGGACAACCCGGCGGTCTGGCGAAGGGGTGGGGGATGCTGCCGGTTATCGTCGCGAGCCGCGACAGCGGCTTGGCCAGCACCGACGGTATCGAACGCAGCAGCGACTGCGTGTAGGGATGCTTGGGCGCGTGGAAAATCGTGTCCACCGGCCCCGATTCGACCACCTTGCCGAGATACATGACGGCGACCGCGTCGGCCATCTCGGCGATCACGCCCATGTCGTGGGTGATCAGGACGACGGCCAGGTTGCGCTCGCGCTGAATGCGCCGGATCAGCTCCAGGATCTGCGCCTGGGTGGTGACGTCGAGAGCGGTCGTCGGCTCGTCGGCGATCAGGATCCGGGGCTCGGCGGCCAGCGCCAGGGCGATCATCACGCGCTGGCGCAGTCCGCCGGAGAGTTCGAAGGAATAGGAATCGACGCGCTGTTCCGGTCGCGGAATTCCGACCATGTGCAGCAATTCGACCGCCCGTGCCCGGGCCTGGGTCTTGTCGAGGGGCCGGTGCAAGCGGATCGCTTCGATGAGCTGGTTGCCGATGGTGTGATAGGCCGAAAGCGAACTCATCGGCTCCTGGAACACGTAGCCGATCTCGCCGCCGCGGATGTCCCGCATCTCGCGGCTGCGCGTATCCAGGCTCGTCAGATCGACCGTGCTGCCATCGGCGCGGCGCAGCATGATCGAGCCGCCTTCCACCCGCCCGGGCCGTTCGACGATGCGCAGGATCGAACGCGCGGTCACGCTCTTGCCGCAGCCCGATTCACCGACGATGCCGAGGGTCCGGCCCGGGTAAAGGTCGAAGGAGGCGCCGTCCACCGCGCGCACGACCCCTTCGTCGCCCCGGAAGAATGTCTCCAGGTCGCGTACGGAAAGGATGGGGTCAGCCATAGGGATCCGCCGCGTCGCGCAGGCCGTCGCCGAGGAAGTTGAAGGCCAGGATGACGATGATCACCGGT
>JBIKLI010000044.1:0-18023 GCA_044359885.1 Alphaproteobacteria bacterium | reverse complement strand
ACGACGAGTGCAGGCTCTCCAAGGATCACGCCCCAGCGAACTTCTGTACCATCAAGCACATGGCCCAAAACCTCACCAGACGAACGCCCGAAAAGCTTTCCCTACGCGCCAAGCGAAAGGCGGCGGCCTGGGATGACGATTTCCTAGTCAGGATCATCACGGGCTAAGGTTCGTTCACCCGATTCCCCTTCGGCAAGACCGTCCAACCGGGAGAAGCCAATGCCGAAGCCGACCGCCAGGCCCGCCGCGCGCGCGGGCCGCAAGGATTGCCGGGTGACGCGCATCGACGTCCATGTCGTGGACGCGCGGTGGCGCAACTTCGTGTTCGCCCATGTCCATACGGACGACGGCATCTCCGGGATCGGCGAGGGCTCGTGCGAGTTCCAGCCGCAGATGGTGGCGGCCGGGATCGAGATGCTGGCCCATCGCGTCGTCGTCGGGCAGTCCGCGTTCCAGATCGAGAAGCTCTGGCAGGAGATGTTCCGCAACGAATTCGCGCGCGGCAGTCCGTATCTCAACAGCGCCATCGGCGCGATCGAGCAGGCGCTGTGGGACATCGTCGGCAAGGCCGTCGACCGCCCGGTCTACGACCTGCTGGGCGGGCGGATCCACGCCACGCTGCCGGCCTACGCCAACGCCTGGTACGGAGCCGGATCCAGCGTCAAGGACATCGCCCGGGCGGCGAAGGCGGTCGCGAAGAAGGGCTATCGCGGCATGAAGCTGGATCCCTTCGTCAATGCCGGGCGCGATCCGGATTCCCGGACGGTGGCCAACGCGGTCGAGATCATCGGCGCCGTGCGCGACGCGATCGGGCCCCATGTCGAGATCCTGATCGACTGCCATGGACGGTTCAGCCCGGGCAGCGCGATCGCGATCGCCCAGGCGCTCGAGCCCTTCAATCTCTACTGGTTCGAGGAGCCCTGCGATCCCGAGAATGTCGGCGCGCTGCAGAAGATCGGCCGTTCGATAAAGACCCGGCTGGCGACGGGCGAGCGCTGCTACACCAAGTACCATCTGCAGGCGTTGCTCGCGACCAACGACGTCGATGTGCTGCAGCCGGACATCATCCATGTCGGCGGCATCCTGGAGTCCAAGAAGATCGCGGCGATCGCCGATGCCGCCTACATCCCCGTGTCCTTCCACAACCCGTTCGGGCCGGTGGCCACCGCGGCGGCCGTGCAGCTCGACGCCTGCACGACCAACATCATCATGCAGGAATCCTTCTGCGAGTACTGCGTGCCCTGGCGCTTCGACCTGCTGGAGCATGCGCCGCGCCCGGTGGGCGGGCATTACGAATTCCCCGACCGGCCGGGGCTGGGCGTCGGCGAGTTCAACGTCGAGGTCGCCAAGGCGCATCCCTACAACAAGGACGCGTTCCTGCCGATGTGGACCGAGGCCTGGGCACGAAAGTTCTGACGTTTGACCGCGTCGCGCGCGCCCCGATACTCTGCGACGTCCGGGCGCTTGCCCGGCCAGCCGACCCGGCGAGGACCAAGATGACGAAGCTGCGTGTCGCGATTTCCAGGGACGTCGTCAGCGCGGAAGGACCGCCGATCTACGATCCGGCGGTCCTGTCGCTGCTCGATCATCCGCGCATCGAGTGGACCTATCTGCCCGAGCATGTCGCCGAGATCACCGCCGATTTCGCCGCGCGCTGGGACGTCCTGTGCGCGATGGTGGAACGCGTCGGGGCCGCGAGCCTCGGGCGCGCCGACCAGCGGCTGCGGCTGGTGTCGCGTTTCGGGGTCGGCTATGACGCGATCGACGTCCCGGCCTGCACGGCGAACGGCGTGCTGCTCAACATCGCGCCGGACGGCGTGCGCAGGCCGGTCGCGACCAACGTGATCACCTTCGTCCTGGCGCTGGCGCAGAAACTGTTCCTCAAGGATCGGCTGACCCGCACCGGGCGCTGGGCGGAGAAGACCAGCCATATGGGGATGGGGCTGACCGGCAGGACGCTGGGCCTGATCGGGGTCGGCAATATCGGCGCCGAGGTTTTCCGTCTCGCCAGGCCGTTCGAGATGAGGCACATCGCCTACGACCCCTATGCGGATGCGAAGACGCTCGCCGGGCTCGACGTGGAAATGGTTCCGACGCTGGACGAGTTGATGCGCCGCGCCGACTTCGTCTCGGTCAACTGCCCGCTGAGCGCCGCGACGCGCGGCCTGATCGGCGCGCGCGAGATCGCGCTCATGAAGCCGACGGCGTACATCATCAATACCGCGCGCGGCCCCATCATCCAGGAGAGCGCCCTCTACGAGGCGCTCGCCGCCGGCCGAATCGCCGGCGCGGGCCTCGACGTCTTCGAGGTCGAGCCGACGCCGCCCGACAATCCGATCCTGGCGCTGGACAACGTGATCGCGACCCCGCACGGGCTCTGCTACACGGACGAGTGCTTCACCGGCATCGCCCGCAACACCTTCGAGGCGGTGCGCGCGCTCGCCGACGGCGTGGCACCGCGACATCTCGTCAACCGCGACGCGCTGGGCCACCCCGCGCTTTCCCATCTCTCCGTCTGAAAGAGGCTTCCATGCGCGACAATCCGGTCAAGGCGAAGATCACCGCCGGCGGCAGTTCCTTCGGCGCGATGATCTTCGAGTTCTTCACCCCGGGCATCGCCCAGATCTGCAAGGCCGCCGGCGCGGAATTCATCCTGTACGACATGGAGCACACGGCGATCAGCACCGAGACCCTGCGCCAGCAATTCGCGCTCTGCCGCGGGCTCGGCATCGTGCCTCTGGTGCGCGTGCCGACCACCGAATACGACTTCATCGCGCGCATGCTCGACGTCGGGGCGCTCGGCATCATGGTGCCGATGGTCGACACCGCGGAGCAGGCGGCCTTCATCGCCGCATGCTGCAAGTATCCGCCGGTCGGCCGGCGCGGGGCCGCATTCGGCGTCGGCCACGACGATTTCACCGGCGGCTCGGTGCTCGACAAGATGAAGGCCGGCAACGAGCGGACGCTGGTGATCTGCCAGATCGAGACCGCGAAGGGAGCCGAGAACTGCGACGCGATCGCGGCCGTTCCCGGCGTCGACGTGCTCTGGCTGGGACATTTCGATCTGACCAACTTCATGGGCATTCCCGCGCAGTTCGACAACCCGCGCTACCTCAAGGCGGTCGACGACGTCGTGGCCGCCTGCGAGCGCCACGGCAAGACGCCGGCCTTCATGGCCGCCGACCAGAAATGGATGAAGGACTACCTGGCCAAGGGCTTCCGCCTGATGGCCTACGGCGTCGACATCGGCATCTTCCAGACCGCGCTGGCGCAGGGGATCGACTTCATGCGCGCGAACGCGGCGCCGCCGCGGCCGGCGCGCAAGGCGACGCCCAAGGTCAAGTCGCGCAAGTGACGGGGGTCCTGGTCGTCACGGGGGCCTCGCGCGGGATCGGCGCCGCGACGGCGCGCATCGCGGCGCGCGAAGGCTTCGCGGTCTGCCTGAACGCGGCGCGGAGCATCGCGGGCGCCGAAGCGGTCGCGGCGGAGATCCGCGCCTCGGGCGGCCGCGCCATCGCGGTGCAGGCCGACGTGGGGCGGCGCGAGGAGGTCGCGCGCCTCTTCGCGGTCTGCGATCGCGAACTGGGTGCCGCGACCGCGCTGATCAACAACGCCGCCATCGTCGGCGAGCGCCGGGAGATCGCCGACGCCGATGCCGATTTCCTGCGCCGGGTCTTCGCGACCAACGTGGACGGCGTCTTCTTCTGCGTCGGCGAGGCGGTGAAGCGCATGTCCACCCGGCACGGCGGCAAGGGCGGGACGATCGTCAACATCTCCTCGGCGGCGGCGCGCATGGGCGGCGTGCCGGGCTGGGCGGCCTATGCCGCGAGCAAGGGCGCCGTCGATGCCTTCGTGATGAACGCGGCGAAGGATCTCGGTCCGCAGGGGATCCGCATCTGCGGGCTGCGTCCGGGGATGACGCGCACCGAGATGCTGGAGGAGATCGGCGGCGACGCGCGCATCCAGTCCGGGCTTTCGACGATCTCGCTGGGCCGCGCCGCGGATCCCGGGGAGATCGCCGAGGCCGCGGTCTTCCTGGTCTCGGCCCGCGCGTCCTACATCCACGGGACGACGATCGACGTCACCGGCGGCCGCTAGATCCCGGGCTTCAGGTGGCAGCCTTGGCGGCGAGCCAGGCGGCGACCTCGGCGCGATAGGGCTCCATCACGCTCTCGATGCGCGGATCGGCGGCGCAGGCGTCGCGCCAGCGCCGGGTCCGCGGTCCGTAGGCCGTGGGGCGCCCGAGCATCGCCAGCAGGCCGTCCGCGATCGCGAGGGTCGGCGGGAAGCCGCAATCCGCGAGGGTCGGTGCATGGCCCGCGGCGAAGGGGCCGCGGTCGTCCAGCAAGCCGTCCAGCAGGGCGAGGCGGCGCGCGAAACCGTCGCCTTGCGCCGCGACGATCGCCGCATCGCGGGTCGCGGGCGCGGCCTGGCCGAACAGCGCGCGCAACGGGGGCTCGAGATGCAGGTCGTGGAAGCGCGACAGGAAGCGGATCCGGGCGCGCTCGCGCGCCGTCCCCGGCAGCAGTGCCGGGTCGGGGAAGCGCTCTTCCAGGTATTCGACGATCGTGTCGCTCTCGCTCAGCACCATGTCTCCTTCGACCAGCGCCGGCACCGTGCCGAGCGGAACGATGCGGCGGTAGGCCTCGCTGCGATAGCTGCCGTCGGGCGGCAGGCGCAGTTCGGGCGCAAGCCGCTTGAGCGCGCAGGCGATTCGCAGTTTGGCGCTGTAGCTCGACAGCTTCGTCCAGTAGAGGATCATGGCGCGGTCTCGCCGTCTCCGGCGCGCGGCGCGGACAGCCGGGCGTCGATCCAGTCGCGCCGTCCGTCCGCCGGCTCGCGCGCGCTGGCCAGGACGAGATCCGCGACCCGCTTGCCGAACGCCGACATGGCCTGGCGGTCTTGGGCCGTCGCCGGTTCGACCGTGTCCTGGACGAAGGTCGCGACCAGACCATCGGGCCCGGCAGGGACGGGCGCGGGCGCAGTCCCTTCGGCGAGGGCGCGGATGTTCTTTCGCAGAAGGCGCCGCAGCATCGCCACGCCCTGGTCGGAGGAGGCGAGGGTCTCGAGCGCGTGGACGGCGATGGGGCGTTGGGACACCAGCACCTCGTAGTCGCCCGGCTGACGCTGGCGCGCCTCGTAGCTGCGCTCTTCCTCGGTCTGTCCGATGAAGTCGATGCGCTGCTTGCCGACCTTGCTGCGGTCGCCGAGGCCTTGCGGATCGAGCGCGTCGCTGAAATAGCGCCAGCCGATCACCAGCGTCTCCCGGTCGTCGATCGGCACCATCCAGCGCGTGAAGGCGGCACGCTGGAAGACCTTGCGCCGGTCGGCCGCCTCCCAGATCGCGCCGCCCTGGTTGCAGTTCGGCAGGATGGTCTCGGTGCAGCGCGTCCAGAAATTCCCCGACCACAGCCGGGTCTGGACGTTGATCATGCCGAGCGGGGTCTGGCGATACTCGATCTCCTGGTCGGCGCCCGACGCGTCGCCGAACTGCGCGCCCGAGATTCGCGTGTGGAGATAGACGACATGAACGGGGTCTTGCGTGTTCTCGTAGACCTGCAGCCAGTTGCAGGGCATCCGGATCGCGAAGGGCACGGGCTCGGCGCCGGCGCGCGCGGTGTCGAAGACCGGGAAGGGGGGCGTGGTCTCGGGTGGCCCGAGATAGGCGAACACGAGTCCGTCATGCAGATGCACCCGGTAGGCACCCTGGCAGCGCGTGTCGCGGATGCGGCTGGACGCCGGTTCGGCGGGGGTCGCGAGGATCGTGCCGTCGATGTCGAAGGTCCAGCCGTGGTAGCAGCACGAGATGCCGCGCTCCAGGGGGATGCCGTATTCCAGGCTGGCGCCGCGATGCAGGCAATGCCGGTGCAGCAGGCCGATCCGTCCGGACAGGTCGCGGAACAGCACCAGATCCTCGCCCAGGATGCGCAGCGCCAGCGGCCGCTCGCCGAGTTCCGACAGCATCGCGACCGGCTGCCAGGCCCGGCGGATGTATTCGCCGCAGGGCGTGTCGGGACCGACCGAGGTCAGTTCGGGATCGGGGGCGGGAACCGCGCGCCGCAGATAGCCGGAATAAGGTTGTGCCTTCATCGGTGCCGCCTTCGCTGATGGCGCGTCTTCACCGGCGGTCGCCGCCGTTGCGGGCCAGCCTGCGCTCGAGGCGGCGGACCAGGAGCGAGACGAGGAGGATCAGCAGCAGATACTCGAGCACCAGGAACGTATAGATCTCGAGCGGACGATACTCGACCAGCGTCAATTCGTTGGCGCGCCGCGTCAGTTCCTGGAAGCCGATCACCGATACCAGCGAGCTCATCTTCAGCACGTAGACGAACTGGTTCCCCAGCGCGGGCAGGATGCGGCGGATGGCCTGGGGAAGGACGATCAGCCGCATGGTCTGCCAGCGGTTCAGCCCGAGGCTCTGGGCCGCCTCGGTCTGACCGCGCGAGATCGACTGGATGCCGGCGCGGAAGATCTCGGCCTCGAAGGCGGCGTCGCTGACCGCGAGGCTGATCACGCCCGCGGCGAAGACGCCGAACTGGATGCCCAGCACCACGGGCAGGCCGTAATAGACCCACAACAGCAGGACGAGCAGCGGTATGGACCTCACGCCCTCGACATAGACGCGGGCGGCGGCCCGCAGAAGGGTGCTGCGCGACAGCGACAGCATCGCCAGGGCCGCCCCGGCGACGACCGCGATCGCGATCGCGGTGACGGAGATCGTGACCGTCGCCATCAGCCCGTCGAGCAGGAACTGGAGGTTCCGGCGACCGCGCGGGTCGAAGGGCGAGACGACGTACCAGCCCCAGGTGTAGGTGCCGGACGCGCAGCCGCTCGTCGCGGCCAGCAGGACCGCGGCGAGCAACAGCCGCGCGTGACGCGCGCCGGCCATCAAGGCATCAGGCCGGCGCGCGCGCGGCGGGTCAGGCCTTGGGCAGCCACTTGGCTTCGAGGGCTTCGAAGAACCCCTCGGTGGTCTTCAGCGACACCCAGGTGTTGACGAAATTGAGCCAGGTCGGCTCGTCCTGGGCGACGACGAAGGCGAGCGGGCGGCGGTTGCGCGGCCGCACGTTCTCGCCGAGCAGCGTCAGCTGGTCGAAGCGACGCACCAGCGACGACGCCTCGATCGTGCTGGTGATCGTCACGTCGGCGCGGCCGGCCAGCACTTCCTGGAAGCCGGTCGCGGGGGCCTGCACCGCGCGCAGCTGTGCGCGCGGGAAATGCGCCTTGGCCTGCTCCTCGAAGACCGTGCCCATGAAGGTGGCGACGCGCACGCCGGGATCGTTGATCGACTCCCAGGTGCGGAACTTGCCGGCATTGGCCTTGAGCGCCAGCGGGACGGTGCCGAGCTCGAGATAGGGGATCGAGAACGCCGCCGTGCGTGCCCGGGCCATGCTGACCGAAGCGCCCGAGAAAATGTCGAAGCGGCCGGCGGCGATGCCCGCCACCAGCGTCGCCCACTCGGTCTGGACCCATTCGATCCGGGTGCCCATGTCGGCGGCCAGCTGGGTCATCGCCTCGATGTCGAAGCCGCGATACTCGTTCGAGCCGGGGTCGCGGAAGGACATCGGGTTGAAGTCGCCGGTGGTCCCGATCCGGATCGTCCCGCGCTCCAGGATCTGGGCGAGACGCGATCTGCCGGCCGCCTGGGCCTGGGCGATTTGCGGCGCGGCAGCCGCCGCGAGCAGGACGCCGGAGGCGGTGCCGAGGCCGAGCATCCGGCCGAGGTCGCGACGATTCATCGAATGAGCCTCATTCTTGACGGGGATTGGATCCAGCATAGTTCGCTCCCGGCGAGCGTCAAATGCAGAAATCCTTGCGCCGCGGCGGTCGGAAGCGGCAAATCGGGGCTCCCGCGTCCATCCCACTTCGATCTTCCGGCGATGCGCTATTCCGTCCTCTCGCTCGTGCGCAACGCCCTGACCGGTCACCGGCAGTGGCCGCGCGCTTGGCGCGACACGCCGCTGCAGCCGGCCTACGACGCCGTCATCGTCGGCGGCGGCGGACATGGGCTGGCGACCGCCTATCATCTGGCGCGCGACCACGGCATGACCCGGATCGCGGTGCTGGAGAAGGGATGGCTGGGCGGTGGCAACACCGCGCGCAACACGGTCACGATCCGCGCCAACTATCTGCGCGAGCCGTCGATGCGCTTCTACGCCGCGGGCATCGCGTTGTGGGAGAGCCTGTCGCGGACGCTGAACTACAACGTCATGTTCAGCCAGCGCGGGCAGA
The DNA here is from genome assembly GCA_044359885.1 of Alphaproteobacteria bacterium. Classification (GTDB taxonomy): domain Bacteria; phylum Pseudomonadota; class Alphaproteobacteria; order CACIAM-22H2; family CACIAM-22H2; genus CAIOSQ01. Next base: position 9,791 of record JBIKLI010000044.1, on the reverse strand, counting down.
TCGACCTGATCCAGACCTGGGGCAAGCTGCGCGACGTCCGGCGGCGGCAGGCGGCGCTGCGTCTGGTCGGCGTTCCCTTCGAGATCCTGACGCCGGATGCCGCCCGGGCGCGCGTCCCGCTGCTTGAGCCCGGCGCATCGCCGCGCCTGCCGGTCCTGGCCGCGACCTGGCATCCGACCGCCGGCGTCGCGCGCCACGATGCGGTCGCCTGGGGCTATGCCCGCGCGGCCGACGCGCTGGGCGTCGACATCGTGCAGAACTGCGAGGTGCGGGCGATCCGTCGCGAAGGCGGGCGCGTGACCGGGGTCGAGACCGCGCGCGGCTTCGTCGCCGCTCCGCGCGTGGCGCTTTGCGTCGCCGCGCATGCGGGCGTGCTGGCGGCCAGCGCCGGCTTCCGGCTGCCGATCGAGACGGTGCCGCTGCAGGCCTTCGTGTCCGAGCCGCTGAAGCCGATGCTGGACGTGATCGTGAACATCCCCCATTTCGCCACGTATTTTTCCCAGTCGGACAAGGGCGAGCTGGTCATCGGCGGCGGCGCCGACATCTACCCGTCCTACGCGGCCCGCGGCAGCTTCGCGGTGGTCGAGGAGACGGTCGCTGCGATGCTGTCGCTGTTCCCGGCGCTGCGCCGGGTGCGGATGCTGCGTCAATGGGCGGGCGCGATCGATCTCTGCCACGACATCACGCCGATCCTGTCGCCGTCGCCGGTCGAGGGGCTCAGCCTCAGCGTCGGCTGGGGATCGGGCGGTTTCAAGGCGATCCCGATCGGCGGCGTGGCGCTCGCCCATCTGGTCGCGACCGGATCGCCGCATCCGCTGGCCGGACATCTGCTGCTGTCGCGCTTCGCTCGCGGCCGGCCGCTGTTCGAGACGGCCGGCGCATCGAACCGGATCTGAGGACCGCATGCTGTCGATCCCCTGCCCGTTCTGCGGCCCGCGTGCCGAGATCGAATTCTCGTGCGGCGGCGAGGCGTCGCGCCGGCCATCCGCCGACGCCGCGCCGGACGGGGCGGCGCTGGCCGAGCGTCTCTACATGCGCGACAACGCCAGGGGCGTCCACGAGGAGCTGTGGTGGCATCGTCTGGGCTGCCGCCGCTGGTTCCGCCTGCGTCGCGACACCCGCGACAACGCGATCGCGACATGAGCGGCTACCGCCTGGCCGGCACCGGGTCGGCGCCGCGCGGCGCCGCGGTCGCGTTCCGCTTCGACGGAAGGCGCCTTTCCGGCCATCGGGGCGAGACGCTGGCCGCGGCGCTGATCGCCGGCGGCGAGCGGCTCGTCGCGCGCAGCTTCAAGTATCACCGGCCGCGCGGCATCCATGGCTTCGACCTCGACGAGCCCAACGCGCTGGTCGCCTGCGGCGAGGATCCCCTGGCGCTCGCGACGCGCGTGGAACTCGCCGAGGGTCTGGACGCGCGTCCGGTCAATGTCTGGCCCAGCCTGCGCTTCGATCTGCGCGAGATCCACGACTGGCTGGCGCCGCTGATCCCGGCCGGCTTCTACTACAAGACCTTCATGGGACCGGCGGGCGCGTGGCCGCATTGGGAGCGCGCGATCCGCGCCGCCGCCGGGCTCGGCCGGGTGGACGCCCGGCCGCCATCCTGGCGTCGCGACGCCGAGCATCTGCATTGCGACGTGCTGGTCGTCGGCGCCGGTCCGGCCGGGCTGGCCGCCGCGCGGGACCTGGCCGTCAGCGGCGCCCGCGTCGTCCTGGCCGACGACGGCGCAGAGCCCGGTGCCGCCCATCTCGCCGGCATGGAGGCATGGGTCGACGGCGCGTCGGCGGGCGAGTGGGTGGCGCGCGCGACCGCCGAGTTCGACGCCGCACCCGGATGCCGGCGTCTGGCGCGGACGCTGGTCTTCGGCCTTCACGACCATGGCTATGCCCTGGCGGTCACGCGCGATCCCGTCGAGGGTCTGGATGCCCGCCTGTGGCGGATCCGCGCCGCGCGCGTGGTGCTCGCCACCGGCGCGATCGAGCGTCCGATGCTGTTTCCCAACAACGACCGTCCAGGCGTCATGTCGCTGTCGGCGGTCCGGCGCTACGCCGAGCGTTTCGCGATCGCCTGCGGACGCAGCGTGGTCGCGGTCGCGAACAACGGCGCGGCCTATGGCGACGTCGCGCGGCTGCGGCGCCTGGGCGTCCAGGTCTCGGCCATCGTCGATTCGCGGCGGCTGATCCCGGCGGCGGCGCTGGATCTGGCGGGACGTCTGGGCGTCGCCGTCGTCGCCGGCCAGCATGCGGCGGACGTCGCCGGACGGCTGGTCGAGGGCGTCCGGGTCGCGTCGCCCGCGGATGTCGATCGCCCGCGGACCATCGACTGCGACGTGATCGCGGTCTCCGGAGGCTGGACGCCGCTGGTCCATCTGCACTGTCATGCAGGTGGGAAGCTCGACCACGATCCGGCGCTGGATGCGTTCCTGCCGCGAACGGATTCGCGCCCGGTCGCCAGCGTCGGTGCCTGCGCCGGCCGCTTCGGGCTGGCGGCCGCCCTTGCGGATGCGCAGGCGACGGCGCGGGCGATCGCCGCGGGGCTCGGGCGCAAGGCGCCGTCAGCCCGGATCGAGGACGTGATCGCGCCCGAGGAATTCGAACCCGACCGCGCGCCGGGGATCGAGGCGCCGCGCCGCGCGGGCGCAGGCAAGGTCTTCGTCGATCTTGCCGCCGACGTCACCGCCGACGACGTGAGGCTGGCCGCGCGCGAGGGCTACGACTCGGTCGAACTGATGAAGCGCTACACGACCACGGGCATGGCCGGCGACCAGGGGCGCTACGGCAATCTCGAGGCGATCGCGGTGCTGGCGCAGGCCCGCGGCGACCTTCCGGGGACGATCGGAACCACGACCTACCGCCCGCCTTTCGCGCCGGTCGCCTTCGCGACCATCGCGCCGCGCGACGGCTGGTTCCTTGCGCCCGCGCGCGCCACGCCGCTGACGGCGTGGCACGAGGCCGCCGGCGCGGTGATGTACGACGTCGGGGCGAATTGGCGCCGGCCGGGCTACTATCCGCGCGCCGGCGAGACGCTCGAGACCGCGACCGCGCGCGAATGCGTCGCCTGCCGCACCGGTGTGGCGATCTACGATTCCAGCCCGCTCGGCAAGTTCGAGTTCGGCGGCCGCGACGCCTCGGCCTTCCTGGAGCGGCTCTACTGCAACGCCTTGGCCGACCTGCCGGCCGGAACGGGCCGCTACGGCATGATGCTGTTCGAGGACGCCCGCGTCTTCGACGACGGCGTCGTGTTCCGCCTGTCGGCACAGCGTTTCCTGGCGACCACGACCACCGGCAACGCCGAAGCGGCGCTGGCGCGTTTCGAGTATCACCGCCAGGTCGTCTGGCCGGAACTGGATGTCCGGATGGTGCCGGTGGGCGCGCAATGGGCGGACATCGTGCTGTGCGGTCCGCTGGCGCGGCAGGTTCTGACGGCCGCCGGCACCGACATCGACCTGTCGTCCGCGGCCTTCCCGTTCATGGCGCTGCGCGAGGGCCGGGTGGCCGGCATCCCGGCGCGCGTCATGCGGGTCAGCTTCACCGGCGAGCTTAGCTTCGAGGTCAATGTACCCGCGCGCCGGGCGCTCGATCTGTGGCGGGCGCTGATGGATGCGGGCGCCGCGCATGGCATCGTGCCGCTGGGATCGGAAGCCAACCACGTCCTGCGGATCGAGAAGGGGTTCCTGTCGGTCGGGCACGAGGCGGACGGGATCGCCGATCCCTACGATCTCGGCATGGGCTGGATCGTCGCCGCCGGCAAGCCGGACTTCGTCGGCAAGCAGGCGCTGGCGCGCAACCGCGCCGATCCCGCGCCCCGGCCGCAACTCGTCGGCCTGCTCACGGCAGATCCCGCGGAGGTGCCGGCCGAGGGCGCGGTGGTGCTGACCGAGGACGGGCGCGGCGGACGCGGCCATGTGACCGCGAGTTGCATGAGCCCCACGCTGGGGCGGTCCCTGGCGCTGGCCCTGGTCGAAGGCGGGCGCGCCCTGATCGGCGGCCGGGTTCGGCTGTTCGCGCCGTCTGGCGCGCGGATCGACGCCGAGGTCGTCAGGCCCGTCTTCTTCGACCCCAAGGGCGCGAGGATGCGCGGATGACCGGTGCCGATCTGTCGCCGCTGGGACCGGAGCGTCTGGTCGCCGTCGATGGCGTACCGGACGCGGCGGCGCTGGCGGGTTTCGCCTGCCTGCGTCTGGGCGAGCAGGAATACTTGGTACTGGACGCGACGGCGGACCAGCTGCCGGCGCTGCCGGCGGCGCTCGCGATCGATGTCGGCGACGCCTGGGAGGGCTGGTCGCTGACCGGCCCCGGCGCCGCGGCGTTGCTGGCGCGGGCCTGCCCGCTCGACCTCTCGACGTTCGTCCAGGGTGCCGCGACGCGCACCGCGATGGCCGGGATCGCCGTCCTGCTGCGCCGCACCGGGTCCGAGCGCTGGGAATTGCGGGTCGAGCGCAGCTACGCCGCCTGGTTCGAGGCCTGGCTGCGGCAGGTCTGACCGCCCCGGTCCGGTGCCGCGGGGATCAGCCGGCGCGCTGCCGGTATTTGAAGGCCTTGTCGAAGCGACCGACGATGTACTCGCCGCAGGTCGTCGGCGGATATCTGGCGGCCGCGGGATCGTCGAGCAGGTCGCGGGGATCGATCACCGTGTCGAAGGACGGATCGAAGAACACGGCGACGGAGTAGCGCTCGCGCCCGGAGGTGTTGATCACCCGATGCGCATTCGAGCTGAAACGGTTGTTCGTCCAGCGCGCCATCAGGTCGCCGACATTGATCACCAGCGTGCCGGGGATCGGATGCGCCGTGATCCATTCCCCGGCCTTGTTGAGGACCTGGAGGCCGCCGGTCATGTCCTGCGACAGCAGCGTCAGTCCGCCGTAGTCTGTATGCGGCGCGACGCCGAATTGCTGTTCGCCCAGATCGGGCGGCTGCGGCGGGTAATAGACCATCGATCCGCGCGCCAGCGGCTTGCGGAAATGCGGCTCGAAGAAGCCGGCCGGCCTGCCCAGGCTCAGCGCGAAGCCGCGCAGCAGGCGGCTGCCGCAGCTCAGGACCGCGTCGTAATAGGCCGACAGTGCGGGGCGCATCTCGGGCATGAAGTCGGGCCACTGGTTGGGCCCCATCAGCTTCTTGCCGGCCTTCACGTCCGGGTCGTCGGCGCCAAGTTCGAGGCCCCAGAGGAAACTCTCCTTCAGGTCGATCTTTGCGCCGGCATACATCTTGGCCTGGCCGACGGCGAGCCAGCCGCGGTGGATCTCGTTGATGGTCGCGCGCGCCTTGGTTGCCGGCGGCAGGGCGAAGAAGCGGCGGCTGACGTCGAAGATCCCGTCGATGGTGGCCTGCGGCACACCGTGATTGCTGACATAGAAGAAGCCGATCCGTTCGGCGGCCTCGCGCATCTGCGCAGCGACGGCGAGCTGGGCCGGCACGTCGCCGGCGCCGAGCGCGGCGACGTCGATGACCGGGATCTCCTCCACGGCGATGGTCTTGGCGGTCGCATAGGCCATGGTCGATGCTCTCGGAACGGTCGTGGCGCGATGGGCGCGGGCGGAAGGACGGCTGCAGACTAGCGCTGCGGCGGGGCGTGCGTCACGGCGGCAGCGGCAGGTCGCGCGGTGGCCGCGCGAACACGCGGTGCACGAGCGGCTCGAACACGGACAGCGGCGCCTCCGGCAGTCCGGGCGTGATCGTGTTCTGGTCGTAACGGGCGACGAATTCCGCGGTCGCGTCGAAGGCGGGATGACCTCGCCAGCGCTCGCGCACGAAGCGGTCGTTGCCCTCCAGCTCGTGGCAGTGCAGCGACTGGAAATGCATGTGGCGCTCGAGCAGCCAGACCAGGTCCTCGCCGACATAGGGGGCCAGCAGCTGGGCGGCGAAGCGTCCGTGGTTCTGCGGGCAGGCGATGAAGCCGATGTCGTGCAGCAGCGCCATGACGACATAGTCCTCGTCCCGCCCGTCCTGCATCGCCAGCGTCGCGGCCTGGACGCAGTGCCGGAAATTGTTGACGCGGTACCCGAACGTGGCGTCGTCGGCGCTCGCGGCGAGCAGACGCAGGGCCTGCCGCGCCTGTTCCTCGGCGTAGTAGGTCCGGCGCTGGCGATTGAGCAGGGCCCAGTCGGCGGCCCTGAAATCGTCGAGCGTGTCCTTGGCGACATGGGACCAGGACGGATCGAGCAATCGGCTGCAGGTTTCTGTCATGCGACATTCCAGGGACGGACCTCGTCAGACTGCTATGGCCGGACGAAATTTGCACTCTCGTTTTCCCGGCGTGCCGCGTTAGCTTTCGCCATGGCCTCTTTGATCACTCCCGGCGCCCTCACACTCGATGCCTTGCGTCGCTGGCGGTCCGCCCGCGGCCCTCTGGTCCTCGACCCGGAGGCGGCGCCGCGCGTCGCGGCCGCGGCCGCGGCGGTCGAACGGGTCCTCGCGACCGGCGACGCCGTCTACGGGGTCAATACCGGCTTCGGCAAGCTGGCGACGACGCGCATCGCACCCGACCGGCTGCGCGACCTGCAGACCGCGCTGGTGCTGTCGCACAGCGTCGGCGTCGGTCCCGCGCTGCCGCCCGAGACCGTGCGCCTGATCGCGATCCTCAAGGCTGCGAGCCTCGCGCGCGGCCATTCGGGCGTCCGCCCGGCGGTGATCGAGGCGCTGCTGGCGGCGATCAACCGCGGCGTCGTGCCCGTGATCCCGGCGAAGGGGTCGGTCGGCGCGTCGGGCGATCTGGCGCCGCTCGCGCATCTGAGCGCCACGCTGATCGGCCACGGGGAGGCATTCTTCGGCGGCGAGCGCATGCCGTCGGCACGGGCGCTGCAGCTGGCCGGGCTGGAGCCTCTGCGCCTCGAGGCGAAGGAGGGGCTGGCGCTGCTCAACGGCACGCAGGTGTCGACCGCCCTGGCGCTCGAAGGCCTGTTCGCGGCCGAGGACGCCTTCGCCGGGGCCATGGTCGCCGGCGCGCTCAGCATCGACGCCGCGAAGGGCAGCGACGCGCCTTTCGACGACCGCATCCACGCCATCCGCGGCCAGCGCGGCCAGCGCGAGGTCGCGGCGGTCTATCGCCACCTGCTTGAGGGCTCCGCGATCCGCGCCTCGCATGTCGATTGCGAACGGGTGCAGGATCCGTACTGCCTGCGCTGCATGCCCCAGGTCATGGGCGCCTGCCTCGATTCCATGCGACACGCCGCCGACATCTTCCTGCGCGAGGCCAACGGCGTCTCCGACAACCCGCTGGTCTTCGCCGAGGCCGGCGAGATCCTGTCCGGCGGGAACTTCCACGCCGAGCCGGTGGCGATCGCCGCGGACCTGCTTGCGATCGCGATCGCGGAGATCGGCTCGATCGCCGAGCGCCGGATCGCGATGCTGGTCGATCCGGCGACCAATGGGGGCCTGCCGGCCTTCCTGGTCCGCGAGCCAGGGCTCAATTCCGGCTTCATGATCGCCCATGTCACGGCGGCCGCGCTGGCCAGCGAGAACAAGTCCCTGGCGCATCCCTCCAGCGTCGACAGCCTGCCGACCTCCGCCAACCAGGAGGATCATGTCAGCATGGCGACCCATGCCGCCCGCCGGCTCGGCGAGATGGCGCGCAACACCGCGACCATCGTCGGGATCGAGCTGATGGCGGCGTGCGACGGCATCGGCTTCCACGCGCCGCTGGCGACCGGCGCCCGGCTGGCTCCGGCGATCGCGGCCCTGCGCGAACGCGTGGCGCCGGTCGAGCGCGACCGCTTCCTGGCCGGCGACATCGACGCCGCGCGCATGATGGTGGAGAGCGGGATGTTCGGGCGTTGGATGACCGAAGGATTGCTGCCGAGCGGCGGAACGCGAGCGGAGGACGGACGATGACCAGCTGGATCAGGATGCTGCAATACGAGGAGTCGGAGGGCTATCTGCGCCAGCTCTACGACCGGGTGAAGGGACCCGGCGGCTCGATCGACAACGTGATGAAGATCCATTCGCTGCGCCCGCACACGATGGAAGGGCACTCGGCGCTGTACAAGAGCGTCCTGCATCACACCGGCAACACGACCCCGGTCTGGTTCCTGGAGTGCCTCGGCATCTACACGTCGCTCGCCAATCGTTGCGACTATTCGGTCGCGCATCACTTCGCCGGGCTGACCCGCCTGCTGAAGGACGAGGCGCGTGCCAAGTCGATCTACGAGGCGCTGGCCGCCGGCGCGCCGGAGCGCGTCTTCGACGGCAGGGAGCTGGCGTTGCTGCGCTACGTGCGCAAGCTGACGCTGCAGCCGCAGAAGATGGAGGAGTCCGACATCGCGGCCTGCCGCGCCGCCGGCTGCGCGGACGCGGAGATCTTCGAGGCCAACCAGGTCTGCGCCTATTTCAACTACTCGAACCGCCTGCTGAACGGGCTGGGCGTCACCACGCAGGGAGACCTGCTCGGCTACTCGCCGCCGAACACCGACAAGCTCGACGACTGGGAGCACCAGTGACCATGACCGCCGCTTCTTCCAGGCGCGACAACGCGCGCCGCATCGCAGCCCCGCGCGGAGCCGGCCGCGTCTGCCGGTCCTGGCAGACCGAGGCGGCGATGCGCATGCTGATGAACAATCTCGATGCCGAGGTCGCCGAGCGGCCGGAAGAGCTGGTCGTTTACGGCGGCATCGGCCGCGCGGCACGCGACTGGCAGAGCTTCGATCGCATCGTCGCGAGCCTGAAGACGCTGGCCGACGACGAGACGCTGCTGGTCCAGTCCGGCAAGCCGGTCGGCATCTTCCGGACCCATCCCGATGCGCCGCGCGTGCTGCTCGCCAATTCGAACCTGGTGGGGCATTGGAACAACTGGGCGCATTTCCACGAGCTGGATCGCAAGGGTCTGATGATGTACGGCCAGATGACGGCCGGATCGTGGATCTACATCGGCTCTCAGGGCATCGTGCAGGGCACGTACGAGACCTTCGTGGAGGCCGGCCGCCAGCATTACGGCGGCGACCTGCGCGGACGCTGGATCCTGACCGCCGGGCTCGGCGGCATGGGCGGCGCCCAGCCGCTGGCCGCCGTCTTCGCCGGGGCCTGCATGCTGGCGGTCGAATGCCAGCCCAGCCGCATCGAGAAGCGGCTGGAGACGGGATATCTCGATCGCTGGACCAAGGACCTCGACGAGGCGCTGGACATGATCCGGGCCGCGACGGCGAGGGGGGAAGCGATCTCGGTCGGACTGCTCGGCAACGCTGCGGACGTGTTCCCGGAGCTGGTCCGCCGCGCCCGGGCCGGCGATGCCCGCGCGCGGCCCGACATGGTCACCGACCAGACCTCGGCCCACGATCCGATAAACGGCTATCTGCCCGTCGGCTGGACGCTCGACGAGCATGCGCGGCTGCGCGAGAGCGATCCCGCGCGGGTCGAGGCGGCGGCGAAGGAATCGATGGCGGTCCATGTCCGCGCCATGCTCGACTTCCATCGCATGGGCGTGCCGACGCTCGACTACGGCAACAACATCCGTCAGATGGCCAAGGAGATGGGCGTCGCCGACGCCTTCGACTTCCCGGGCTTCGTGCCCGCCTATATCCGGCCGCTGTTCTGCCGCGGCGTGGGGCCGTTCCGCTGGTGCGCGCTGTCCGGCGACCCCGAGGACATCTACCGCACCGACGCGAAGATGAAGGAACTCTTCCCCGAGGACCGGCACCTGCATCGATGGCTCGACATGGCGCGTGCGCGCATCAGGTTCCAGGGCCTGCCGGCACGCATCTGCTGGGTCGGTCTGGGCGGCCGGGCCAGGGCCGGTCTCGCCTTCAACGAGATGGTGCGGCGCGGCGAGCTGAAGGCGCCGGTCGTGATCGGCCGTGACCATCTCG
>JBIKLI010000307.1:0-5290 GCA_044359885.1 Alphaproteobacteria bacterium | reverse complement strand
CCTGCGGCGCGGCGGCCGCATAACGGGCGGCCAGTCGCCGCGCGAGCCATGCGCCGAGCGCCGCGAGGCGCTGCTGGCGCCGGGGATCGCCATCCCCGTCCCGGCTACGCAGCCGCGCTGCCAGATGTACCGCGTGGCCCCGCGCCGCCAGCGCCGTCATCAGCAGCTGAGCCATGCGGCGATCGCCGCTGGGGACCGGATGGTCGGGCGGCTTCAGCGGCGCGTAGAACGCGATGCGCATCAGGCGGCCGCGCGGCCGTCCCGCCCGTCCCCGGCGAAGGCCGCGGCGATGGCGCCGATGCAGCGCGCGAAGTCGAAGTCGCGCCGCACGGTCTCGGCTGCGGCGGCGCCCAGCCTGCCGCGCAGCGCGGGATCGCCGATCAGCGCCGCAAGCCGGCCGGCGAGCGCCGCGGGATCGCGCGGCGGCACCAGCGCGCCGTCGATCCCGTCGGTCAGCGCCTCGGGGATGCTGGCGGCCGCGGTCGCCAGCACGGCGCGGCGCTGGCTCATCGCCTCGAGCACGACATTCGGAAGCCCGTCGCGATCGCCGTCCGCGGCGACGCGCGAGGCGAGGACGAAGACGTCGCTCGCGCGCAGCAGCGCCAGAACCTCGTCCTGGGTCCGCGGGCCGCGCCACTCGATCCGGTCGGCGATGCCCAGTTGCCGGGCCTGCGCGGCCAGCGCGGGCCCGAGCGGGCCGCCGCCGATATGCACGAAGCGCCAGTGCAGCGACGACGGCAGACGCGCCAGCGCGGCGAGCAGGTCGTCGTAGCCCTTCTTCTCCACCGCGCGCCCGACCGAACCGACGATCACCGGATCGGCGGGATCGCGTCCGTCGCGCGGCGACGGCAGGTCGGGGCAGAAGGGAAAGCGCGTCAGATCGATGCCATGCGGCGCGTAGCGGGTCTTGCCAGGCGCCAGCGCGTCCAGATGCGCCGCGCCGGCGCGCGTGCAGGTGACCGCCCAGCGCGCCGCGGCCAGCTTCTCGCGCTTCTCCCAGTCGGGCGTCGTCCAGATGTCCCTGGCGTGCGCCGAGACGCTCCAGGGCAGGCCGCGCATGGCGGCCGCGTAGCGCGCGACCGAGGCCGGGGTGTGGAGGAAATGCGCGTGCACATGGCCGACATCGCCCGGCAGCTCGGCGGCCATCGCCAGCGCCTGGCCGAAGCGGCGCACCCGATTCGGCGTGCGGTCGCGCGCCAGGTCGGCGAGCCAGATCGCGCGCGCCGCGGCGTAGCCGGGAAGCCGGCGGGCGATGCGCCAGCCTCGCCCCACCCGGGCCGGGTCGTGATGCAGGTATTCGGGCAGGTAATTCACCGGCGCCGCCAGCCTGCCCGCGATCTCATGCGTCCGGCGGTCGGTGGGGCGTCGCAGCGAGAACAGGGCGAGCCGCAGCCCGAGCCGTTCCAGCGCCACCAGTTCCTGCGCGACGAAGGTCTCGCTCAGCCGCGGCCATCCCTTGACGACGACGGCGATGGTTCCGCCCATGCGCGCCGGATCCCGCGCGGCGTCAGCCGCGCGAGAAGGCGAGGCGCGGCCGCGCCAGCAGGCGCGGCTTCTCGTCGAGCCAGCGCGCGGCGAGCCGCCCGACATTGCCGAGCCCGTCGAGCAGTCCGGGCACGACCACCTCGGAGGGCACCGGCTGGAAGGGCAGGGCACGCAGCGCCGAGACCATCGCGCGGGTGTCGCGGGCCCCGTCGGCGGCCAGCATGCGCACGAGGCCGATTTCCTGGGCCTGCTGGGCGCGGATGGACTGCTCCAGCCGTGGCGCGGTGCGCGGCACCAGGATGGCGCGCTTGTCGAAGGACAGGATCTCGCAGAAGGTGTTGTAGCCGCCCATCGCGACCACGCCGGCGGCGCCGACCATCAGCGTCTCCAGCCGGGTGTCGAAGGTCAGGGCGCGGACGCGATCCAGCCGTTCGACGCGCTGCATGAACTCGGCCTGCAGTTCGGGCTGCATGAAGGGACCGAAGACGATGAGCGCATTGTGGGGCAGGCCCGCGTCGCTCTCGTAGGCGCGCAGCACCCAGTCGATCAGCGCCTCGCCGTCGCCGCCGCCGCCCGGCGTCACCAGCACATAGGGCGCGCCGCTGAATCCTTCGAGCGGATCGACCTTGACCGAGGCCGGGACGCTGCGCCGCAGATAGCCGGTGTAGCTGATCTTGCGCTTGACGCTCTTGGGCAAGGTGATGCCGGCCAGCGGATCGCAGATCTGCGGCAGGCCATAGATCCAGATCGCGTCATAGAGGTCGCGCAGCGCCGGCAGCACGTTCTTGCGCTTCCACTCCGGTTCGAGCAGCGCGGGATCGTCCATGACGTCGCGCAGGCCCAGGACAAGCGGCACCCCCTTGGCCTTCAGCATCGCCAGGGTGGACGCGACCTCGCCGCGCAACCCGAGGGGTTCCTTGTCGACCAGGAACAGGTCGGGCGCGAACGCCGCGGCGGTATGCCGGATGATCGAGGCGCGGATCGCCAGCGTCTCGCGAATGTCGAGGTGAAGGTTGAGCGAGGTGTACTCGCCGTTGCGCAGCTTGATGACGCCGGGCACGCGCACGAAGTCGACGCGCGCCTTGAAGTCGAAGCTGCCGATGATCGGCGAACCCGAGATGATCAGGACCGAAAGGTCCTTGTTCTGCTCGACCAGGAAATGGGCGATCGTCCGACAGCGCCGCAGATGGCCGAGGCCCATCGTGTCGTGCGAATAGATGAGTATGCGCGGCCCCGTCCGCGGGGTGCCGGGATGTCCGGTCGCCAAGCTCTTATGCCCGTTCCTGTGCCCCTATCCGGGTGGAAGGAATAGCGCGTCGGCGGGCGCAAGTCACCAGGGTGCCGCCCCCGGGCCATCGGGAGCGGCTCCCGGGCCGGATCCTGCGTGGCGGGGTGCCGTGGCGGTTGTGACGGCTGGCGGGCGGGTCTAACCTGTCGGCCGGTCAGGGGGCTCTGGTTCGGACCATGGAAAAGACCATCCATCGCTTCGTCCTGCGACACGCGCGTGCGGAGACCCTGTTCCTCATCGCGCTGACGCTCGGGTCGCTGCCGCTCTACTACCTCGCCCTCGACATTCCCAAGACGATCGTCAATCAGGCGATCGTCGGCAAGGGGATGACCTGGCCGACGGAGGTGATGGGCGTCTCGCTGAGCCAGGTCGGATATCTGTTCCTGCTCTGCGCCGCCTTCCTGGTCGCGGTGCTGGTCAATGGCGGGGTCAAGCAGTACCTCAACACCCTGAAGGGCAGGCTGGGGGAGCGGCTGCTGCGCCGCCTGCGCTACGAGCTGGTCAGCCGGATCCTGCGGTTCCCGCTGCCGCATTTCCGGAAGGTCTCGGCGGCCGAGATGATCCCGATGGTCACCTCGGAGGTCGAGCCGATCGGCGGTTACATGGGCGACGCCTTCGCCCAGCCGCTGATCCAGCTGGGCACGCTGGGGACCATCGTCCTGTTCCTGTTCATCCAGAACCCGCTGATGGGGCTGGCCGCGATCTCGCTCTACCCGATCCAGGCCTATCTGATCCCGAAGCTGCAGAAGCGGATCAACCAGCTGGGCAAGCAGCGGGTCAAGGCGGTGCGGCGGCTGTCGGAGCGGATCGGCGAGACGATCGGCGGCGTCCAGGAGGTCCGCGCCCACGGGACGATCGCCTACGAGCGGGCGCATTTCGCCGACCTCTTCGGCCGGATCTTCGAGATCCGGTTCGAGATCTACCAGCGCAAGGGTTTCGTCAAGTTCCTGAACAACTTCCTGAACCAGCTGGCGCCGCTGATGTTCTACTCGATCGGCGGCTATCTGGTCATCCAGGGCGACCTGACGGTGGGCGCGCTGACCGCCGCGCTGACCGCGAACAAGGACATGTCGGCGCCGTGGAAGGAGCTGCTCGACTGGTACCAGCAGACCGCCGACATCAAGATCAAGTACGAACAGGTGACGGAGCAGTTCCGGCCCGAAAACATGATCGAGCCGGGTCTGCAGGACCACGTGGACGGCGCGCCCGGATCCCTGTCGGGCCCGATGCGGCTGACCGGTGTCGGCGTCGTCGACGAGACCGGCCTGCGCCAGCTGGAGAACGTCTCGCTCGAGCTGCCCGCGACCGGCCGGGTCGCCGTCACCGGCGAGGCTGGCGGCGGGAAGGAGGTCTTCGCCCAGGTGCTGGCCCGGCTGACGCCGCCCAGCGCCGGGCGCGTGGTCTGGGGCGACAAGGATCTGGCCTCCATCAACGAAGCGGTCCTCGGGGCCCGGCTCGGCTATGTCGGGCCGTCGGCCTATATCTTCTCGGCCAGCGTGCGCGACAATCTCTTCTACGGGCTGAAGCAGCGCCCCATCCGGCCAGCCAAGCGCGACGACGCCGCTGCGCGCAAGCGGCTGGCCGCCGTCGCCGAGGCGCGGCGGGCGGGGAACAGCGATCTCGACCACGAGGCCGACTGGGTCGATCTCCAGGCAGCGGGCGTGGACACGCCGGCCGAGATCGATGCGCGGCTGCTCCAGCTTCTCGCCAAGGTCGATCTTTCGGAAGACATCTACACTCTGGGCCTGCGCGGCCGGATCGATCCGGACCGCCAGCCGGCCCGCGCCGCCGCCATCCTCGCCGCGCGCGCCGCGCTGGCCGCACGTCTGGAGGAACCCGATCTGCGCGGACTGGTGGAGCGCTTCGATCCGCAGGCCTACAACACCAACGCCTCGATCGCCGAGAACCTGCTGTTCGGCACGCCGCTCGAGCCGGCGTTCGAGATCGACGCGCTGGCCGCAAATGCCGCGGTCGTGGCGGTGCTCGACCGGGTCGGGCTGACGCCGCTGCTGATCGCCGCCGGCCGTCAGGTCGCCGAGACCATGACCGAGATCTTCGCCGACCTGCCCGACGGTCACGAGTTGTTCGAGCAGTACAGCTTCCTGACCGCCGACGAACTGGCCGAGCTGCCCAGCCTGCTGAAGCGCGTCGGCGAGGGGACCGAGCCCCAGGGCGCCGACCGCCAGCGATTGCTGTCGCTGCCCTTCAGGCTGGTCGATGCGCGCCATCGTCTGGGCGTGATCGACGAACAGCTCAAGGCGCGGATCCTGGCCGCGCGTGCCGAGCTGCGTGGCGCCATCGGCGCCGGCGTCGCGTTCTTCGATCCGGATCGCTACAACGCCGCGGCCACGATCCAGGACAACATCCTGTTCGGCAAGCCAGCCTATGGCATCGCGCGCGCGGAAGCCCGCGTCGGGCGCATCATCGCCGAGACGCTGGACGCCAGCGGCCTGCGCAATGCCGTGCTCGAGGTCGGACTCGACTTCCAGGTGGGCGTCGCCGGCGCGCGCCTGTCCA
>JBIKLI010000043.1:0-18080 GCA_044359885.1 Alphaproteobacteria bacterium | reverse complement strand
CGTCCCATCAGATGCGGCACGAGGTCGAGATAGTGGACGCAGTGATGCAGGAAGAACCCGGAATAATCGGGGTCGCCGGCGAAATAGGTCGGCGCGGTCATGTACTCGCCGAGGAAGCTCGCGCGGCGCGCGAAGCCGCGCACATGGTTGATGGCGATCCGGTTGGCGGTCGAATGGCGCTTCATGAAGCCGACCACGACCTGCCGTCCCGCGCGCCGTGCCGCCTCGGCGACGGCACGCGCGTCGGCGGCATCCGCTCCGGCCGGCTTCTCCATGAACACGTGCAGCCCGCGCGCCAGGGCTGCGAGCGCGAAGTCGCGATGCTGGCGGGGTCCGACCGCCATGCCGACCGCGTCGAGCCCGCCGGCATCCAGCATCGCGTCGGCGTCGGCGAAACGCGCCGCCGCGGGCACGCCGTAGCGCGCGCCGATCCGCGTGCGGTTCGCCTCGTCGATGTCGCAGATCGCGGCGAGACGGACGTCGTAGCGCGTCAGTTGCGGCAGCAGCATCTCGCCCGCATGCCGGCCGCAGCCGATCCAGCCGATCCTCATCGCCCGCTCCAGGCGCTTGCCAGCGTCGCGCGCAGGAAAGACGCACTGGCCGCGAGCTCGTCATCCTGGTCGCGGACCGGCGCGCGCCATTGCGCCAGCGGCACGCCCGGCCGTTCGTCGTCGCGCCGGAAGGGCTCGAGCGTGATCGGACCGCGATAGCCGACCGCCGCCAGTGCCCGGGCCACGCCCGGCCAGTCGACATGGCCCGATCCGACGAAGCCGCGATGGTTCTCGTTCGCCTGGAAATGGACCAGCCGGTTCCCGGCGCGCCGGATCGCGTCGCCGGGATCGGGATCCTCCATGTTCATGTGGAACGTGTCGAGCATCAGCCCCAGCGCCGGCGACCCGACCGCCTCGACGAGGTCGAGGCCGTGGCGCGTGGTGTTGGCGATGTCGGTCTCGAAGCGGTTCAGCGGCTCCAGCCCGAGAACGACCCCGTTGTCGGCGGCGTAGGCGCTGGCCGCGCGCAGCCCCGCGACCACGCGCTCGATGCGGCGCCGGCGCGTGTCCTCGTCGACCGGCGCGGGGGCCCGGCCCGCGAAGACCAGCGGCGCGCCGTAGAGCGGTCCGCCGACGAGCCGCGCCCCCAGGTCGACGGCCGCATCCACGCAGCCGCGCAGATAGGCGATGCCGGCGCGATGCGCCGCATCGTCCGGCGAGGCAAGGTCGCGCTGCAGGTTGACCCGGGCCGCCAGCACCACCCCCAGGTCCGACGCCGCCAGCGCGGCGCGCGTCGCGGCGGCGTCGAGCTCGCCCGGCTCGGGCACCAGCAACTCGAGGAAATCCATGCCGGCCGCCTTCATGCGCGGCAGCATGGCGAGGTTCATCGTCCCGAAGGGCCGGGCATAGAACATCGAGATGATGCCGATCCGGTTGGGCGCCATCGCTCGCAAGCTCCGTGTCAGGTGTGGCCGGACGATCTGGTCAGCGCGCCAGCACGGCGGCCAGATAGGCGGCGGCGCGCGTCAGCCCGGATGCGGCCGCGGGTTCCTCGGACGTCTGCTGCATGCAGCCATGGAGGGTGCCGGGGATGAGATCCAGCTCGTAGGCCGTGCCGGCATGGGCCAGACGGTCCGCGAGCAGGATCGTGTCGTCGAGCAGCGGATCCAGACCGGCCGCGTTGAGGAAAAGCCGCGGCAGGCCGTGCAGATCGGCGCGCAACGGTGCCGCCAGCGTCGCGGTGTCCTCGGGAAGCGCGCCCAGATAGTTTCGCCAGAACCATCGCATCCGGGCGGTTGTGAGCAGGTAGTCGCCGCCGCCGAAGCGCCGGTGGCTGGCGGTGTCGTGGACCGGCGCGTAGCAGCCGTAGAACAGCGTCGCCCCGGCCAGCGGCGGCGCGCCCGCGTCGCGTTCCGCCACCAGCGCCGCCAGCGCGATGTTGGCGCCGGCCGAGTCGCCGCCGATGGCGAGACGTGCGGCATCGAGGCCGAGCGCCGCGCCCTCGCGGCGGATCCAGGCCAGCGCGGCCCGCGTGTCGTCGAGCGCGGCCGGGAAGGGATGCTCGGGGGCGAGGCGGTAATCGAACCCGATCACGGTCGCCCCGCTGCCGGCGGCCAGCAGGCGCATGCAGCGGTCGTGCGAATCGACATTGCCGAAGGTCCAGCCGCCACCATGCACATAGAGCAGGACCGGGGTGGCCTTAGCGGCGGCGTCGCGGCGATAGAACCGGGCGCGCAGCGCGCCCGCGGGGCCGGGGATCGCGATCTGCCGGACCTCGCCGAGCGGCACGTCGATCCGGTTCCAGTAGGCGTTGTTCCGGTCGAACAGGGCGCGCGCGTCGGGCATGGACATCGTCGTGTAGTCGAATGGCGGCGCCGAGCGGGCGCGGGCCAGGATGTCCGCGGTGGCGGCGGTGACGAAAGGCGTCTGAAGTCCGGTCATGCGAAATCCCCCCAGGATCGCCGCAAGGTGAAGCCCCGGCGCCGCTCTGTAAAGCGGCGCCGCACGCGCGACGTCACCCACCGCCGGACCGCTCTTTCCCCGGTTCGGGCCCGAAGGAGGGAGAGCGGGCCGAAGGGGGCGGGCCGGGGGCGAAGGGGCATGACCCCTTGGTCAGGCCCCTTGACCCCTTGGGCGTCGGTTGACCGGGGGGACGGGGGTGACTAGTTACAGGGCATGGCGATTCTCGAGATATTGGTCGCGCCGGATCCGCGGCTGAAGACGAAGGCGCGGCCGGTCATGGCGGTGGACGACCGCATCCGCCGGCTGATGGACGACATGCTGGAGACGATGTACGCGGCGCCGGGCATCGGCCTTGCGGCGCCGCAGGTCGGCGAGGCGCTGCGCGTGATCGTGCTCGATGTCGGGCAGAAGGATGGCGCGCGCGCGCCGCTGCGCATGGTCAATCCGGAGATCGTCTGGGCGTCCGAAGCGCTCGGGCCCTACGAGGAGGGCTGCCTGTCGCTGCCGGAGCACTACGCCGAGGTGACGCGGCCGCGGGAAGTGCGGGTGCGCTTCCTCGACGAGACCGGGACGGCGCGCGAACTGGCTGCGGACGGTCTGCTGGCGGTCTGCGTCCAGCACGAGATGGACCATCTGGAAGGCACGCTGTTCGTCGACCGCATCTCGGCGCTGCGCCGCGGCATGATCCTGCGCAAGCTGCAGAAGACGAAGAAGTCCAAGGCCGCGGAACGCGCCGAGCGGCAGACGGGCTGAGATGCGGCTCGTCTTCATGGGCACGCCGCCCTTCGCGGCGCGCGCCCTGGCCGCGCTGGCCGAGGCCGGTCACGCGATCGCGTGCGTCTACTCCCAGCCGCCGCGCCCCGCCGGGCGCGGCCAGCGCGCGATGCCCTCGGCGGTGCACGCCCTGGCGGCCGAGCGCGGCTACCCGGTCCGCACCCCGGCGGGGCTGCGTGATCCGGCCGAGCAGGCGGCCTTCGCCGCGCTGGACGCCGACGTGGCGGTGGTCGCCGCCTACGGCCTGATCCTGCCGCGGCCGGTCCTGGCGGCGCCCCGTCTGGGTTGCCTCAACATCCATGCCTCGCTGCTGCCGCGCTGGCGCGGGGCGGCGCCGATCCAGCGCGCGATCCTGGCCGGCGATCGCGAGACCGGCATCACCATCATGCGCATGGACGAGGGGCTCGACACCGGGCCGATGCTGCTTCGCGGCGCGCTGCCGATCGCGCCGGACATGACCGCAGGCCTCTTGCACGACGCGCTGGCCGAACTCGGCGCGCGGCTGATCGTCGTGGCGCTGGCGCGGCTCGCATCCGGCGATCTGCCCGCGACGCCGCAGCCGGCGACCGGCGTGACCTATGCCGCGAAGATCGCGAAGGACGAGGCGCGGCTGGACTGGTCGCGGCCGGCTTGCGAACTGGCGCGCGCGGTGCGGGGATTCAACCCGGTGCCCGGCGCCTTCTTCGAATTCGGCGGCGAGCGTCTGCGCGTCCTGGTCGCCGATCCGGTCGCGGGCGCCGGCACACCCGGCACGACGCTCGACGATCGCCTGACCGTCGCCTGCGGCGAGGCGGCGCTGCGCCTGCGCGTCGTCCAGCGCGCCGGCCGCGCGGCGATGGACGCCGAGGCCTTCCTGCGCGGCCGCCCGGTGCCGGCGGGCACCCGGCTCGGCTGACGGCGGCCGCCGGCATGCCGCGCTACCGCCTGACGCTCGAATACGATGGCGGGCCCTTCGTGGGCTGGCAGCGCCAGTCGAGCGGCCCGTCGGTCCAGGCGGCGCTGGAAGCGGCGCTGGCGAAATTCACCGGCGAGGCGCCGGCGACCGTGGCCGCGGGGCGCACCGATGCCGGGGTCCATGCGCTGGGCCAGGTCGTGCATTTCGACCTGGCGCGCGACTGGCGGCCGGAGAAGATCTGCGACGCGCTGAACTACCATCTGCGGCCCGACCCGGTCGTGGCGCTGGCCGCGGCCCTGGTGCCGGACGATTTCCACGCCCGGCTGTCGGCGACGCGGCGCCGCTATCTCTTCCGCATCCTGGACCGGCGCGCACCGCCGTCGATCGACGCGGGCCGGGTCTGGGCGGTGTCGCGGCCGCTCGACGCCGAGGCGATGCAAGACGCCGCGCAGGCGCTGGTCGGCCATCACGACTTCACCTCGTTCCGCGCCTCGATCTGCCAGGCGAAGAGCCCCGTGAAGACACTGGACCTTCTGTCCGTGCGCCGCGCCGGCGCCGAGATCCATGTCGATGCGCGCGCGCGGTCCTTCCTTCATCATCAGGTGCGCAACATGGTCGGCACGCTGGCCGAAGTCGGGCTGGGCCGGTGGCGCCGCGCCGACGTCGCGGCGGCGCTGGCCGCGCGCGACCGGCGCGCCGCGGGACCGACCGCGCCGCCGGAGGGGCTTTATCTGGTCGAGGTCGGCTACTGACCGGCTCAGACCGCGCCCGGCGGCAGCGGCCAGGCGTCCTCGAGCGCGAGCACGGTGCGGAAGATCGACAGGCCCAGCATGAACTCGACCAGCGCCAGCCCGATCGCCGCTCCCCACGACAGGTCGAGCGCCACCCGGATCGTGAAAGCCAGATAGGCGAGCAGCGCGAGGCGAAGCGCGACTTCGATCATCGAATCGAGCGGCGAGGGCAGCATCCCCGACAGCGTGATCGGCGTGACGACCAGCAGCACCAGGATCTGCGCCAGGCTGATCCAGTTGTACGCCGCGACCATCATCGCGTAGCGATGCGCGCGCTCGGCGACGCGCGCCGCGGCATGGGCGACCACCGGGAAGGCGGTCCATCCGATCGCGTAGGCGATGATCTCGACGACGACGACGCGCGCGGTGTCGGCGCGCGGCGGGTAGTAGGCCAGGCGCATCAGCATCAGCGGGATGGCTGCCGGCAGGGCGAACAGCGCGGCGCGGAAGGAGCGCCGCGCGCCGGCCATGCTGGTGTCCATGTAGCGCAGGCCTCCCGGGTCGCGGCAGGCGAGGCGCCAGGCGCCGTAGAGCGCGGTCGCCGCCTCCGCGAGCGGTCTCATGACGGGGGCGCGAAGAAGCGTTCGAGAACCGCCTCGTAGATGCGCGACAGCGCCTGGATGTCCGCGACCGGGGCGCGCTCGTCGATCTTGTGCATCGTCCGGCCGACCAGGCCGAAATCGATCACCGGGGCGTGGCGCGCGATGAAGCGCGCGTCGGACGTGCCGCCGGTGGTGCTGAGCGCCGGGGTGCGGCCCGTGACCTCCGTGATCGCCGCGACCAGGATCTCGCTCAGCCTGCCGCGCGGGGTGAGGAAGGATTCGCCCGAGACCTCCACCGCGAGGGCGTAGCGTCCCCCCACCGCGTCGAGCGTCCGGCGGATCCAGGCCTCCAGCGAGGCGGAACCATGAATGTCGTTGAAGCGGATGTTGAAGCGCGCCCGGGCGCGGGACGGGATCACGTTGGTCGCCGGGTTGCCGACATCGACGGTCGTGACCTGCAGGCTCGAGGGCTGGAAATCGGCGTTGCCCTGGTCCAGCGGTTCGGCGGTCAGGGCCGTCAGCATCCGCAGCAGCGTATGGATCGGATTGTCGGCCAGATGCGGGTAGCCGACATGGCCCTGGACGCCGGTGACCTCGACCGTGACGTTCATGCTGCCGCGGCGGCCGATCTTGGCCATGTCGCCGAGCACGGTCTCCGAAGTCGGTTCGCCGACGATGCAGGCGTCGATCGTCTCGCCGCGCGCGGCCAGCTTGTCCAGCATCTTGCGCGTCCCATTGATCGACGGCCCTTCCTCGTCGCCGGTGATCAGCAGGCTGATCGAGCCGCCGAAGCCGGGACCGCGGGCGTCGAGGAAACGCTGGGCTGCCGCGACGAAGGCGGCGATCGCGCCTTTCATGTCGGCCGCCCCGCGTCCGTAGAGCGTTCCGCCATGGACCTCGCCGGCGAAGGGCGCGATCGACCAGCCGTTCAGGTCGCCGACCGGCACCACGTCGCTATGGCCGGCGAAGCAGAAATGCGGACCGGCCGCGCCATGGCGGGCGTAGAGATTGTCGATGTCGGGCGTTCCCGGCTGGGAGAAAGGCATGCGCTCGCAGCGGAAGCCCAACGGCGCCAGTGCCGCCTCCAGCACGCCCAGCGCGCCCTCGTCGCGCGGCGTGACCGAGGGCCGGCGGATCAGCGCCTGTGCCAGCGCGACGGGGTCGACCGCGGACATCGCGTCGCGGCCGGGCTCAGCCGCGCAGCAATTCGTTGATCGACGTCTTGGAGCGGGTCCTGGCGTCGACGCGCTTCACGATGACCGCGCAATAGGTGCTGGGCCCCGGGCTGCCGTCGGGCAGCGGCTTGCCGGGCATGGCCCCGGGCACGACGACCGAATAGGCGGGCACGCGGCCCATATGGATCTCGCCGGTCTGGCGGTCGACGATGCGGGTCGAGGCGCCGATATAGACGCCCATCGACAGCACCGAGCCGGTCTCGACGATCACGCCCTCGGCGACCTCGCTGCGCGCGCCGACGAAGCAGTCGTCCTCGATCCGGACCGGGTCGGCCTGCAGCGGCTCCAGCACCCCGCCGATCCCGGCGCCGCCGGAAATGTGGCAGTTCTTCCCGATCTGGGCGCAGGATCCGACGGTCGCCCAGGTGTCGATCATCGTGCCCGAATCGACATAGGCGCCGATGTTGACGAAGGAGGGCATCAGCACCACGCCAGGGGCGACATAGGCGGATTGCCGGACGACGCAGCCCGGGACGGCGCGGAACCCCGCTTCCTTGAACCGGCTTTCGTCCCAGCCGAGGAATTTGGACGGGACCTTGTCGAACCAGGCTGCCCCGCCGGGCCCCCCCGGCACAGGCGCCGAATCGTTGAGCCGGAACGAGAGCAGGACGGCCTTCTTCAGCCATTGGTTGACGACCCAGCCCGAGCTGCCCTTTTCGGCGACCCTGGCGGTGCCGGCGTCGAGGGCGGCGAGCGCGGCGTCGACGGCCGCGCGCACCTCGCCGGTCGTGCCGGAATTGATCTTGTCCCTGTTTTCCCAGGCATTTTCGATGGTCGGCTGGAGACGGGCGAGATCCATGGCGGCATGTCCGGAGGCGAGGGGGCGGAAGGTGGCGAAGATGGTCGCGAACCCCCGTGGAAGTCAACGCGTTCGCCCATCGGGATCGGGCCTGGGCGGCGTGGTTTAATGATTTTTTAACCGGATCCCGCGTAACTCCTGCGCGTGATACAGGAGCACGTGATTTCCGCGCCCGAACAGGCTCCGATGTCCCGCAAGCAACGCCGCCCGCCGCTGCCGGCCCATGGACAGCGCGTCATGGTTCAGGCGCGCTATACGGAATTGTGCAACCGCTTCCCGGGGCCGGCGGCGTTCATCGATGTCCAGGGCCGCGTCCTCGACATGAACGACGACGCGCCGCCGCTGCTCGACGCGCTGGAAGCCCTGCCCGGCGGCCTGCGTGGCCTGGCCACGGCCATCGGCGCCTTTCCGCGCTTCGACGCCATGGAGACCGGCAGCGGCGCGGTCAAGCGCCTGGAAGTGGCGCTGATCCCGATGTCCGACGGCGTGCTGGTGCTGGCGCGCGATCGCTCCCTGACCGACAACCTGAACGACGCGCTGGCGGAATCGCGTAAGCGGTACAAGGATCTGGTCGACATCTCCAGCGACTTCGCCTGGGAGGTCGACGCCGAGGGCGTGTTCGTCTTCGTCTCGCCGCGCGGTGCCCTCGGCTATGCCGTCCGCGACCTGATCGGTCAACGCGCCGATGCGATGCTGCCGCTGGCGGATGCCGAGCCCGGGAGTGCGTCCTCGCCCTTCGCGTCGCGCGAGCGGGTGGAGGACGCGCCGTTCTGGCTGACCGCCGCGGACGGCGAACCCGCGCTGGTGTCGATCTCCAGCCTGCCTCTGTTCGATTCCGCCGGCCGGTGGAGCGGAGCGCGTGGCGTGGCACGCGACATCACCGAGGTCAACCAGCGGGAGAACGAGCTGGCCGACAACGAGACCCGCGACCGGCTGCTTGCCCATGTGCTGCGCATGCTTGTCGACGCCGACGACGCCGACGCGGGACTCGCCTCGGCGCTGCGCGCCTGCGTGCATGCGATCGGGGCCGCGGGCGGGGCGCTGTGGCGCCGGGGCAGCCAGGGTCTGGCGGTGGCGGTCGCGTGCGGCGCGCCCATCCCGGAGAGCTTCGTGGTCGGCATGCGCGACGAGGCGGCCGACGCCGACCCCGCGCCGCGCCACGACGAGAGCGGACGACAGCTGCGCATGTCCACCGTCTTCCACCATCGCGTGAACGGCATGCTCGCGCTGTGGCGTGCCGATGGCGACGCCGCCTGGGCGGAGCGCGACGCGATCCTGTTCGCGCGCATCGCCGCGCAGTTCGGCCTGGCGCTCGCCCAGCTGGACGGCCAGCAGGAACTGGAACGCCAGGCGCGCACCGATCCCCTGACCGGCCTGCTCAACCGGCGCGCCTTCGTCGAGGAGATCCGGATCCGGCTGGGCGCGGCGCGGCGCAGCGCACGCCCGTCTTCGCTGGTCTACATCGACGTCGACAACTTCAAGCCCGTCAACGACGCCCATGGCCATGCGATGGGCGACGCGGTGCTGCGGCGGATCGCCGAGCGCCTGCGCCGCATCGTGCGCGTCAGCGACCTCGTCGCGCGGCTGGGCGGCGACGAGTTCGCCGTCTGGCTCGACGAGGCCGATGACGACGGGGCGCGCAAGAAGGGGCAGGAACTGCTGCGGATGACAGCCGATCTCGCGGAGTTCTCGGGGTCGCCCGACAGGCCGCTGGGCTTCTCGATCGGCATCGCCGTCGTGGATCCGGCGGCCGCGGAGTCGATCGACGAACTGATCGAGCGGGCCGACACGGCCATGTATGGCGCCAAGCGCGCCGGGAAGGGGAGAGCCGTGGTATCCGACCGCGCGACGCAGCCATGACCAGCGAAGACGACAAGCTTGCCGCGCGCTCGACCAGTATCGAGGACCGGCTGCGCGTCGCGCGCCGCACCGATGCGCAGCCCGAACTGCTCTACTACCTGGCGTCCGACGCCGCCCCCGAGGTCCGGCGCCAGGTGGCGAGCAACCCGTCGACGCCCTGGCGCGCCGACGCGCTGCTGGTCGAGGACCGCAGCGAGGACGTGCGCGGCGATCTGGGCGCCAAGCTCGCCCATCTGCTGCCCGGGCTCTCCGAGGTGGCCCGCGCCAAGCTGCGCGAACGCGTCATCGAGCTGATCGAGATCCTGGCGCGCGACGAGGCGGAGCGGGTGCGCGCCGCGCTCTCGGAGGCGATCAAGAATCTCGACTGCGCGCCGCCCTCGATCGTGCGGCTGCTGGCGACGGACGGCTTCCTCGTGGTCGCCGAACCGGTGCTGCGCTTCTCGCCGCTGCTGCACGAGAACGATCTGCTTCAGATCATCACCGGCCGCCACGCCAACGGCGCGATCGCCGCGATCGCCGGCCGCCAGCGCGTCTCGCCCCGCGTCGCCGACGCCATCGCCCAGAGCGACGAATCCGCCGCGGTCGCGACGCTGCTCAGCAACCCCAGCGCCCAGATCCGCGAGGACACGCTCGATGCCATCGTCGATCGTGCGCCCGCCTACCCCGAATGGCACGGACCGCTGGTCGACCGCCCGTCGCTGCCGCAGCGGCTGCTGCGACGGCTGGCGACCTTCGTGCGGCAGATCTTCCTGTCGCGGCTCGCCAGCCGCGACGACCTGGACGAGCGCACGCGTGCGGCGATCGCGCAGGCGATGAGCGACCGCGCCGTAGAGCAGGAGCGGGAAGAGGCGGCCCATATCGGCGACGAGAACGAGTTGACCGAGGAGCGGATCAAGCGGCTGCGTCGCCAGGGCAAGCTCGACGAGGAGGCTGTCGCCGCCGGGCTCGACAAGGGCGACCGGCCCTTCGTGCGGGGCGCGATCGCGGCGCTCGCCGGGATCGAGCCGGAGCTGGTCGACAAGATCATCAGCAGCCGCAGCGCCAAGGGCGTCGTCGCGCTGGCATGGCGGGCGAAGCTGGGGCCGCGGCTGGCCCACCAGCTTCAGCTGCGCATGGCCGGTCTATCGCCGCGCCAGGCGCTGGGGCCGCGCAACGGCGACTGGCCGATGACCCCGGACGAGATGACCTGGCATCTCGAGTTCTTCGGCGCCTTCGATTCCCAGCTCAAGCCGATGCCGAATCGGATCGTCCAATCAGGGTCCCCACCCCCCCGTCGGTGAAGAGTTCGAGCAGGATCGCGTGCGACAGGCGACCGTCGAGGATGACCGCACCCTCGACGCCCCGCTCGACCGCGTAGAGGCACGTCTCCACCTTCGGGATCATGCCCCCGGAGATCGTGCCGTCGGCGATCAGCTCGTGCACGCGCTGCGGGGTCAGGTGCTGCAGCAGCGCCTTGTCGCGGCCGAGGACGCCGACCACGTCGGTCATCATCAGCAGCCGCGCGGCGCGCACGGCGCCGGCGACGGCGCCGGCGGCGGTGTCGGCGTTGATGTTGTAGGTCTCGCCGCCGTCGCCGAAGCCGACCGGCGCGATCACCGGGATGATGTCGGCGCCGGCGAGCGTCGCGAGCAGTGCCGCGTTGACCTCCTCGGGCTCGCCGACGAAACCCAGATCGACCGCGGTTTCGGCGCCGGTCGCGGGGTCGCGGCGCGTACGCACGGCGCGCCGCGCGCGGATCAGTCGGCCGTCGCGTCCGGACAGGCCGATCGCCGTGCCCCCGGCGCGGTTGATCGCCGCGGCGAGATGCTTGTTGATCGAGCCGGCCAGCACCATCTCGACCACTTCGATGGCCTTCTCGTCGGTGACCCGCAGACCGTCGACGAAGCTGGATTTGATCGCGAGCCGCTCGAGCATCTGCGCGATCTGCGGGCCGCCGCCATGCACGACGATCGGATTGATGCCGACCTGCTTCAGCAGAACGATGTCGCGCGCGAATTCGCTCGCCGCCCCCTCGTTGCCCATCGCATGGCCGCCGTATTTCACGACCACGGTCCGGCCCGCGTAGCGGCGCATGAAGGGCAGCGCCTCGGCGAGAACGCGGCTCTTGGCGATCGCCTCCGGGGCGACGCCGACGGATGTCCTGGCTGGATCGGTCATGCGCTTTTCCTCGTCGAACCGATCGCTGTTTAGCCGATGGTCGCGAGCCCCGCCAGCGCGGCGCGCAGTTCGGGAATGCCGGCGCCGGTCTCGGCGCTGGTGGCATGGATTTCGGGATGTCCGGCGGGATGGCGCGCGATCTCCGTCGCCATCTCGGCCTGCCGCCGCGCGAGCGCCGCGGGCGGCAGCGCGTCGCATTTCGTCAGGACGACCTGCCAGCTCAGCGCCGCCGCGTCGAGCAGATCGAAGAGTTCACGGTCGTTCGGCTTGGGTCCCTGCCGCGCGTCGATCAGCACCAGGACGCGTGCCAGCGCGGCGCGGCCGCGCAGATAGGACCGGATCAGCGCCGACCATTGCTGCAGCAGACCCGCCGACACCCGCGCGAAGCCGTAGCCGGGCATGTCGACCAGAACCAGGCGCCGGCCGCCGGAATCGGGCCCGAGTTCGAAGAAGTTGAGTTGTTGCGTGCGGCCGGGCTGCTTCGACGTGCGCGCCAGCGCCTTCTGCCCGGTCAGGGCGTTGAGCAGGCTGGACTTGCCGACATTCGAGCGCCCGGCGAAGGCGATCTCGGCCGCGCGCCGCGCCGGCAGGTCGCTGGCGCGTTGCGCGGCGTGGAAGAACCGGCACGGGGCGGCGAAGAGCAGGCGCCCGGCCTCGAGCGCCGGGGCGTCGGTCAAGCGCCGTGTTCCTTCGCCGTCTGGCGCATGATCACCCATTGCTGCGCCACCGAGAGGATGTTGTTCCACGCCCAGTAGATGACCAGCCCGGCCGGGAATGCGGCCAGCATGAAGGTGAAGAGGATCGGCAGGAACATGAAGATCTTGGCCTGGATCGGATCGGGCGGCGCCGGGTTCAGCTTCTGCTGCAGGAACATCGTCAGGCCCATGATCAGGGGCCAGGCGCCCAGCGTGGCGCCGAGCAGCCAGATCTCGGGCGGCGACCAGGGCATCAGCCCGAAGAGGTTGAACACCGAGGTCGGATCGCTTGCGGAGAGATCCTTGATCCAGCCGTAGAACGGGGCGTGCCGCATCTCGATGGTGACGAACAGCACCTTGTAGAGCGCGAAGAAGACCGGGATCTGGATGATGACCGGCAGGCAGCCCGCGAGCGGGTTGGCGCCCGACTTGCGATAGAGTTCCATCATCGCCTGGGACATCTTCTGCCGGTCGTCGCCGTGGATCTGCTTGAGCTTCTCGATCTCGGGCTGCAGCAGCTTCATCTTGCTCATGGCGCGGTAGGACTTGTTCGCCAGCGGGAAGAAGAGCGCCTTGACGCACAGCGTCAGCAGCAGGATCGCGAGCCCGAAATTGCCGAGCCAGCGGTAGAAGAAGTCGAGGACATAGAAGATCGGCTTGGTCAGCCAGTAGAACCAGCCGAAATCGACCGCGCGGTCGAAGCGTGCGATGCCGAAGCGCTCTTCGTAGGCGTCGAGCAGGCGCACTTCCTTGGCGCCGGCGAAGAGGCGGTTGGTGGTCGTCGCCGAATCGCCCGGCGCGACGGTCAGCGCGCCGGTGAGGTAGTCGGCCTGATAGGCGTCGCGCCCCTGGACGGTCGTGTGGACGAAGCGGGCCTGCTTGTCCGCCCGCTGGTCGGGCACCAGCGCCACCAGCCAGTACTTGTCGGTGATCCCGAGCCAGCCGCCGGTCGAGGCGTTGCGGATCTCGCGCTTCTTCCTGACGTCGTCGTAGCTCGGCTCGTTGAGGACCCCGTTGAAGACCCCGATCGGTCCTTCGTGCAGGATGAAGAAGCCGAGCGTCTTGGGCGTGCCGACCCGCTGGATGCGTCCATAGGGCTGGATCTGGACCGGCGCCGAGCCATCGTTGAACACGCGATCGACGATCTCGAACATGAAGTCGTCGTCCAGCGCGATGCGCCGCTCGAACCGCAGCCCGGCGCCGTTGTTCCAGGTCAGCGTCACCGCGCCGCCCGGCGCCAGCTGGTCGCGATCGGCGACCCAGGGCGTCTGCGAATCGGGCAGGGCCAGGGCTGTGCCTGGCGTGGCCGCGACCCACCCGAAATCGGCGAAATACGGATCGGCGGCGTTCTGCGGCGACAGGACCGTGATCAGGGCGCTGTCCGGCGACACGGAGTCCCGGTAGCGCACCAGCCGCAGATCGTCGATCTGGGCTCCGGCCAGCCGGATCGACCCGCGCACCGCACCCGATTCGATCCGGATGCGCGGGCTCTGCGCCAGTGCCGCGGCGCGCTCCGCACCGGGCACGACGGGCAGCGCGCCGACCGGCGCCGCCCCGCTTCCCGGCTGCAACGGCGCCGGCAGCGCCGACGGCCCGGCCGTGCCGCCGGACTGGGCCTGCTCGGCGGTCTGCTGCTGGCGCGCCGCGCGTTCGCGCTCCAGGCGGGGGCCTTCGAACAGAAACTGCCAGCCGAGCACGATCGCCACCGAAATGACGATCGCGAGGATCAGGTTCTTCTGGTTGTCGTCTTTGAGCATCGCCTGGATTTCAAAATCTGATGTCGTTGCCGACGGGCGCCGCGAGGCCGCGCGGCGGGGGAACGGGGTCGAAGCCACCGGGATGCCAGGGGTGGCAGCGGCCCAGACGCTTCAGGGCAAGCCAGCTGCCGCCCCACGGTCCGTGCCGGGAGATCGCCTCGAGCGCGTAGGCCGAGCAACTGGGCGCAAACCGGCAGGACGGACCGATCAGCGGCGCGATCACATAGCGATAACCGTGGATCAGCCCCTTCAGAGCCAGGGCGACGACGGCGTTCATCGGCGTTGGCGCCGGGTCGACGGTGCGCGGTCCATGGCCTGCGCGACATCGCGGAGCAGATCCTGCCAGGGCCGGTCCAGGGCGCCGCCGCGAGCGACGAAGACATAGTCGGTGCCGGCGCGCGCATGGTCCGGGGCAAGCAGCGCCGCCGCGGCCTTGAGACGTCGCCGGGCACGGTTGCGGATGACCGCGCCGCCGAGCTTCCGAGTGGCCGTGAACCCGAAACGCGCCGAGGCACGCGGCGGCGCCGGCGAACCGGCTGGCGGCAGCGCCTGCACGACGACGCTGGAGGTGGCATAGCGCAGCCCCGACGCCGCGACGGCAAGAAACTCGGGCCGTCTGGTCAGCCGGTCGATCCGCGGCCCGGTCATCGGCGCCGTCCGGCGCGTCGTGGCAGGGCGATGCGCGAGGCCGCGCGGGTCAGGCCGAGAGCCGCTTGCGGCCCTTGGCGCGACGGCGGGCAATGACGCGGCGGCCTCCGACGGTCTCCATACGCGAACGGAAACCATGGCGGCGCTTGCGGACCAGCTTGCTGGGTTGATACGTGCGCTTGGACAAGGTCTTGGCTCCGGTCGTTGGCCGCGCGATGCGGGTGTCTCGAAAGGTCGGCGGCTTATATCGGCCCGGGGGCGGCCAAGTCAAATGGCCCCGCTGTGCCGCTGCGCGTCCCAAGGCCTGCGTCCGGGGCCCTGGCTGCACCGGCGCGTGGTCTGGTATCGTTCGCCCGCAAGGCCCATGACGGGGCCGGGGGCAGGGCGGGCCGCGTGATGCGGCGCCGGCGGGGAACGGCAGGAATGACGGCGACGATCTCATCGGTTGCAGGGCGCCTCATGGGGCTCGGCATGGCGCTGCTGATGACGGCCGCGCTCTGCCCGGGGGCGAGTGCCCAGTCCGCATCGCCGTCGCCCGAGGCGACGAATGGCGGCGTCCGGCGGGCGACCGTCGCCGCCCGGCACATGGTCGCCGCCGCCCATCCGCTGGCGGTCTCCGCGGGGCGCGAGATCCTGCGCCAGGGCGGCAGCGCCCTCGATGCGGCGATCGCGGTCCAGATGGTGCTGAACCTGGTCGAGCCGCAATCCTCGGGGATCGGTGGCGGGGCGTTCCTGGTCCATTACGACGCGACCTCGCGGCGCATCGTGACCTATGACGGGCGCGAGACCGCGCCGGCCGCGATGTCGCCGACCTGGTTCCTCGGCGAGGACGGCAAGCCGCTGCCCTTCGCGCGTGCAGCGGTCGGTGGCCACGCGGTCGGCGTGCCGGGCCTGCTGCGGATGCTGGAGATGGCGCACCGGGAGCATGGGCGGCTGCCCTGGGCGCGCAACTTCGAGCCGGCGATCGCGCTGGCCCATGATGGTTTCCCGGTCGGTCCGCGCCTGCATCGCCAGATCGCCGACACGCCGCAGCTCCGCGAATTCGCGGCGACGCGTGCCTATTTCTTCGATCGCGACGGCAACCCGCTCGCCGCCGGCAGCCGGCTGGTGAACGATCCGCTTGCCGAAACGCTGCGCCAGATCGCCAATGGCGGAGCCGACGCGTTCTATGCCGGGCCGGTCGCCCGCGACATCGTCGCCGCGGTCGAGACCACCGGCCTGCGCGGCGGCCGGCTGACGCTGGCGGATCTCGCGTCCTACCGGCCGGTGCGGCGCGAGCCTGTCTGCGGCGCCTATCGGACCCGTCAGGTCTGCGGGATGGGGCCACCCTCCTCGGGCGGCATCGCCATGATCCAGGCCCTGGCGATGCTGGAGCGCTTCGACCCCGCGTCGCTTGCGCCCGGAACGGCCGGCGCGATTCACCTGATCACCGAGGCGACCCGGCTGGCCTTCGCCGACCGCAACCGCTTCGTCGGCGACCCCGACCGCGTCCCGGTCCCGGTCGCGGGGCTGCTCGAGCCCGGGTATCTCGCCGCACGGTCGCTGCTGATCGATCCCGGCCGCCGGCTGCCGCAGGCGCTGCCCGGCGCACCGCGGGCGGCGCGCCTGGAGATCTTCCCGCCGACCCTGGCCGACAACACGGCCGAGATCCCGGCGACCTCGCATATCAGCGTGGTGGACGGCTCGGGCAACGCGGTCGCCATGACGACGACGATCGAGAACGCCTTCGGCGCCCGCGTCTTCGTGCGCGGCTTCCTGCTCAACAACCAGCTGACCGACTTCGCCTTCGACCCGATGGACGGGGAGCGGGTGGTCGCCAACGCGGCCGAGGGCGGCAAGCGGCCGCGTTCATCGATGGCCCCGACGATCGTGACCGAGGCGGATGGCGGCCTGCTGCTGGTGCTGGGGTCGCCGGGCGGCGCGCGGATCATTCCCTATGTGCTGCAGACCCTGGTCGCCCATCTCGACGGGGCCCTCGACATCCAGCAGGCGATCGCAGCGCCCCGCCATGTCACCCTGGGCGGCTCCTTGGAACTCGAGCGCGGATCGCCGTTGGCGGCGCTGGCCGGCGACCTGCGCGCGCTCGGCCACGATCCCGTCGAGAGCGACCTCGTCAGCGGCCTGCAGGGCATCGCCGTCGGCCGCGACGGCGACGCGCGGCGGCTGTCGGGCGGCGCCGACCCGCGCCGCGAGGGCGATGTCGCCGGCGATTGACCTTGGCGCGCCGGTGGCGCAACAAGCGGCGATGGATGACGCGATCGCGATGCCGGAACTGCGCCTGCTGCCCGGGCGGCACAAGCGCGTGCGCGGCGGCCACCCCTGGGTCTTCTCGAACGAGGTCGCGATGGACGCCGGCGCCCGCGCGCTGCCGCCCGGCGGGCTGGTGCGGCTGGCGTCCGCGACGGGCGAGTTCCTCGGTGTCGCCGGCTTCAACCCGCATACGCTGATCGCCGCGCGCGTGCTGGCGCACGACCCGGCCACCGTGGTCGGCCGGCAATTCCTCGCGGGTCGCCTCGCTGCCGCGCTGGCGCTGCGCGAGCGGCTCTATCCCGGCGGCTTCTACCGGCTGGTCCATGCGGAGGCCGACGGTCTGCCCGGCATCGTGGTCGATCGCTGCGGCGGTGTCCTCGGCGTGCAGCTCAACACCGCGACCGCCGAGCGCCTGCGCGGGGAATTGCTGGCGGCGCTGACGGCGGTGCTGGGGCCATCGCGCATCGTGCTGCGCAACGATTCGCCGTCGCGGGCGCTGGAAGGTCTGGCGCTGGCGGTCGAGGAGGCCGGTCCCGGCGGTGGCGGCCCGGTCGAGATCGTCGAGAACGACGCCGTCTTCTTCGCCGATCCGGGCGCCGGCCAGAAGACCGGCTGGTTTTTCGACCAGCGCGAGAATCGCGCGCGGGTCGCGTCGCTCGCGGCGGGCGCGCGCGTTCTCGACGCCTACAGCTACGCGGGCGGCTTCGGCGTCCTCGCCGCGGTCCGCGGCGCGCGCCAGGTGCTGCTGCTCGATCGCTCCGAGGCCGCGCTCGAACTGGCGCTGGCGGCGGCGCGGCGCAACGGCGTCGCGGCGCGCTGCGAGGCGCGGCGCGGGGAGGCGTTCGCGGAACTCGAGCGTCTCGGCACGGCTGGAGAGCGTTTCGACATCGTCGTCGCCGACCCGCCCGCCTTCGTCAAGTCGCGCAAGGATCTGGGCGCGGGCCTGCGCGGCTATCGCAAGCTGGCCCGGCTGTCGGCGGCCCTCGCGGCCCCGGGCGGGTTCCTGTTCGCGGCGTCGTGTTCGCATCATGTGGATGCGGTCGCCTTCGCCGCCGAGGTGGCGCGCGGCGTGGCGGATGCGCGCCGCGCCGGGCGCGTGCTGGCCGTCACCGGTGCGGGGATGGATCATCCGGTCCATCCACTTCTGCCCGAGAGCGCCTATCTCAAGGGGCTGCTGATGCAGCTCGACTGACCCACGACCGGGAGACCAGGGACATGCCTCGC
>JBIKLI010000306.1:0-5332 GCA_044359885.1 Alphaproteobacteria bacterium | reverse complement strand
TGACCCGCTCGGGCGCTCTGGCGCCGGAGCGGATCATGGGCGTCGAGACCGGCGGCTGCCCGCATACCGCGATCCGCGAGGACGCGTCGATCAACCTGGCCGCGGTCGAGCAGATGAACCGGCGCTTCCCCGACCTGGAACTGATGTTCATCGAATCGGGGGGCGACAATCTCGCGGCGACCTTCTCCCCGGAGCTGGCCGACATCACGATCTACGTGATCGACGTCGCCGCGGGCGAGAAGATCCCGCGCAAGGGCGGTCCGGGCATCACGCGATCGGATCTGCTGGTGATCAACAAGATCGATCTGGCGCCGCATGTCGGCGCCTCGCTCGAGGTCATGGACCGCGATGCCAGGCGCATGCGCGGCCAGCGTCCATTCCTGTTCGCCAACGTGCGCGCGGGCAAGGGCGTCGAGGATGTCGCCGCCTTCATCTGCCGCGCCGGCGGTCTGGCGCCGCGGCCGTCGCGGGTGGCCTGAGCGGCCGCGCCGGGCTGTCCGCAAGGACCGGCGTCGGCCAGTCGCGGCGGCCGGCCGTCGCCGGCCCCGCGCACCCGGTGCCCACGGGCAGCCGGTCGATCGAAAGGATCGTCTGGATCTCGCCGCCCGAGCCGCCGTGGAACGCCTCTTCGGCCGCGCAGAGCTCGGTGCTGTCGGTCGCGCGTTGCATGGTCACGAGGCGCATCTCGTCGCGCAACAACTCGATCGCGGTCGCTCGGGTGACGCTTTCCAGAATGTCGCTGGTCGCGTCCGGCGTGGGCGGCTTTGCGAGACATGTCCCGCCTGGGTCAGCAGGATGACGTCGCCGTAGTCGTCCGGCCGGCCCTGAAGGCCGGACAGAAGCCCGTTGTCGTCGTTGGCCGTGACCTTCAGCCCGTCGGGCATCGCGTTGTCGGCCGTCCGGGGCCAGGACGAGACACCGACATGGACGCCGTGCTCGACCTTCGGATAGGGATGGCGCAGCAGCGCTGAGATCCCCGATATGCTTATTGCCTTGCCGAACGATGCGACCGGCGCGCGGTGCCGGTTGCCTCACGCGGATGCTCCCCGGGATGTTCGGCCTGCAGATGGTCGAGGGTGTTCGCCGGAAGGGCTGCCAGCGACCGCGTCCCCTGTATCCGAAGGTAGGCGCCGGGGACGTGGCCGTGCCCGCAGACCATGGCTTCGCATCAAACGCTCGATCCGCTGCCGGCCGCATTCCAGACCGGCAGCCAATACCTCTCGCCAGACCCGGCGGACGCCATAGGCTCGTTCGCTGACCACGAAGCTCGATCGTATCTCCTGTTCCAGCACGCCGCCATGGACCGCCCGGTCCCTCGGCGGGTGGCTCAGCCACGCGTAGTACCCGCCATGCGAGACAACGAGCGCCGGGCACATCCACCGTACCGGCCAGATCCCTTGGAGCTTCGCCTTGAAGCCGAATTTCACGTCGACCCTTCCGAGAAGGAGGTCACGGCTTTTTCGGAATGTTGCGCTCCGACTTCAGATTCTTGACCTCGCTGCGCGGCCGCTCGATCTCCTGCTGCTCGGGCTTCATATGCCAGCGGCCCGCGAACGCACTCTTCGAACCAGCGGTCTGCTGCCGCCGCCAGTTGCGAAGCGTGCTCGCATGGATATCAAGATCACACGCTGCCTGCGCAACCGACATGCCGCGATCCCGTGCCCGTCCCGTCGCCTCGAGTTTGAACTCGCGGCTGAATGTCCTTCTCTTTCCAGTGGTCTTCCCCCGGTTCCAGTGTGACGCCTATGTCGGTGTCCATGGGTTCCGGCGCAGGCCACCGACCCAAAGGCTTCTCGAACTTCATCGTGCGCAGTCCTTGCCGCAGCTCTGCCCGGGCCATCTCCGCTCCACATTTTAGAGCGGTTCCAATGCTGGACTGATCACGCGCCAGATAAACCGGACAAATTGCAACCCGACTACCGTGCCGAAGAAGAATGCTTGCCGCCGGCCTGTCTTTTTCTCAATTGTATCTCTTCTGCCGCCGGGACCGGCGGCAGAGACCGCCGCACGCGCCGGCACGACGAAAAATGTTTCCGCTGTTCCTTGAAACGCCGATGGATTTCTGACGCCGATCACCGCGAAGCCGGGATGGCGAAAAACGGAAGGGAGGACGAGATGGCGCGACGCGCGGACGGCACACCGCCCGACCCGTCTGAGATCGGCGACCGGATCTACGAGGGGTCTCTGATCATCGAACTGCTTCGGTTGCGGGACTCGATGCGGCTGTTCTTCCGGCCTGCCTTGCGCGCGCATGGTCTGACCGACCAGAGCTGGCGCATCGTCAAGGTGCTGGGCGAACGGGGCCCGCTGGAGATGACGTCGCTCGGCGTGGCCGCCGTCATCCCCATGGCGAGCGCGTCTCGCATCGTCACCCGCATGGCCCGCGGCGGTGTCGTCAAGCGGTTGCCCAACAAGGTCGACCGGCGCCAGGTCCTGGTCGAGCTGACCGCGAAGGGTCGGCGCCTGCATGCCGACATCGCGCCACAGATCCGCCAAGTCTATGCCGAGCTCGGCGAGAAACTGGCGCCCGACGCGCTCGAGCAGCTCCACGATGTCGTCAGCCAGCTCAACGGTCAGCTCGCGGCGCTCGGTGCGGACGCCACTTCGGCGTCCGAGGACTAGGCCGCGCCACGGCGTTGCCCTATGCAATGGCCGCGACCTGACCCGAGAACGGAGCAAGACATGCCCGGTACGACCATCTGCGCGCGCCAGCCGCGCGTGCGCCTCGTGCATCTGCCCACGCCGCTCGAAGAGGCCCCGGCGCTGTCCGCCGAACTCGGCATCGATCTCCTGATCAAGCGCGAGGACCTGGCCGGTCTGTGCGTCGGAGGCAACAAGTCGCGGCTGATGGAATTCGCGCTGGGCGCGCTGCGCGCGCGCGGCATCGATACGCTGGTCGCGCATGCCGCGGACCAGTCGAACAAGCTGCGCGACATCGCGGCCGCGGCGGCGCGCTGCGGCATGCGCGCGGTGCTGCTCGTTCCCGGCGACGCGCAGATCCCCGGCGCCCCGCCGCAGGGCAACCGTTTGCTGTTCGATGTCCTGGGGGCCGATGTCCGCAACGTCGGTTCCGGGCTCGACGACGCGGCGGTGCTGGCGGCGGAGGAGGCAGTGCGCGACGAGCTGGCGCGCGCCGGGCGCCGCGTCGCCATCCTCGACCGGCGGCTCGATTACGGGGTCGACGCCACGATCGCCTATGTCGATGCCGCGGAGGAGCTGCGCGGCCAGCTTCTGGCGTCCGGCCGGGGCGAGGCGATGGCGGTGTTCGTCGCCGCCGGGGCAGGCATGACCACGGCGGGGCTGGCGCTCGGGCTCAAGCATCTCGGCGCGCCGGCCCGGGTGCATGGCGTGTGCATCGCGCGGCCCGCCGCCGGGCTCGCCGACGACATCGTCATCCATGCCGCGCGTGCCGCCGCGCAGCTGCAGATCGAAACCCGGCTCGTCCCCGGCGACGTCGCGCTCGAGGACGACGTCCTCGCGCCCGGCTACGGCATCCTAACGCCCGAAATCGCCGCGGTCGTTCGCCGCGTCGCGCGCGCGCATGGGCTGGTTCTGGATCCCGTCTACAACGCCAAGGTCGCGCGATGCCTGTTCCGCCGCGTCGAAAGCGGCGC
Source organism: Alphaproteobacteria bacterium (assembly GCA_044359885.1). Classification (GTDB taxonomy): domain Bacteria; phylum Pseudomonadota; class Alphaproteobacteria; order CACIAM-22H2; family CACIAM-22H2; genus CAIOSQ01. Next base: position 1,718 of record JBIKLI010000306.1, on the reverse strand, counting down.
GGTGCCGCGCGGCGCCACCGTCGTCCTGATGAACACCGGCGGCGCGCCGGCGATCTATGCCCATGCCGGCGCGCTGGCGCCGGCACGGGGCTGACGCCCGGCCGGGGGGCAGGCCTTCAGGTCGCGTCCGCCAGGTCGACCAGCGTCGCCGCCAGGACGCGCGCCCCGGCGGCCAGGTCGGCGGCGGTGGCGCTCTCCGCCGGATTGTGACTCACGCCCGCGGCGCAGGGGACGAAGATCATCCCGGCCGGGCAGATCCGCGCGACATGCATCGCGTCGTGGCCGGCATGGGACAGCATGTCCATGGACGGCAGGCCGAGGGCGCCCGCGTGGTGCCGGATCCGGTCCATCACGGCCGGCGAAAAGGCCACGGGCGTTCGTCCTGTCATCCGCGCGACCGAGGCCGTGCAGGGGCCCCTGCGCGTCGCCGTGATCTCCTCCAGCCGCAGGGCGCTTTGCGCCAGGACGGCCTCGTCGGGATGGTTGAGATTGACCGTGAACCAGACCCTTGACGGCACCACGCCCGGCGCGTCCGGCTCGACCCGGAAGCGCCCGATGGTCAGCCGGATCGTGTCGGCGGGATCGGCGAGGGCTTCGGACAGCGCGGCGACGATGTTGCACGCGGCGATCAGCGCGTCCTTGCGCGCGCGCCGCGGCGTCGCCGCCGCATGGGCCGCCTCGCCGAGGATCTCCACCGCGTAGCGGCGGTGGCCCTGGACGCCGGTGACCACGCCGATCGTCCGCCCGGCGGCTTCCAGACGCGGGCCCTGCTCGATATGCGCCTCGACATAGGACGCGACCCGAAAGCCGGGCGGACCGCGATCGGCGGCCGGCGCCAGCCGCAGGGTCCGAGCGATCGCTTCGGCGACGCTGACCCCGTCGGCGTCGCGCACCGCCAGCATGTCGGCGAGCGGGAAGACGCCGGCGAAGACCGCCGATCCCAGCGCCCCGGGCTGGAACCGGTTGCCTTCCTCGTTTGTCCACGAAACGACCTCGATCGGCCGGCGCGTGCGCACGCCCGCCGCGTCCATCGCCTCGAGCGCTTCGAGGCCGGCGAGCACGCCGTAGATGCCGTCGAACCGGCCGCCGGTCGGTTGCGTGTCCATGTGCGAGCCGGTCAGGACCGGCGACGCGGCGGGATCGGTGCCTGGCCGCCGGACGAAGAGATTCCCGATCGCGTCCGAGGCGACCGCATAGCCGCGCGCCCCGGCCCACCGCGCCAGCAAGGCGCGCGCGCGCGCATCCTCTTCGGTCAGCGCCTGGCGGTCGACGCCGCCCGCCGCCGTGGCTCCGATCCGGGCCATCTCGTCATGCCTGTCCCAGAGCCGCGCCTCGTTGACCGCGGCGGCGGCTGCCGCCGATCCGTTCGCCATCCCCTGATCCCCCGATCCGCACGCCGCCGTCTGGACCGGCAGCGTCTCGCGCGGACTATCGCCAGCCCGGCGCCGCGCTTCAAGCCGCCTGTGGCCATGGCGGGCAGGGGGCCTTTCGCCCGCATGGAATTTCCAGGATGGACGCCCGTTTTCCAGCATCGGGGCGGACGGCCCGGCGCGGTGCCGTCGCCTGGGATCTGCCGGAACGCGAATGGAGGCTGGATCATGCATGTCGCCGCCGCTCTTCTGGCTGCCCTGCTCGCATTCGCCGGCGCCGATGCGGCCGCGGCGGGCGACTGGAACAGCAGCCCGAATCGCTGGGAGAACAGCGCAGACAACTGGCTC
>JBIKLI010000305.1:0-5338 GCA_044359885.1 Alphaproteobacteria bacterium | reverse complement strand
GTCCGCCATCCGGCGGCGCGCGCGGCGTCGAACGCGGCCCTGGTCTCGGTCAGCGTGCCGGCCTGGTTCGGCTTGATCAGCGCGGTGTTGCAGGCCCCGGCGGCGGCGGCGGCGCGGATCCGCGCGGCGTTCGTGACCAGGAAATCGTCGCCCACGACGAGGCAGCGCGCGCCGACCGCGCGCGTGAAGGCGACCATGCCGGCGGTGTCGGTCTCGGCGACCGGATCCTCGATGGCCACGATGCGATAGGTGTCCGCCCAGCGCGCCAGCAGCGCGCCGAGACCGGCCGCGTCCATCGTGCGGTCGTCGCGGCGCAGGCGATAGGCGCCGTCCTGGTGGAATTGGGTCGCGGCGATGTCGAGCGAGATCGACATCTCGCGACCGGGAACGAATCCCGCCGCCTCGATCGCCGCGTAGAGCGTCTCCAGCGCGGCCTCGTTGGAGTCGAAGGCCGGCCACCAGCCGCCCTCGTCGGCGACGCCCTGCAGCAGGCCGCGCGCCTTCAGGAGGCCGCCCGCGGCGCGATAGACCTCGCCTGTCCAGTCCAGCGCCTGGCCGACCGAGTTCGCGCCGGTGGCGATCACCAGGAAATCCTGCAGGTCGACGCGCGCCGCGGCATGGGCGCCGCCGCCGATGATCTGGATTTCGGGCAGCGCCACGCGCGGCCGATCGCCGCCCAGATGGCGCCACAGCGGCACGCCGCGCTGCGCCGCCGCCGCCTGCGCGACCGCCATCGAGACCGCGATGGTCGCGTTGCCGCCCAGGCGGCGCTTTGTCGGCGTGCCGTCCAGCGCGATCAGTTCGGCGTCGACCGCCGCCTGGTCGGCCGCGTCCATCCCGGCCAGGACCAGCGCGATCTCGCCGCCGACATTGGCGACCGCGCGGGTCACGTCGTAGCCGCCGAAGGCCGCGCCGCCGTCGCGCAGATCCACCGCCTCGCCCGAACCGGTCGAGGCGCCGGCCGGCGCGATGGCCCGGCCGACGGCGCCGCCGGCGAGCTCGATCTCCGCCTCGACCGTGGGACGGCCGCGGGAATCCCAGACCCTGCGGCCATGGACGCGGGCGATGCGTGTCGAACTCATGCGCGGGGCTGGCTCCAGCTCGAGGTTTCGGCAGCCCAGGCGTCGCGGACCGTCGCCAGCCGCGACGGCGGGGCGGCGATCAGCGGCCGGGCGACGCGGCGCACGGCGTCGCGCAGCGTCTCGTCGACGATGTACTCGACCGGCGACTTGCCGTCGACCCGTGCGAGGAACAGCGCGGGCAGCAGCGAGGCGGCGCGGGCCTCCAGCGCCTGCGGCGTCTCCCAGGCGCAGCCGGCCAGATGGCTGGCGGCCAGCGCGTCGAACAGGCCCAGATACCGGGCGGTGTGCTGAGGCCGCCAGGCGCATTTCAGCAGCAGGTGGTTGAGGCAGAAGGCGAGATCGAAGGCCGGATCCCCGTACCAGGCGCATTCGGCGTCGAGGAACACGGGACCGTCCGGCCCGGCCAATATGTTCTTGGGGCTGACATCGCCATGGACCAGCGCGAGCCGGGTCGCGGCCGTGCGCGCGACCAGCGCGGCCATCGGCCCGGCGAGGTCGGGATGGCGGCGCGCCGTCGCTTCGAGATAGGGCTCGAGGCGGATGGCATGGAAGATCGCGTCGCTGCGGAACCGCGCGGCGATGTCCGCGCGCCCGGCGGTCGCGGCATGGATGCGGGCCAGGCGCGCGCCGACCGCGACGGCCGTGGCGCGATGGATCTCGCCGTCGCGCAGCTGCGCCTTCCACAGCTTGTGGCGGGCCGGGTCGAGGAACGCCATCACGAAAAGTCGCGCCGCCGGCTCGACCGCGACCAGTTGCGGCACGCAGCCCGGGACCGCGGCGGCCGCGACCTCCATCCAGGCGACCTCGAATTCGTTGCGCTCCACCGGCGCCTGCCAGTCCTGCGCGACCTTGAGCTTCGCCAGGGCGCGCTTGACGCAAAGGTCTCGGCCGCCGGCGGTCACGCGCCAGATGTCCGACGACACGCCGCCGGTCAGCGCCTCGGCCGGCGGATCCTCGCCCGGCGCGACCAGCCCCAGGCGGCGAAGCGCCGCGACGATCTCCGCGCCGGCCACGGTCATGGCCCGGTCGCCCCAAGACGGAGGGCCGCGCGCGCGGCGTCGATCGCGGGCGTCCAGTCGCCGTCGCGCCGGCGATGCAGCCATGCGTGCGGATAGAAGGGCGAGCGGCCGTCGCGGTCCATCCAGTACCAGAACAGCGCCTGGCCCTCGGGCAGAAGCACATGGGTCTCGATCCCGAGCGCGCCGGCGACATGGGCGGTGACGTTGCTGGTCGTCACCACCGCGTCGCAGGCGGCGGCGAGCGCCGCGAGCCCGTCGACATCCGCGCGCAGGTCGATCCTGTCGTCATGCGCGACGACGATGCCGGTCGCGTCGGCGACCGCCCGGCGTGTCGCCTCGGTGTCGCCGTATTGCAGGTCGAGGAAGACCGCGTCGCTCGACGCGACGAGACGGCCCAGATCCGCCGCGGACAGGCTCTTGCCCCCGCCATGACGGGCGCTGCCGCTGGCCCAGCTCAGGCCGATCAGGCGGCGCCCGGGCTGGCGATGGCGCGCGGCGGCGGCCGCGACGGCGTCCGGATCGGCGCGCAGCACGGCGCGCGGCGCCGCGACCGCGGGCGTCCAGCCGAGCAGCCCCATCAGACTGCCGGCCGCAACCTGCGCCACGCAGTCCGGCGGCGGCGGCCCGGCGCTTCGGGCGAGAACCGCATCGCCGGGAAAGCTGCGCGAGAAGAGCGGGACCAGCCGTGGCTCGGTCTCGATCGCGAGGCCACCCACGCGCGCGCGCGTCGCGTCGAACTGGCTCGCGCAGAGGATCTCGTCGCCCAATCCCTGCTCGCCCCAGACGAAGAGCCGGCCGGCGAGCGGCGCGCCGTTCCAGCGCGGCAGCGCGAAATGCTCCGGCCGGCGCGGCGCGCCGGCCATCGACGGACGGTCGAACCGGGACTCGTAGTCGGCCCAGGCGCGCGGCCAGTCGCCCAGCGCCATCAGCGCATAGGCGCGGTTCAGTCGCGCCTGTCCGGACTGGCCGAGTTCCGGGATCGCCGCGTCGAGCAGCGCCACGGCCTCGGCCCAGGCGCCGCGCGCGGCAAGCGCCTCGGCGAGATTGGCCTTCGCCGGGGCGCGCGCGGGATCACGGGCGAGCGCCGCGCGGAACGCGCGCTCGGCGGCCGCGGGATCGCCGCGATCGAGTTCGAGCAGCCCCAGGCTGTCGTGCAGGACAGCGGCGTCGTCGCGGCGCGCGATCGCCTCGGCCAGCAGGCGCCGGCCGTCGGCGTGGCGGCCGGTCTGGCGCAGCAGCCCGGCGAGGTTCACCACCGGCGCCAGCGCGCCGGGGCTGGCGCGCATCGCCGCGCGGTAGCGCGCTTCGGCGTCGGTCCAGCGTCCCTGGGCGCGGTCGACATTGGCGAGCGCGAACAGGATCGGCGCATCGCCCGGCTTCGCCGCCGCCGCAGTGTCCAGCGCCGCGCGCGCCTGATCGATTTCGCCGATCGCAAGCAGCGCCTCGCCGCGCCGCAGACCCGCATAGGCGGCGAGCGGTCCGCCGGCGGCCTTGGCGAAGAAGGGCAGGGCGCCGCGCGGATCGCCGGCGGCCAGCAGCCGGTCGCCCTCGCGCAGATGCGCCAGGTCGCGGGCGGCGGCAGGGTCGGGCGGTCGGGGGGCGCGGTTCGGATCGGGCATGGCGGCGGGTGGCGTCGCAGGCGACGATGGCGGAAGACCGGCCTATGATGACGCGGCTGTCCATGGACGCAAGACGACGCACGCGCCGGCGCGCCGGCTTCGACGGCGAGGGCTTCGATCCGCTCGCGCGGCTGGCCCATGCGCTGCGCACGCCGCTGAACGCCATCCTCGGCTTTTCCGAGCTGATGGCCACGGCGCGGTTCGGGCCGCATGCCAATCCGCGCTATGCGGAGTATTCGGGCCTGATCCATGCCAGCGCCGGCGAGATGTCGGCGATGATCGACGCCCTGGTCCGGGTGTTGCGGCTCGGCGACGGATCCTGGCCGGCCGAGCGCCACGATGTCGATCCGGTCGGCGTGGCTCGGGCGGCGCTGGCGCGCGCGGCGGCGCGCGCCGCGGCCCGCGGACAGTCGCTCGCGCTCGTCGCACCGGCGTCGATGAGCGCGCGGCAGCTGGATCCCGGTCTGGTCGGCGAGGCGCTCGACGCGCTGCTCGCGAACGCGATCGACTTCTCGCCCGACGGGGCGGCGATCGAGCTCCATGTCCTGGCGCGGCGCGGCGGCGGGGTGCGCGTCGAGATCCGCGATCGCGGCGTGGGCATCCCGGCGGCGGCGCTGGCCCGCGTCGTCGAGCCCTTCGTCCAGCTCAAGCCAGCAGGGTTGCCGCCGCCGGCCGGGCATGGCCTCGGCCTGACGCTGGCGGCCGCCGTCGCCGCGCGCGAGGGCGCGCGGCTGACCCTGTCGCGCCGCCGCGGCGGAGGTCTGGTGGCGGCCCTGTCCTGGCCCGCGCGCTAGCCTGACCTGTTCACGACATCTCCGCAGAAACTTTCTCGGTCGCGTGATCGCGCCTCTGCCCGTGGCGCCTTTTCATCGCGTGTTTTCCGGTTTTTGGTCCGCGTTTGGGTTTTTGAGACAGGCGAAAGAGGATTTCTTCCTCGGTCGTCACGGCCCCGCGGTCTGCAGGCAGAGCGCGACGCGGTGGAAGATGGCTGCGTTTGGGAAGACCGATGCCAGCGCGATGCGTACGCGGCTTGACGTCTCGGTGATCCTGGCGGCGACCTTGACGAGGCCGAGCCGCAAGGTGGTGAATTCGGCGTGACGCAGCGTATTGGCGGCGGGCACGCGCAGTGGACGTGTTCGTAGAGATGCACGGCGTCGCCTTGCGACAGGCTGGTCACGATGGAGCGCGTGTCGACTTCCTTTTCGGACGCAAGAAGGCGCGCGACGACGCGGCGCTCGCGCCGCCAGGTGCCGGCGGCGCAGGTGAAACTGCGATGGCGCCGCAACGTGTCGCGCCGCTTGCGCAGTCGTTCGTCCGCCAGACGCGTCGCGAGCGCGGCGACGCGTTTGTCGAGTACGGCGTTGCCGGCCAGGCCGAAGACATGATCGAAGCCGGTGCGCAGGATCACCGCGACCGGGCGCGCCGCGGCGGTGTCGCAGACTTGGATCGGCAGGAAGCAGCGCATGTCGTCATGCGCGTTGAAGAACGACAATTGCTGCTGGCCGTGGACGGCGTCGACGGTATCGTCGATGTCGATCCCGACGCGCGCCGGTGCGGTCCGATAGCTGGCGCAGTGGAGATCCACGAGCCTGCGCGTCGGTTCGACGGCCTGGCTCAG
>JBIKLI010000304.1:0-5355 GCA_044359885.1 Alphaproteobacteria bacterium | reverse complement strand
GCGGTCGTACTCGCGGATCTCCGGGCAGACCTCGCTCGACAACGAGACCGGCAGGTCGGGCATGGCTGCCGCCAGGATGGCGCGGACCCGCTCTTCATGCGCGGGATGGGCGTAGGAATGCAGCAGGGCGACGGCAACGGCGCCGATCTCCGCGCGGCGCAGTTCGGGCACGAGCGCCCGGACCGCGTCCTCGTCCAGCGGCCGGCGAATTCCGCCGGCGGCGTCGACGCGCTCGGGGATGGCGTAGCGCAGATGGCGCGGCACCAGCGGGGCGGGCTTTTCGATCGAGATGTCGTACTGGTCGTAGCGGCTCTCATACGCGATCTCGACGACGTCGCGGAAACCCTGGGTGGCGATCAGCGCGGTGCGGGCGCCCTTGCGCTCCAGGATCGCGTTGGTCGCAAGGGTCGTCCCATGCAGCAGGACGTCGAGATCAGCCGCGCGCAGCCCGGCCTGCGCCAGGATCTCGCGCAATCCGGTCATGACGCCGTCCTCGGGCGCCCGCGGCGTCGTCAGGACCTTTCGCGTGATCAGGCGGCCGCCATCCTCGAGCACGAGGTCGGTGAACGTGCCGCCGATGTCGATCGCCACCCGTTTCATCGCCACGGCTGCCTCGCCTGTCCCGTCCGCAGGCCCGGGAACATGGAAGAGCCCGGCGGGCGCGTCAATCCGGCGGCGGGTTCAAGATCCCCGCCCGAGCTGGGCGACATAGCCTCGATTATGCGTCGGCGTGACCCAGATTTCGTTCAGGCACACATTCGCCGGCGTCTCGACGACGAAGCGGACGACCTCGGCGACGTCCTCGGGCCGCAGGACGGTCGCGAGCTCGGCCGGTGACAGCTGCTTCGGCCTTTGCGCCAGCATCGGCGTGTCCACCTCGCCGGGATGGATCGCGCAGGCACGGATGCCGTTGACGCATTCCTCGACATTGATCGAATGCGACAAGGCGGTCAGCCCATGCTTCGCGGCGGTGTACATGGGTCCGCTGACGGCGCCGATGACGCGGCCGGCGATCGACGAGATGATCGCAAAGACGCCGTCCCTGCGTTCGCGCATCGCGGGCAGGGCGGCGGCGACGGTGTACATCTGGCTGCGCAGGTTGCCGTCGAGGACATGATCCATGTCCCCGGCCGACAGTTGCGACCACATCCGCTGGGTCACGTTGACGCCGGCAGCACCGACCACGGCGTCAAGTCGGCCGTGGCGCCCGAGAGCCGCCGACACGACGGCGTCGGCGTCGGCGCGCCGGGCGAGATCTGCCGGCACGCAGAGGATGTCGTGAACGCCGGGTGCGGCACGGGCGAGCGCCGCGGTTTCCTCGAGCGGCGCGGCCCGCCGGCCGGTCAGGACCAGACGATGGCCGCGCGCGGCGAGCAGGATCGCGCTGGCGCGCCCGATGCCGCTGCCGGCGCCAGTGATCCAGACGACCTTGCCGTCACCCGTTCGCGTCATGTCCGCGCGCCTCCTCGCTCAGAGAACGATGCCGGTCTCGTCGTCGATCAGGTGCATGTGCCGCAGGTCGGCGGCCAGCGTCATGCGCTGGCTGGGCATGGCCCCGGCAGCCGGATCGACACGGCCGCAGATCTGCGCCCCCGCGAGGGAGAAATAGATCAGCGTCTCCATGCCCATGGGCTCGGTCACGTCGAGAAGGGTCTCGAATGTCTGGACCGAAGGATGCCCGGCGACGCCCTCGCCGGTGTCGGTGATGTGCTCCGGACGAAGCCCGAGGAGCAGCTTCTTGCCGATCGCCGGCGTGTAGCGCGGCGTCCGGTCGGCAGGCACCGCGAAGGACGGGCCGCCGGGTATCGAAACCCGCAGGGCCCCGGCGGCCTTCTCCAGGGCGCAGGGGATGAAGTTCATGGCCGGCGATCCGATGAAGCCGGCGACGAAGCGCGTACGTGGTGCGGCATAGAGTTCGGTCGGCGCGCCGGCCTGCTCGATACGGCCATGGTTCATGACGACCACGCGGTCGGCGAGCGTCATGGCCTCGACCTGGTCGTGGGTGACGTAGACCGTCGTGGTGCGCAACCGCAGATGCAGCTTCTTGATCTCCGTGCGCATCTGGACGCGCAGCTTCGCGTCGAGGTTGGACAGCGGCTCGTCGAAAAGGAAGACCTTCGCGTGGCGGACGATCGCGCGGCCCATGGCGACGCGCTGGCGCTGGCCGCCGGACAACTGGCGCGGCTTGCGCTCCAGAAGCTCGCGAATGTCGAGGATCTGCGCCGCCTCGGACACGCGGCCCGAGATGATCTCCTGGGCGAAGCGCTTCAGGCGCAGGCCGAAGGACATGTTCTCGGTCACGGTCATGTGCGGGTAGAGGGCGTAGTTCTGGAACACCATCGCGATGTCCCGGTCCTTGGGCGGGATGTCGTTCACCACCTCGCCCGCGATCCGGATCTCGCCGTCGGTGATCTCCTCCAGGCCGGCGATCATCCGCAGCGTCGTCGTCTTGCCGCAGCCCGAGGGACCGACGAGGACGACGAATTCGTGGTCCGCGATCTCGAGGTCGATGCCGCGCACGGCTTCGACCTCGTCGTAGCGCTTGACCAGCTTGCTCAATTTCACGTCGGCCATGGGATCAGCCTTTCGTCGCGCCGGAGGTGAGGCCGGCGATGTAGTAGTCCATGAGGAAGGCGTAGATGACGAGCGGGGGCAGGGCGCCGAGCAGCGCACCGGTCATGATCTGCCCCCAGTTGAACACGTCGCCCTTGATCAGTGTCGTGACGATGCCGACCGGCAAAACGAGCTGGTCCGCCGACGTCGTGAAGACCAGCGGATACAGGAACTGCGCCCATGAGACCGTGAAGGCGAAGATCGTCGCTGCGATGATTCCCGGCAGGGCGACGGGGATGAAGATCTTGGTGAGGACCTGGGTGTAGGTGGCGCCGTCCATGATCGCGGCCTCGTCCAGCTCCTTCGGGATCGAGGCGAAGTAGCCGATCATGATCCAGGTGCAGAACGGCACGGTCAGCGTCGGGTAGAGGATGATCAGGATCCACCAGCGATTGATGAACTGGATGCCCGTGACCTCGTTGAGCCAGGCGAAGATCTTGAACAGCGGGATGAAGAGCAGCGTCTCGGGGATCAGGTAGGTGAGGAACACCCCGGTCGCGAGCGTCGCCGAGCCCCAGAACTTCATGCGCGCCAGGGAGAAGGCTGCAAGCACGCTGACGAACATCGTGACGACGACGACGCAGATCGAGATGACCGCCGAGTTGCGAAAGAACATCACGAATTCGTTGGATGTCAGCAGGGCTCGGTAGTTGGCCAAGGTGGGGTTGTAGACCCACCATGGATTGTTGGCAGCCGAGATCTCGGCGCTGGTCTTCAGCGAGGTGATCAACATGTAGATCGGCGGCAGAAGGAAGAAGACCACGAAGACCGAGAGGAAGACGTAGCTCCAGATCAGCGCCCATCGGCGATTCTTCTTCATGCTGCCGCGGCCCGTCGCGGCGGCGGGGAGGGTGGCGGCTGCGGTGGTCATCAGGTCTGATTCCCTCGCTTGGAGACGTCGCGCAGGATGACGATCGCCGCTATGGCGAGCAGCGGGAACATGAACAGCGAGACCGAGGCGCCGAGCGGGATGTCGCTGGCCTCGATCCCGAGCTTGAAGGCGTAGGTGGCGAAGACATGCGTCGTGTCGATCGGTCCGCCGGAGGTCAGGACGCGTACGATGTCGAAATTGGCGAAGGTGACGATGGTCGAGAAGAGCATCGTGATGGCGATGATGTTGCGCATCATCGGCAGCGTTATGTACCACATGCGCTGCCACCATCCGGCGCCGTCGATCTCCGCCGCCTCGTAGAGCTGCTCGGGGACCGATTTCAGCGCCGCGAGATACATGATCATGAAGAACGGCGCGCCGTACCAGACATTGACCAGGATGATCGAAAACCGCGCCCAGCCAGTCTCGCCCAGCCACGGGATGCGTGGACCGCCGAGGCTCTCGGACAGCCAGTTGAAGGCGCTGTAGGACGAATCGAAGAGCCACAGCCATGTCAGCGTGCTCATCGCCGGCGGGATCACCCAAGGCACCAGCAGCATGCCGCGCCATTTGCGCTGTCCCTTGAGCGGGATGTTGTGCACCAGATGGGCGACGATGAACCCGATCACCGCCTTGAAGAACACGGCGCTGATGGCGAAAATGCAGCTCTGCCAGACCACCATCCAGAAGGTTTCGCGCTCGAACAGGAACAGGAAGTTGTCGAATCCGACGAATTCCTCCATCGACTTGTTGAGCGTGGCGAGATGCAACGCGTAGCCGGCGGGATAGGCGACGAGCCCGACGATGATGAGGATCAGCGGCAGCGCCATGAGGAACGCGATGGTGGAGCGTCGCTGAGCCGCCTTGCGCAGGCTGGATCGCGGCGCACGTGGGGTCGTGGTCGATGCCGCTGCGTCAGATGCCATGTCGTTGTCCTTCCTGGACGAGGCTCGTGCCGCGTGGCGGCCAGTTGGTTGCGGCCGCGCGGCACATGAGTAGACCCAAACCCATGGTAAGCCTCGCAGTTCCGGTCATCTCCAGTCCAGACATTTGTCGATCGGATCGCCCGGTGTCGCGACCTGGACGACCATATTCGCGATCGCCGTCAGGATCCCGGATCGGGTTGGCGCCGTCGGCGGACCGGCGTTCGAGCGACAGCGGCACGGCGCCCTGTCGGCAGCCCGGCGTCGATGGTCAATGAGGCCCTTGGTGCGCCTGGCACTGCGGATGGGCCGACATGTTCAGGGTGAAGATCCTGTTGGCAACGGACAGGACGTCGATGATCGCCTCGACCTCCTGCCTGTCCGGCAATCGGCCATCGCCGGCAGCCGCCTGCCGCGACATCGGCGGCGTCGGGCTTGAAATGGAGCCGTGGTCCGGTCGCCAGTTCGCCGGCGGCCCCGGCTCTGCTGGCAACGCAAGGCAAGCCGGATCCGGCGGCGACCTCGCCGCTGCGTTCGTCGCGTGAACCGGGAAATCCATGAGCGTCGGGGATCGCCACGTGGCGGTAATGGTGGAATCGACGGATTTCGCTTTCCCCGGGCTGTCAGGGCGAGCGACCCGACAGCGGACGGAAGCAGACGGTCGTTTCGCTGCTGCGACGACGCTGTTTCCACGTTTCTGCTGGTGGCGATCGCGGCGCCCCTGCGCATGTCCAGGTCGTCGCGCCGAGGCGGACAGTGGCCTGAGAGAAGGCGCGTTCGCGTCATGGCGCCCGACAGAGCCCAATGTCGGTGGCTCGTGCGACGCTGGTCGGTCAGATCGGCGAACTTGGAGGCGAAGTGCTGGAAGCGGATGTGGGGCACGTGCCGGGCGATCGGAATTCGGGTGTGCCCATGCAGGCCGTCTGTCCGGCCGGAAAAAAGGGCGGC
>JBIKLI010000303.1:0-5366 GCA_044359885.1 Alphaproteobacteria bacterium | reverse complement strand
ACTATCTCCTGGCCGTGAAAGCCAACCAGCCCGGCCTGCGCGAGGAGATCGAGCGCTACTTCGTCGACGCCCCAGCCGCGGCGATCGAGACCGCCGTCGACAACGACAAGGGCCATGGTCGCGTCGAGCAGCGTTCGGTCAGCGTCAGCCGCGAGGTCGACTGGCTCCAGGGCGAGCGCCGCTTCCCGGGCGAGTGGCGCCTGCCCGCCGTCACCACCCTCGTGCGCGTCTGCGCCCGCACCGAGTTCGCCGACCGCTGCCGCGTCGAGACCAGATACGACGTCTCGTCGGCAGCACTCTCCGCCAAGCACGCCGCCGACGCCGTACGCGGCCACTGGGCCATCGAAAACAGCCTGCACTGGGTTCTCGACGTCGTCTTCGCCGACGATCAGGCGCGCGTGCTAAAGAAAAGCATTAAGCGAAGGCGCAAAATCGCCGGCTGGAACCCGCAATTCCTCGCCGACATCCTCAATCATCCTCTTCGTTAACCTGGACCCGGTGCCCCGGGAGCATCGCTGTCCCGGTCCCCATCCTTCGGCCTGTCGACCTATTTGAGCGATTCCAGATAGGCCACGAGATCGGCGCGATCCTTGTCGGAGCGCATGCCGGCGAACGCCATGTTCGTGCCGGGGATCACCGCGCGCGGGTTCTTGAGATACTCGTCGAGCTTCGGGCCCGTCCAGACGAACCCGGCCTGCCGGTTCGCGTCGGTATACCGGAACCCTTCCACCGCACCGGTCTTGCGGCCGACGATCCCGAACAGGGTCGGGCCGAGGCGGCGCGGCCCCTCGGCCGTGTCGACATGGCAGGTCGCGCATTGACGCTGGAACACGGTCCGGCCAGCAGCCGGATCGGCCGCCATCGCCGGGAGCGCCATCGCCAGCGTGGCCCATCCGGCCACCGCCGCGACCCAAAGCCTCGTGCTGCCGCTGACATCGTTCATCGCCGTTTCCTCCAGGCCCGATCCATCACGAAATCCATGCCCTGCCGCGCTGCGCCTCGAACCGCGGCGCGTGCGTCATGGCCCTTCGGAGATATAGCGTGGATTCGCGATCTCCAGCCTTGCCTGCGCGTCGGCCAACAGGTGCGCGTAGGTCCCGCGATCGCCGTCGTGCCGGCCGGCGCGGATCGCATGCACCAGCGGCCAGGCCTCGAGGATTCCGGGAGGCGGCGCGCGAAGCTCCCGCTCGGCGATCGCCAGGGCATTGGCGATCATGAGCCCGGTGACGCGCAGTTCGTCCTTGAGGAAAGGCTGGACCTCGGCCAGGAACGCGGCCCGCGCGATGGCGACGAGACCGGCGGCGTCGGGATTGTCGCGCGGGATGTCGGTCATGGCGAGGTCCGGCGCAGCAGTTCGAATTCCAGTTCGGCGATCCGCCGCCCGGTGAGCGCGAGCGCCAGCGACGCCTCGTCGCCCGAGACATGGCGCTCGCCCTGCTGCAGGGCCACGACCGCCCAGCGCGCATGGGCCATCGTCTCCCAATAGGCGATCGCCGCGGCGTCGATCCGCCGCCCGCTCTCGCTTTCGTAGCCACGATAGAAATCGTCGCGAGCCCCGATGCCGCCGGCCTCCCGCGCGATCGCGCCGAAGCGCCAGCAGCGCGCGCAGAACCAGCCGATGTCCTCGTCCGGGTCGCCCCAGCCGGCGAATTCCCAGTCGAGGATCCCCGTCAGGCCGTCCGCGTCGACCAGGTAATTGCCGGTGCGGAAATCGCGATGGACGAGACAGATCTGCGCCGGCGGCGGCGGCGCGCTGCGCTCCAGCCAGCGCAATCCCCATTCCAGCGCGGGCCGCGGCTCGCGGTGGGAATCCAGCCAGTCGCGCATCGTCGCCACGAGGGCCAGACCGGGCGCCGCCTGCGGCATCGGGAGAAAGGCAAGCGATGCATCGCCCGGCGGACGGATCGCGTGGATCCGCGCCAACTCGCGTCCCAGCCGCTCCGCCAGCGCCCGCCGGTCGCCCCGCCATCTGTCGTCGCGCACCAGGACATGGCCGGCCGCCGTCCCGGACAGTCGCCGCATCACGTAGAACGGCTTGCCCGTCACCTCGCCGCGCGTCTCGGCGGCGATCGGCTCGGGCACCGCCACCCCGGCCCGCCAGGCGGCCTCGAGCAGCGCGAACTCATGCGCGCGCGAATGGCTCGCGGCGACGCGCGACCGCGCGTCCGTGCGCAGCACCAGATCGAGGCGCCCCGCATGCGGCCCGCCGGTGACGCGCGCATCGAGCGCCCAGTTCTCCTGGATGGCGCCGCCGGCCAGCTTCTCGAGGCGCGACACCTGCACCGAGCGGGCCCCGAGCGCGCCGATCAGCCAGCGCGCCAGCGCCGGGCCGCGGTCGGGACCGGTCGGCGCGGCGGCGGTCATCGCCAGTCCCAGAATTCGAGTCCTTCGTCGAGCAATGTCCGGGCGAGCACCATCTTGTGGACCTCGGACGCGCCGTCGACCAGCCGCGCCTGGCGGGCGTAGCGATACATCCAGGCGAGCGGCGTGTCGTCGCTGTAGCCGCGTGCGCCCATCAGCTGGATGGCGGTGTCGACCGATTTGTGGAGGACGTCGGCGACGGCGATCTTCGCCATCGACACCTCCTTGCGCGCGAACGAACCGCGATCGAGAGCCCAGGCCGCGCGCATCGTCAGCAGCCGGCCGATCTCGATCTCCATCGCGGCCTCGCCCAGCAGCCACTGCACGCCCTCGTGTTCGGCCAGGGTACTGCCGAAGCTGCGCCGCTCGCGGACATAGGCGAAGCACGTCTCCAGCGCGCGCTTGGCCATGCCCAGCCAGCGCATGCAATGGGTCAGCCGTGCCGGGCCGAGACGGATCTGTGTCGCCTTGAGCCCGTCGCCGACGCCCATCAGAACGTCGGCGTCCGCGACCTCGAGGCCTTCGAAGAGCAGTTCGCAATGGCCGCCATGCTCCTCGGGCCCCATGATCGGGATCCGGCGCGCGATGCGCCATCCCGGCTGCGCGGCGTCGAAGAGGAACGCGGTCAGACCCTTGCGCGCATCGTCGCTGGTGCGGGCGATCAGGATGAAATGCCGTGCGCCTTCGGCCCCGGTGATGAACCATTTGCGGCCGTGGATGCGCCAGCCCCCGGAAATGCGCTCGGCACGGGTCGCGATCATCGAGGGATCGGACCCGCCGCCCGGATGCGGTTCGGTCATGGCGAAGGACGAGCGCGCCGCACCGGCGACGATCGGCGCCAGCCACCGGGCCTTCTGGGCGGCGGTGCCGACCTTCGCCAGCAGCATCATGTTGCCGTCGTCGGGCGCCGCGCAGTTCAGGACGGCGGGCCCGAAGCGACAACGCCCTGCCTCCTCGTAGACCGCCGCCATCGCGACACGGCTCAGACCCATGCCGCCATCGGCGACCGGCGTCTGGGGCGACCAGAAGCCAAGTCCGCGCGCCTCGGTACGCAGGGCGGCGAGCCGGTCCTCGCGGATGTTCTCGCCCTCGCCCCAGATGGCCGCGTCGTCCTCCAGCGGGATCAGGCGCGACGTGACGAAATCGCGCACGGCGCGGCGCAGCGCCTCGGTCGCCGGGTCGAGCAGGAACTCCATCGCGCGGGGGCCGGCCAGGCGTCAGCGCGCGGGCGACCAGAACGGCGCGGGACGCAGGATCGCGTTCTCCATGTTCAGCAGCAGCGGCGTCGCCTTTCCCAGATAGGCCGACCACCGCGCATCGGCCTGCATGGCGTTGCGCCGGCGCACGCGATCCTCCAGGTCGGCATAGCCCCAGAGATGCACGACCTCGTTCTGCGGTCCGATATCGGCCACGTACCAGCCGACATTGTTGCCCAGATGCTCGCGCTGCAGCGGCAGTCCCTCGTTCTCGTAGAGCGACAGCACCGCGCCGAGCTTGCCCGGATGGGTGGTGTAGGTGCGGTAGTCGACGATCCCGAACGGCGCGCGCGGACCGGTCTTGCCGGGATGGAACGGGGCGTTGCGCAGCACCTTGTTCTCCTGGCGCAGGAACAGCGTCGCGGATTTCGCGCGATAGGCGGTCCAGGCCGGATCGGCCTCCATGACGGCACGCTTGGCCGCGCGCTCGGCGATGTCGGCATAACCCCAGAGATGCACGACGCGGTTCTGGGGTCCGATGTCGATGAAGTAGTAGCCCAGCGGCTGGCCCAGATGGCGGGTCTGGATCGCGAAGCCTTCCTCGCCGTAGAGCTTGAAGAACGCGCCGAGATTGCCGGGCTGCAGCGTGTAGGTGCGGATGTCGACGATCATGGGGGACACACTCCTGGGTCGCGCGTAGGGCTAGAGCAGGCTCAGCGAATGGCCGCCATCGACCGGCAGCGTCGCGCCGGTCACGAACCGGCCAGCATCCGATACCAGGAGCAGCAGCGGCCCGTCGAGATCCTCGAGGCGGCAGAAGCGGCGCATCGGTACGCGCCGCAGGATCGCCGCGCCGCCGGGACCGGCGAGGAAATCGGCGTTGAGTTCGGTCTCGACATAGCCGGGCGCCAGGGCGTTCACGCGGATCTCGTGCCGGGCCAGTTCGATCGCCATGGTCTGGGTCAGGCTGATCGCCGCCGCCTTGGCCGCGGCGTAGGGCGCGACCTGCGCCGCCGGGCGCAGCCCGAGGATCGAGGCGATGTTGACGATCGCGCCGCCCTGCCCGCGCGCCACCATGCGGCGCGCGACCGCCTGTCCGACGCGCATCAGGCCGGTCAGGTTGGTGTCGATCACCGTCGTCCATTCCCCCGGCTCCAGGTCGAGGAAGCGGCGGGTCGCGGCGATGCCGGCATTGTTGACCAGGATGTCCACGGGACCGAGCGCGGCGGCGACGGCATCGAGGACGGGTTCGATGCCGGCGGGATCGGTCACGTCCAGCCGCCAGCCCTGCGCGGTCCTGCCATCCGCACGCAGCGCCGCGGCCTCCGCCTCGACGCGCGCCTGCCGCCGGGCGACCAGCGCCACGCGCGCGCCGGATCGGGCCAGGGTGCGCGCGAAATGCAGCCCAAGCCCCGAGGACGCGCCCGTCACCAGCGCGACCTTGCCGGCGAGGCCGAATGCCGCCGGGCCGGTCATCCGGCGTCGCGCGCGCGTTCGCGCAGCAGGAATTTCTGGATCTTCCCGGTCGACGTCTTGGGCAGCGGCCCGAAGACGACGTGGCGCGGCACCTTGAACCGGGCCAGATGCGAACGGCACCAGTCGACGATGTCCTCGGCGCGCGCCTCGGCGCCGGGCTTGAGCGCGACGAAGGCGCAGGGCGTCTCCCCCCAATACGGATCGGGTCGCGCCACGACCGCCGCCTCCATCACGGCCGGATGCCGGTAGAGCGCCTCCTCCACCTCGAGCGACGAGATGTTCTCGCCGCCGGAGATGATGATGTCCTTCGAGCGGTCCTTGACCTCGACATAG
>JBIKLI010000042.1:0-18267 GCA_044359885.1 Alphaproteobacteria bacterium | reverse complement strand
CGTCTTCCATCGCGTTATCGAGGGCTTCATGGCCCAGAGCGGCGATCCCACCGGCACCGGCCGCGGCGGATCGGGGCGCAAGCTGCCGGCGGAATTCAGTGACGCACCCTATGTGCGGGGCACCTGCGGGATGGCACGGACAAGCGACCCGAACAGCGCCGACAGCCAGTTCTTCATCATGTTCGACGACGGCAGCTTCCTCAACGGGCAATACACGGTCTGGGGCGAGGTCGTCGAGGGCATGGAGTTCGTCGACCGGATCGCGCGCGGCGAACCGCCGCGCAACCCCGACCGGATCGTGAGCCTGCGGGCGGCCGCGGCCGCTTGAGGTCCGCCTCGCGGAACGCCGCGCTGACCCCGGGCTCGGCAGGGCGGGAAGACGGGCATGGCCGGACGGCTTGAAGGCAAGGTGGCGCTCGTCACCGGCGGCACCAGCGGGATCGGCCGGCGCATGGTGGAGCGCTTCGTGGCTGAAGGTGCCAGGGTCGCCTTCAGCGGCCGGCGCGCCGCCGAGGGCGCGGCGGTCGCGGCCGCGACCGGTGCGATCTTCGTCCAGGCCGATGCGGGGATCGAGGCCGACGCGGCGCGCAGCGTCGCCGCGGCGACCGGTGCCTATGGCCGGCTCGACATCCTGGTCAACAACGCCGGCGCCCCGGCACCGGCGCCTGCGACCCGGCTGCAGGACACCGACCTCGCCGGTTTCGATGCGACGATCGCGGTCCATGTCCGAGGCAGTTTCGCGCATATCAAGCACGCGGCACCGGTCATGCGCGCGCAATCCGCCGGCAGCATCGTCAATATCGGTTCGGTCGCGGCCCATCGCGCCGGCTACTCCGCCTCGATCGTCTACGGCGTCGCCAAGGCGGCGCTGCTGCATCTGACGCGCTGTGCCGCGATGGAACTGGGCGAGGACGGGATCCGGGTGAATTCGATCTCGCCCGGCGGAATCGCGACCGGCATCTTCGCGAAGGCGATGGGTATGCCGAGCACCGCGGCCGACGCCACGGCCGAGAAGGTCAAGGGCGCGCTCGCCAAGCTGCAGGCGATCCCGCGCGCAGGACTGCCCGACGACATCGCCAGCGCCGCCCTGTTTCTCGCCAGCGACGAGGCAGGGTTCATCACCGCCGAGGACGTGATCGTCGATGGAGGCCTGATCGCCGGTCGCCGCTACGCCGAGGTGCTGGCCGGCGGCTCGGTCTGGAAAAGCGCGATCGGCTGAGCCTGCGTCGCGCCGCCGCGGGCTCGCGGCGTGGTCGCCGGGTCAGCGCCGCCGACCGGTTTCCTGGCCCAGCGCGGCGAGCGCGTCCCGGTATTCGGCTTCCATGCGGGCGCAGAGTTCCGCCGCCGGCAGGATCGTGTCGATCCCGCCCACCCCCTGGCCGGCCGACCAGATGTCGCGCCATGTCTTGGCATCGTCGCCGAGGTCGAGCCGCCGCCCCGTGTCCTGCGCGGCCGGATCGATCCCTGCCGCGCGCAGGCTGGGGACGAGGAAATTCGCCGGAATGCCCGAGACGGCCGCGGTGTAGGCGATGTCCTGGGCGCGCGACGCCAGCACCATCTCCTTGTAGGCCGCCGCCGCGAGCGATTCGCGCGTGGCAAGGAAGCGCGTCCCCACATAGGCGAGGTCGGCGCCCGCGATACGCGCCGCTGCGATCTCGCGGCCGGCATTGATGCAGCCCGCCAGCGCGACCGGTCCAGGGAACACCGCGCGCAGTTCGCTCAGCAAGGCGAAGGGGTTCAGCGTGCCGGCGTGACCGCCAGCGCCGGCGGCGATCCCCACCAGCCCGTCGATCCCGGCCGCGACGGCCTTCTCGGCGTGACGACGATTGACCACGTCATGGAAGACGAGCCCGCCATAGCCATGAACCGCGTCCACCACCTCGCGCACGGCGCCGAGCGACGTCACGACCAGCGGCACCCTGGCCGCGACCGTGGCGGCCAGATCCGCATCGAGCCGGCGGTTGCTGCGATGGACGATCAGGTTGACACCGAACGGGGCCGCGGCCGGTGCCGCGTCCAGTCGTGCCGCGATCTGGGCCAGCCATTCGCGATAGCTCGCGGTCGAGCGGGCGTTCAGCGACGGGAAGGTGCCGACGACCCCGGCCTGGCACTGGGCGACGACCAGTTCGACCCCCGAGACCAGGAACATCGGCGCGCCGATCACAGGCAGGCGTAGCCGTCCGTGCCAGGCGCCGGGCAGGGGCATGATGTCGCCGCCGCTCGCTCAGGAGTCCTTCGGTTCGAGCAGGTCCTCGACGCGCCGGCGCATGTTCTCGAAATTGAACACCGGCAGCCTGTAGAGCCAGGGCGAGACACGGGCGTTGATCCGGTCGGCCTCGGCGCGCACCTCCGCCGCCGGCTTGAGGGAGATCCCGCCTTCCGGCAGTTTCTCGGGCGGCGCCGCCTTTGCCGAGAAGGCTGTCCATTGCGCCCCGTCGATCTCGACGAAGCGAGCCGACACTTCCAACCCGTCGAAGGTCGTCACCGTCGCGACCAGCCCATCCGCCGGGATGGCGATCCCCTCGGCCTTCCGGACGTCCTCGAGTTCCAGCTTCTCGAAAGCGGCAGCGACGCTGCCGACTTCCCAGCCGGATCTCGGCTTGCGCCCGTCCGGGATGTCCGCGACGTCGAAATCTCGCTCGGTGGGGTCCGTGCGCGACACGACGGTGCGGGACCCGTCGGCATGCCGGATGGCCGCTTCGCGCACCCTTTCGCGGGCGATGTCGGTCAGGCCGCGGTCGAGCCATTGCAGGGCGTCACGGTTGACCATCAGGCGGCCCTTGGCGAGCCAGGCCTGCGGATCGCCGGCGCGGCGGACATAGACGGCATCCTCGCCGCCGCCGCCTCTGCCGAAGCGGTTCTTGCCGGCCAGCAGCGCCGTGATCTCCTGTCCCTGCGCGGTCTTGAACGCCACGCGCGTCGATTTCGCCTCGGGCGCGTCGCGATCTTCCACTTCGAGCGAGGGATAGACGTCCCTGCTGCGCGTCTTGGCCTCCAGGCTGCGCAGTTCGGACACCTCGAAGAAGAGCTGCCGGATCCGGGCCGTGTCGGCGACGTAGCCGGCACGGTCGGGCAGGATCCAGCCGTCGCCGCTGCGCCGCAGCACGACGGGGCCATCCGGGCGCTGCAACTCGATGGTCTGCACCTCCGCGGCGCGGCTGGTCAGTTCGGGGAACAGCCGCACGCCCAGCTTCACGTCGCTGCCGTCGTCGGCGGGAGAGAGCAGCAGGGCGGCGGCGACGCTGGCCAGCGCGGCGCCGCCGAGAACGGCGAGGGTGAGGGGACGCATCGCGAAGGACCTCCCTTGGGTCGGCTGCGTCAGGCGGCCGGGCGCGTGGCCAGGGCCCGGCGGCGCTGCAGCCGCCAGAGGCCGAGGCCGAGCGCGAAGATGCCGATCGCGGCCGGAATGGCGCCGATGTTGAGGGCGCGGATCCAGGTCTCGAGGGACTGGATGTCGCGGCGCAGTTCGAACTGGACGTCGCGAAGCTGACGGCGGGTGTCCAGCATCTCGGCGCGGAACTGGTCGATCGTCTGGCGTTGCGTGTCGGTGACCAGGGCCCGCGCGGCCCCTTCGCCCTGCTCCTTGGTCTGAAGTTCCTTGAGCTTGGCCTCGGTCGCCTTCAGCTTCTCGGTCAGCTCGCGTTCCTTGGCGCGGAAGGCGAGTTCGGCTTCGCGCTGGATTGCGAGCATGACGTCGAAGGGCCGCGCCGACTGGCCGCGCGAGCGCAGCGAGATCAGGTCGTCGCTGCCAGACAGATGGTCGAGCGCGTTGACGACGAAGTCGCCGTTGTTCGCGATCGGCACGGCGAGCCGCTGGCCGAAGAATTCCTGGACCTGCGCCCAGAACCGGTCCTCCAGCATGTCGGTGTCGGCGACCACGATCACGTTGATCGGATCGCGCGACTGGGCGAGATGCGCCGGCAGGGCGGGCCGCGCGGCGGGATCCTCGCCATCCTTGGGTTCCACGTCCGGCGCACCGTCCGGGAAGGCGGTCTTCGCCGTTCCGCGCAGCCTCGCCGCAAGGACGAACCGCTCGCCGCTGGCCTTGAAACTGGCGAGCAGCGCCACCGGATCGGGAGCCATCTTCACCTTGTCGACATCGATCTCCTGCGACTGCGGCGACGTCTGGATCAGCGGCGTCATCTGGACGCTCGATCCGGCGACGGGCCGCAGGATCCCGGCCGAGGCCATGTTGATCGCCTGGGCATCGGCCAGCAGCACGTCGCTCTTCGACAGCGCGGTGTCGCGCAGCGCCATCCAGGCGAGGTAGTCGACCGCGCGGACCCGCTGCCCGTCGCCGGCGCTGACGCGCCGTGCGGCCTGACGGTCGCCCGCGACCTTTCCCGGCACCAGCTCGACGCCCCAGCTCTTCAGCAGGTCGGGCATGTCCGAGGCCGTCTGGCCGGTCTGCGCGGCCGGACCCGGGCGGCTCAGCTCGCCCTCGGCATGCGGGTCGACGAAGACGAGGGCCCGGCCCCCGCGCAGCACGAACTGGTCGATGGCGTAGACCGTCTGCGGCGGCAGGTCGCGCGGATGGACGACCAGCAGCACGCCGACGCCCTCGGGAATGACCGACGCGTCGCGCTCGATGCGCTGCAGGTCGAAGAACTGGGTGAGCTGGCCATGGATCGCCCAGGGCTGCGGCGGGTTGCGCGGCCCCATGAACTGACCTTGCAGCGGCAGGGTCGAGATCAGCCCGACGGTCTTCTTGCTGGTCGTGACGAGGTCGAAGACCAGCTTGGTGAGGTCATATTCGAGAAAGCGTTCGCGCTCGGGCTGCAGGAAGGGAATCACGCCTTCCTTGTCGCCGGAACCCGAGGCGGCCAGCCCGAAATAGACCTGTTCGCCGGCCTGGTTCACCGGGACGCCCTGGATCCCGGTGGCGACGGCGCGATCCTCGTCGTCGGAGAAGGGCTGCGGATCGATGACCTGGACGCGGATCCGGCCGTTCGATGCGATCCGGTACTCCTCCAGCATCTCGCGCACCCGGGCCGCGTAGACGCCATAGGACGGGATCTCGCGCGTCAGTCGCTCCGACAGATAGAGGCGCAGCGTCACCGGCTCCTCGATCCGCGCCAGCAGGTTGCGCGTGCCCGGCGAGAGCGTGAACAGCTTCTCCTCGGTGAGGTCGAGACGAAGGCCGGTCGCGACCCGGTCGACCGCGATGTTCGACGCCACGAAGGCCACGACCGCGAGGCCGAGGCCGGCCGCGGCGAGCGCCCCGCGCGCGAGGCTGGAATGCGCAAGCGCCATGGATCAGCCCGCCTTCTTGAGATCGACGACGATCGCGTTCGCGAACAGGAACAGCGCGATCAGCGAGCCGAAGAAGAACAGGTCCTTCGCGTCGATCACGCCGCGGTTCATCGCGTTGAAATGGGTGAGAAAGCTGAACGATCTGACGGTCTCGGTCAGCCACTCCGGCGCCCAGCCGGACACGAAGGTCAGCACCACCGACGATCCGCTGACCGTGAACAGGAAGGCGACGGCGGCGGTCAGGACGAAGGCGACGACCTGGCTCTTGGTCGTGGCCGAGATGCAGGCGCCGATGGCGAGGATGCCGCCGGCGAGCAGGAAGCTGCCGGCATAGCCCGTCATGATCGTACCGTTGTCGGGCGCGCCGAGATAATTGACCGTCACCCAGATCGGGAAGGTCAGGGCCAGCGCCACGCCCGTGAAGGCCCAGGCGGCCAGGAACTTGCCCAGCACGGCCTGGGCGAGCCCGATCGGCAAGGTCAGGAACAGTTCGATCGTCCCCTGCTTGCGTTCCTCGGACCACAGGCGCATCGCGATCGCCGGGATCAGGAACAGATAGAGCCAGGGATGCCACATGAAGAAAGAGGCGAGGTCGGCCTGCCCGCGCTCGAAGAAATTGCCGAGCTGGAAGGTCAGCGTCGCGGCGAAGACCAGGAAGATGATCAGGAAGACGTAGGCGACGGGGGTCGCGAAATAGCCGGCGAATTCGCGCCGGAAGATCGTGAATGTCTGGCTCATGCGGCGGCCCTCGGGGCGCGGTCGGGACGGGTGGTGACCTGGCGAAAGACCTCGTCGAGGCGGCCGCGCTCGACCCGGATCTCCTCGATCGCGTGGGCCGGATCGCGCCCGATCGGACCCAGCGCGGCGACAAGATCGGCGCCGACCTTCGGGAAGGCGGTCAGCCGGGCAAGCCCGCCCTGCACGCCGCCTTCGTCGACTGCCGCGACGGCGGCGCAGCCGCCCAGCGCCGCGCGCAGCCCCTCGACCCGGGCGACGGGCAGCACCATCGTCACGGCGTTGTGCCAGCGCGAACGGGCTTCCAGCTCGCGCGGCGTCCCGTCCGCGACGACCTTGCCCTGGGCGATGATCAGGGCGCGACTGCAGACGGCGTCGACTTCTTCGAGGATATGGGTCGAGATGATCGTCGCCTTTTCCCGCGCCAGCTCGGCGATCAGGCCGCGCACCTCGTGTTTCTGGTTGGGGTCGAGCCCGTCGGTCGGCTCGTCGAGGATCAGCACCTCGGGATCGTGCAGGATCGCCTGGGCAAGGCCGACCCGGCGCTTGAATCCCTTGGACAGGGTCTCGATCGGCTGATGCAGGACCTGGCGCAGCTGGGTGCGCTCGATCGCGAAATCGATCCGGCTGCGGCGTATCGAAGACGGGACGCGCCGGATGTCCGCGATGAAGCCCAGGAACGCGGCCGGCGTCATGTCGGGATAGGCAGGGGCGCCTTCGGGCAGATAGCCGATCCGTGCCTTGGCCTTGACCGGCGCGGCGGCGACGTCGTGGCCGCAGATGCGTGCCGTCCCGGCGCTGGGGGTCAGGAAGCCGGTGATCATCTTCATCGTCGTCGATTTGCCGGCGCCGTTGGGCCCCAGGAACCCGAGCACTTCGCCGCGACGGACATCGAAGGAAATGTCGTCGACGGCGCGGATCGGTCCGAAGGACTTGCACAGGCCGCGGATGGCGACCATCGACTCCATGAGCCAACTCCCTGAAAAAACGCGATTTACCCTGCCGCTCGCGCAAGGGGGCGCGCAGCATTTATTGAACTTGGCCGGATTTTCAAGGGCGGCGTCGCGGAGCGCCGGATCCCGGGCTCCGCGCGCCGTCAGGCCTTCAGGTGGATCGTGGTCAGGACCTTGATCGCGGCGCCACGGGGCAGGTCGGCGGCGACCCGGATCCAGTTGCCGAAATGGGTCAGCCGCGCCATCGCGATCTGGTCGCGCCGCGCCGGCAGGACGAAGCTGGTGCCCGAAGGCAGCCAGTGCATGCCGTCGGGCGAGACCTCGATCCGCGCCCGGGTCCGGCCGATCCGCCGCGGGGCGTCGAGCGCCCGCAGGAAGACGATCGCTTCGCGCGCCCAGCCGCATTCCATCGGCTCGCTCGCCGACTTGCCGGTCCAGACCTCGTTGCGGCCGATCACGGCCGTCGCGTTGTACGGCAGCATGGTCAGAACTCCCCGGAGAGGCAGACGGAGTCGATGTAGAACAGGGTCCGCTTGTCGGCGTCGGTCTCGGCGAACAGACCGAGATTGAGCATGCACCACAGATTGCGCATCGCCGGCATGACGATCGGTCCGGCGGCGGCCAGGTCGAAGACGCGGTCGTTGCACTGGAACTCGAGCATCCGCATCGCCGCGAGGTCGAAGTCGAAGCGGAAATAGTGCCAGTTCACCTTGGTCGGGATCTCGTTGTAGCAGAGCTTCTGGTGCCCGCCGGGCAGGTCCTCCCAGCCATCGGGCGCAAGATGGTCATGGGTGACGGTCTTGCCCTCGGTGCCGAGCGGCACCACGGCGCTGGTCACGCGCTTGAACTGCCATTTCTGGACATGCTCGCCGTCCTGCGCGTTCAGGAACCGCAGATGGGGCATCACGCGGTTGCCGCCTTCCTGCGGATCCTGCAGGTCGTAGAGGAAGCCGACCGAGCGCACGTCGGTCTCGGACAGGCGCATCTCCGTCGCCTCGGGCTTGAAGGTGAAATAGAACTCCAGGCGGATCGGGCAGGGCTTGCGGAACGTCAGGCGCTTGACCGCGACGTTGCGGGCCCCCTTGCGCGGCCGCGTCTGGACCTTCAGCGCGTAGGTCCCGTCCCAGCTGCCATGGGTGCCGTTGTCCCAGTGGGTGACGCTGGAGAGCTGCGGCTGGGTATGCTGCTGGTAGCTGGGGTTCATCGAGTCCAGGCTGTGCTCGTAGTTGCCGACCAGCTGGGTCCAGCCGCAGAAGCCGCGGTCGAAATCGTCCAGGCAGATGATCCGTCGCATCGGATCGAAACGGCTCAGCGCCGGATCGGCCAGCCTCAGGTCGCGCAGCATCTCGGACATCGCCTCTTCCTTCCCGGGCCTTCAGCCCTTGGTCGCGCCGGCGGTCAGGCCGGCGATCAGGTATTTCTGCGCCGCGATGACCAGCGCCACGATCGGCGCCAGCTGCAGCGTCGTCGCCGCGAACAGCACGCCCCATTCGACGCCGTCGATCGCGCCGGTCATCTCCGACAGCGTCAGCGGCGCGGTCTTCGCCTTGGTCGTGGTGAAGATGAAGGCGAAGAGGAACTCGTTCCAAGCATAGACAAGGACGAAGACGCCGACCGCGACCATGCCCTGGGCGCAGAGCGGCAGGATCACGCGCCGGAAGACGGCGAAGGGTCCGGCCCCGTCGACCATCGCCGCCTCGTCGAGCTCGCGCGGGATCTGGTCGACGAAGGCGCGCAGCACCAGCGTGCCGAGCGACACGAAGAAGGTCGCGTAGAGCAGGATCAGCACCAGATGCGTGTCGTTCAGCGCCAGCAGATTGATCGCCGGGAACAGCGGCAGCGTGATCACGATCGGCGGGATCAGCCGAATGAAGATCATGAAGAAGGCTGTGAGGGTCAGCGCCCGCGACCGCCAGCGCGAATAGACATAGGCGGCGAGCGCGCTGGCGCCGACCGCGAGCACCGTGGCGCCGGCGGCGACGATCGCGCTGTTGGCGAGGTGATGGAAGAACTCGGGCCAGCGCTTCACGAGCCCGGTGTAGTTCTCGAAGGTCGGCTCGAACAGCCAGCGCGGCGGGTAGACGAAGATGTCGCGCGGCGGCTTGAACGACGACGTCACGACCAGCGCGATCGGGAAGGCCGACCACAGCACCAGCAGGGCCAGCGCCAGATGGCGCAGCAGCCGGATCGGCCAGGGGCGGATCACGTCGCGCTCTCCGGCGCGAACATGCGCCGATACATCTGGCGCAGATAGGGAACGGCCAGCAGCAGCGAGGCCAGGACCATGATCCAGCCGGTCGCGGCCGCCAGGCCGAACTCGTTGTAGCGGAACGCCTCGAGATAGAGATAGACCGCCATCACCTCGGTCTGCCGCGCCGGACCGCCCTGGGTGATCAGCCAGATCTCCGAGAACAGCCGGAAGGCGAACACGTAGCGGAACAGCATCGCCACCAGCATGGCCGGCACCAGCAGCGGCAGGGTGATGCTGCGGCATTGCTGCCAGGGGCTGGCGCCGTCGATGCGTGCCGCCTCGTAGAGGTCGTTGGGCAGCGCCAGGCGCGCGGAATAGAGGATCAGGAAGGTGAAGGGCAGGTGCAGCCAGACGCTGAGCAGCCCGGCCAGCAGCAGCCCGTGCATCGGCTCGACCGCCCATTCCAGCTGCGGCAGGCCGAGGGCGGCGAGGCCGCGGCTGACCATGCCGACCTGCGGCTCCATCATGAAGCGCCACATGACGACCGCCGCGACCTCGCTGATCGCGTAGGGCGCCAGCATGACCGCGATCATCGTCCGGCGCGCCGGCACCCCGCCGGCGAAGAGCAGGGCCGCCCCCAGCGCCAGCAGCAGTTCCAGATGGACGACCAGCAGCACGACGACGACGGTGTTGCGCAGGCTGCGCCAGAAATAGGGATCGGCGAGGATCTCGGCGTAGTTGGCGAGGCCCACGAAGCTGGGCGCCACGCCGAAGCTGGATTTGTTGAGACTGAGCCAGAACACGTAGAGGGCGGGCACGAAGATCACGCCCAGCAGCAGCGCCTGGACCGGCGCGATCATCGCCCATTGGGCGGGGCCGACGCGCGACGGGTTCATGGCTCAGCGCACCGCCGGTCGCCGCGCCCGCGGACCGCGCTTGCGTCGCGGTCCGGGAGCCGGCGGCACCGGGGCCTCGTGGACGCTGAGCTTGGCGCGGCGCAGCCGGTCGAGCACGGCCGGACCGCGGCGTACCATCAGGGCGGTGGCCAGCATGTCCAGCACGGTCAGCACGGCGATGCGCGACTGCGAGGGGGTGTAGATCTCTGTGTCCTCGGCGGTCTCGACCGCGAGGAACACGTCGCAATCCGCGGCGAGACGCGCGCCGCCGCGGGCGATGCCGACCACGGCGGCGCCGGCCGCGCGCGCCGTCTTCGCGGCACGCAGCAATTCGCGTGCATTGCCCTGGATGCCGAAGATCAGCGCCACGTCGCCGGGGCCAAGTCCGGAGCAGGCGATGGTCTGGGCATGGCTGTCGGGATGCCAGGCCGCGGGCGCGCCGAGTCGCATCAGCTTCATCTGCGCATCATAGGCCATGGCGCTGCCGGTGCCGCCACCCAGGCATTCGATGCGCGGGGCTGCGGCGAGAATGTCGACGGCGCGGGCCAGCGCCGCGCGGTCGATCGTCCGCCGCAGATCGGCCAGCGCGCGCTGCGTCGAGTCCAGGATCTTGTCGACGACGACGTCGAAGGGATCGTCGATCGCCACGTCGCGATGCAGCCAGGGCGTGCCCGAGGCGAGGCCTTCGGCCAGCCGGATCTTGAATTCGGGGAAACCCGAACTGCCCAGCGCGCGGCAGAACCGGACAACGGTCGGTTCGCTGACGCCGGCGCTGGCCGCAAGCTGCGCGATCGACATCGCGGCCACCTCGCGCTGGCGAGCGGCGACGATGTCCGCGACGCGCCGCTCGGCCGGGCGCAGCTTGGCACGGGACAGGGCGGATAACGTATCGTCGGCGGCCGTTTGCGCGCGGGTCAAGAAATCGTGCTCCCCTTCGCGGCGGTTTGTAGCTAACCTACACAAAGTGAGCAATGACGTCATGAATGAGAAACTTTGCTTCGCTGCCTCGGTCGCGCCGCCGTTGCGGCTGGGCGCCTTCCCGACGCCGCTCGAGGCCGCGCCGCGCCTCGCGGCCGCGCTGGGCGTCGCGTCGCTGCATGTGAAGCGCGAGGATCTGTCGGGCCCGGCGCTGGGCGGCAACAAGATCCGCCAGCTCGATCTGCTGCTTGCCGACGCGCTGGCGCAAGGCTGCGACGCGGTGATTTCGACCGCCGGACAGCAATCCAATTTCTGCCGCGCCCTGGCCGGCACCGCGGCGAAGCTGGGGCTTCGCTGCGCGCTGCTGTTGCGCGGCGCCGCGCCGACGCGTGCGGCCGGGAACCTGTTCCTCGACGGTCTGTTCGGGGCCGATATCCGTTTCCTCGACGTCAAGGATCCCTGGGACCCCCGCGCGCGGCAGGCGCTCGACGCGCTTGCCGAGGAACTGCGGGGGCAGGGCCATCGTCCGTATGTGATCCATCTGACCGGCACCAGCGCGGGGCTGGGCGTCGCCGCCTGGGCCGCCGGTGCCGGCGAGCTCGACGCGCAATTCGCGGCCCAGGGCATCGATCCCGACCGGCTGGTGCTGGCCTGCGGGTCCAGCCTGACGCTCGCGGGGATCGCGCTGGGCCTGAAACGCGCGGGCCGCCGCTGCCGCGTCAGCGGCATCACCGTCCAGCAGCCCGCGTCGCGTCTCGTCCCCTGGGTCGTCGAGGCGGCGCAGCGCGCGCTGCCGCTGCTTGCCGGCGGCCCGGCGCTCGAGGCCGCGGATTTCGACATGATCGATGGCTTCGTCGGCGCCGCCTATGGCACGCCCAGCCCGGCGGGCGTCGCCGCGGTCCGGCTTGCGGGCGCGCGCGAAGGGATGGTCCTGGATCCGGTCTATACCGGCAAGGCGATGGCGGGGCTCGCCGCCTGCCTGCGCGACGGCCGGATCGGCGCCGCCGAGCGGATCGTCTTCCTGCATTCGGGCGGAACGCCCGGCCTGTTCGCCAATCTCGACGCCTTCGAGGCCACGCCATGACCGTCCCCCTCTCGCCGTTGCGCGCCGACATCGATCTCGACGCGCCGGGTCGCCATGTCGGGCATGTGCGGCTGCCCTATTCCAGCCACGAGAGCGCCTATGGCTGGATTCCCGTGCCGATCGCCGCGATCAAGGGCGGTGCCGGACCCAGCGTCCTGCTGACCGCGGGCAATCACGGCGACGAATACGAGGGTCAGATCGCGTTGCTGAAATTGATCCGCGAACTCGATCCGTCGGCGCTGCGCGGCCGCATCATCGTCATGCCGCGGCTCAACCTCCCGGCCGCGGCGGCCGGAAGGCGGACCTCGCCGATCGACGGCGGCAATCTGAACCGCGTCTTTCCCGGCGACCCCGAGGGGACGCCCACCGAGCAGATCGCCTGCTATGTGACCAGCGTCCTGCTGCCGCAGACCCAGGCCAGCCTCGATCTCCATTCGGGCGGATCGTCGCTGGAATACCTTCCGAGCGCCTTCGCGCGGGTGCCGTCGGACGATGCCGCGCGCGCCGCGCAGCGCGCCGCGCTCGCCGCCTTCGGCGCGCCGCTCGCGATCATGATCGAAAAGCCGCAGACGGCGCGCTCGCTTTCGGCCGCGGCGCTCGCCGCCGGACACCTGAGCTTCGGCACCGAGATCGGCGGCGCCGGCACGACGCGGCCCGCCACCCAGGCGGTCGCCGATCAGGGGGTCCGCCGCTTCCTCGCGCATCTCGGCATGATCGAACCGCCGGCGCGGCCTGCGGCGGCGCCGCGCTTCATGCGGGTGATCGGTGCGGCGCATTACGTCTACGCCCCGGTGCGCGGCCTGTTCGAACCCGGCTTCGCGCTGGGCGACATGGTGCGTGCGGGCGATCCGGCCGGCTGGATACATTTCCCCGAGGAACCGGTCCGCGCGCCGCTCGCCCTGCGCTTCGAAGGCGACGGCATGGTCGTCTGCCGGCGCGTCCCCAGCCTCGTCGCGCCCGGCGACTGCCTCGCGCATCTCGCCAGCGACATGTGAAGAAAACAGGAACGCGCAGGGAGGAATTTCAATGACGATCGATCGCCGCGATGTGTTGCGCATCGGCCTGTTCGGATCCGCTGCGGCACTCGCCGCCGCGGGGTTCCCGGTGGCCGCCCAGACGCCGCCGAAGCTTTCGGTCTTCAGCCATCGTGTGCACCAGACCGTTTCCACCGGCAGCCAGGGCGGCGACATCACGCGGGGTTTCACCGAGCGCACGAAGATCGCCGTCGAATGGGCGACCTTCGACATCGCGCCGCTCTGGGAACGTGTCCTTCGCGAAACGAGCCTGCGGGAGACCTCGGTCGACGTCGTCTTTCTCGTCAACACGCAGATCACCCCTCGCGCGGCGGCGCTGTTCGAGCCGCTCGATCCCTGGATGGCGCGGGCGGCGATCGAGGATCCGGCCGACATCTTCCCGGGGATGATGTCGGGCTACCGCGTCGCCGGGCAGCTGGTCGCGGTGCCGTTCCGGCATGCTTCGAACGGGCTTCACTACAACGAGGAGATCCTGGCCGAGCGCGGCTTTTCGGCGCCGCCGCGGAGCATCGAGGAACTGGTGGAGATGATCAAGGCCTGCACCTACACGCGGGCGAACGGCACGCCCGTGATCGGCCTCGTGCAGCAGGGGCTGCACTACACGAACGTCATCCATCTGGCGCGCGCCTGGGACGGCGAATTCATCACCCCGGACATGCGGTTCGCCGCGAACGAGCCGCCGATGGTGAGGGCGCTGACGATTCTGCGCGACCTGTTCGTCGCCGGCGCCTTCCCGCGCAACTTCGTGTCGATCCAGTGGGAAGATGTCGCGACCTGGATGCAGACCGGCCGCGCCGCCTTCAACTACGGCACGATGAGCCGGACGCAGATCTTCAACGACCCGGCGAAATCCCAATTCGCCGGCAGGCTGAAGACCGTGCCGATCCCGGTCAGCCGCGAGCTTTTCGGAAAATACCCGGTGGCTCCCGCCGGCGTCGAATTCTGGGGCATCGCGATGCCCCGCAATTCCCGCAACAAGGAACAGGCCTGGGAGCTGATCCGCGCGATGACGTCCAGGGAGTCGACGGTGATGGCGGCGATCAACGGCAACGGTCCGGTGCGCGACTCGGCCTATTCCGATCCCCGGGTCCGGCAGCGTCTGGCCTATGCCGAGGATGAGAGGAAGGTGCTGCAGGTGGCGCGCGCGCCGATGCCGGCCTTCGACCAGGCGCAGCGTGCCGCGGATTTCTTCAAGGAGGAAGCCGAAGCGGCGGTGCTGGGCATGAAATCTCCACAGAAGGCGATGGACGACCTGGCGATACGCGTCAGACCCCTGCTCGCCTGACCGTCGCCGTTCGCGCGTCCATCCGGGCCCGCGGCTTGCCACAATGGATCCGGCGCGTAGACTCGGCGCCATCAACAGGGAGATCACGCCATGACCATGACTCGTCGCGACACGCTCCGGATCGGATTGTTCGGATCCGCCGCCGCCCTGACCGCCGCCGGGTTCCCGGCGGGCGCCCAGGCGCCGCAGAAGCTCAGCGTCTTCGCCCATCGCGTGCATCAGACCGTCGCCACCGGCGCCCAGGGCGGCGACATCACGAAGGGCTTCACCGACCGCACGAAGATCGCGGTCGAATGGGTGACTTTCGACACCGGCCCGCTCTGGGAACGCGTGCTGCGCGAGACCAGCCTGCGCGAGACGTCGGTCGACATCGCGTTCCTGGTCAACACCCAGATCACGCCGCGCGCCGCCAGCCTCTTCGAGCCCCTGGACCCGTGGATGGCGCGCGCGCCGATCGAGGCGCCGGAAGATGTGTTTCCCGGGCTGATGGCCGGTTACCGGATCGACGGCCAGCTGATCGCGGTTCCGTTTCGCCACGCCTCGTCCGGCATGCACTACAACGAGGAGATCCTGGCCGAGCGGGGGATCACCGCGCCGCCGAAGACGGTCGAGGAACTGATCGAGGCGATCAAGCGTTGCACCTATACCCGCGCGAACGGCACGCCGGTCGTGGGCTTCGTGCTGCCGGGCGTGACCTATCCCAACGTCATCGATCTGGCGCGCGCCTGGGACGGCGAGTTCATCACGCCCGACATGAAGTTCGCCGCCAACGAACCGGCGATGGTCCGGGCGCTGACGGTGCTGCGCGAATTGTTCGTCGCCGGTGCCTTCCCGCGCAATTTCGCGACGATCCAGAACGAGGAGGTCGCGACCTGGATGCAGAACGGTCGCGCGGCGTTCAACTACGCCTCGATGGGCCGCACCCAGATCTACAACGACCCCGCGCGCTCGCAGTTCCCGGGCAAGCTCAAGACCGTGCCGATCCCCGTCAGCCGCGACCTGCTGGGCAAGTATGCGGTGGCGCCGGCGAAGGTCGAGTTCTGGGGCATGGGCATCCCCAAGAACGCGCGCAACAAGGAGCAGGCCTGGGAGCTGATCCGCGCGATGTCGTCCAAGGAATCGACGGTGATGACCGCGATCAACGGCAACGGTCCGGTGCGCGCCTCGGCCTATGACGATCCGCGGGTCAAGCAGCGCCTCGCCTATGCCGAGGAGGAGAAGAAGGTCCTGCTGGTGGCGCGCGCCCCGATGCCGGCCTTCGACCAGGCGCAGCGCGCGGCCGATTTCTTCAAGGAAGAGGCCGAGGCGGCGGTGCTGGGCATGAAGACGCCGCAGAAGGCGATGGACGATCTCGCGGTGCGCGTGCGGCCGCTGCTCGGCTGATCAGCGGATCGTGTGGCGGGCCAGGGCGTCGCGGTCGACCTCGACGCCCAGGCCCGGGCCCTCGGGGACGGCGGCATGGCCGTCCGCCAGATCCTGGAAGCTGCCGACGCGCCGGGTCAGCAGGGCCTCGCGCAGCGGATTGTCGAAGATCATGCATTCATAGACCAGGAAATTGGGCTGCGCCGCCGCCAGCTGCACGCTGGCGGCGGCGCAGAGCGCGCCCGACCAGCCGACATGCGGGGCGTAGGCGACGTGGAAGGCGTCGGCCAGATCGGCGATTCGCCGCGTCTCGGTGATGCCGCCGGCGCGGGCGACATCGGGCTGGATGATGCCGACGCTGCGCGTCGCGATCAGATCGCGGGCCTGGGTGGCGACGAAATCGCTTTCGCCGGCCGCCAGCCGGATGCGCGTGCGCTCGCGCAGGCGGCGATAGCCATCGATGTCCTCGGGAACGATCGGTTCCTCGAACCACCAATAGTCGAGGGCGGCGAGCGCGTCGCCGACCCGCGCCGCATCGTCGATGTCGAAGGCCCAGTTGGCGTCGACGGCAAGCTTGATGTCCGCGCCGGCGATGGCGCGGATCTGCTCGGCCCGGGCGATCGCCGCGTTGGCGGGCTGGCCGATCTTCACCTTGATGGCGCGGAAGCCGCGCGCCAGGCAGTCGCGCGTCTCGGCCGCGGCGCGCGCGTCGTCGGCCCAGTTGATCGACGAGGCATAGGCCAGGACCTGGCGACGCCCCGCGCCACCGAGCAGGCGATGGACCGGCAGCCCGGCGACCTTGCCCATGATGTCCCACAGCGCGATGTCGACCCCCGCGATCGACTCGATCAGCATGCCGCCGGCCCGGCCGGTCAGCCGCCCGCGCATCGCGCGCCACAGCGATGCCGCTTCGAAGGGATTGCGGCCGATCAGCACCGGCTTGAGGACGCCTTCGACCACCGCCGCATAGGCCGGCGACGATGTCCGCGCCAGGCATTCCCCCCAGCCGACGATCCCGGCATCGGTCCGGACCTCGACCACGGCGATGTCCAGCGACGGCCAGTCGCCCTGGCTGGTGCGCTGCGCGTTCGGCAGCCGCGCGCGCAGCGGATGGGCGATCACGTCGGTGATCGCCAGATCGGCATGAGGCATGAAACACTCCGTCGGAGGGCGCGACACTACCCCAACGGCCGCAAGCATCAAGAAAAGGCAAGGGGGCCGGAAGGTCAGGTGGCTGACCCCGAGCGCTGAGCGCTGACCGGTGCCGGCGGCGCGGGATGGCGGGCGGCGGCTCGAGTGCCTATATAGGGGTATTCCCGACACCAGCCGCGGAGCCGCGAAGCCATGACCATCGGCGCGCCCACCCAGATCCCCGTGACCGTGCTGACCGGCTATCTCGGTGCCGGCAAGACGACGCTGCTCAACCGCATCCTCACCGAGCAGCACGGCAAGAAATACGCCGTGATCATCAACGAGTTCGGCGAGGTCGGGATCGACAACGAGCTGGTCGTCGACGCCGACGAAGAGATCTTCGAGATGAACAACGGGTGCATCTGCTGCACCGTGCGCGGCGACCTGATCCGGATCATCGGCGGGCTGATGAAGCGCGCCGACAAGCTGGACGCGATCATCATCGAGACCACCGGGCTGGCGGCGCCGGCACCGGTGGCGCAGACCTTCTTTTCCGACGACGAAGTCCGCGCGCGCACCAAGCTCGACGCCATCGTGACCGTGGTCGACGCCAAGTTCTTCCTCGACCGGTTGAAGGACAGCCACGAGGCCGAGGATCAGGTGGCCTTCGCGGACGTCATCCTGCTCAACAAGACCGATCTGGTTCCGCCCGAGCAACTGCGGACGGTCGAGGCGACGATCAGGCAGATCAACCGGTACGCACGCATCTTCCGCACCGAGCGCAGCGTCATCGAACTGGACAAGATCCTGGATCGCGGCGCCTTCGACCTGGAACGCATCCTGTCGATCGAGCCCGAATTCCTGCGCCGCAGCGACGATCATTTCGCGAAGGGCCACGACCACGACCACGGCCATGACCATCACCACGGTCACGACCACCACGGGCACGGCCACCACGATCATGGGCACGACCATGATCACGACCATCATCATCACGACCACGCCGCCAATCCGCTGCACGACACGGAGATCAAGAGCGTGTCCGTGACCATCGACGGACCCGTCAATCCCGACCGTTTCCGGATGTGGATCTCGGGGGTCCTGCAGCAGAAGGGTCAGGACATATTGCGGTCGAAGGGCGTGCTGGCGGTCGACGGCGAGGACCGGCGTCTGGTCTTCCAGGGCGTGCACATGATCATGGATTCCAACTGGGGACAGCCCTGGCGCACCGCCGACGCGCGGACCAGCAAGATGGTCTTCATCGGGCGCAACCTCGACGCCGACGCGCTGGCGCGGGGCTTCAAGGCCTGCGCCCAGGCGCGCTGAGACGCCGGCGCGTCGCCCCATGACGGTTTCCGGCCCGCCGCGCCGTTCGCTCGAACTCGGCGCCTTCGTAGTCGGCCTCGCCTATGACGCGGGCGGCCG
>JBIKLI010000040.1:0-18403 GCA_044359885.1 Alphaproteobacteria bacterium | reverse complement strand
TGCGCTGGAACCAGGATTGCTGCTGGGCCGCCGGCATGCCTTGGGCCGGGCGCTGCGCCTGGCTCTGGGCCGGCGTCGTGGCGCTGCGTTCCACCGGACGCGCCGCATTGGGCGTGGTCTGGGTCGGCGGTGCAGCCTGCTGGGTGCGGACGCCGCGGCTGCCCATGCTGCGATTGCCGCCCGCGGCGGCTTCCGCCAGGAACGGGGTCAGCACGAAGGCTACGGCGGCCAGGATGGCGAGGAAACGGGCTGGGCGTCGGCTCATGCGGTGGCCTCGTCGGAAAAGGATGGAAGAGACAACAAGGTGGTCGCTTGCCGCGGCGTCGTCAACCGGAGGCGGAATGGGGGCTTCGGATCCGCCGCCGGAAAGCAAAAGGGCGGGGCCGTCGCCGGCGCCCGCCCTCCGAAGCTGCGGCCGAGGCCGCCGGGTCAGGTCTTGTCCTGCTCGCGCTGACGGCGCAGCGCAGCGCCCAGGATGTCGCCCAGCGAGGCGCCCGAATCCGACGAGCCGTAGGTGGCCATGGCCTCCTTCTCCTCGTCGATTTCCTTCGCCTTGACCGAAAGCTGCACCCGACGCGAACCGCGATCGATCTGGGTGATCTTGGCGTCCAGCTTCTCGCCGATCGCGAACCGGTCCGGCCGCTGGTCGCCGCGGTCGCGGGCCAGATCCGACTTGCGGATGAAGCCGTTGACGCCGTCGGCGAGGCTGACCTCGATGCCGTTCTCCTGGACCTGGGTGACCGTGGCGGTCACCACCTGGCCCTTGGAGAACTTGCCGATCGAACCCTCGAAGGGGTCGTTGGCGAGTTGCTTGATGCCGAGCGAGATGCGCTCCTTGTCGGTGTCGACATCGAGCACCTTCACCTTCACCGCGTCGCCCTTCTTGTAGTCCTTGATGGCGTCCTCGCCGGAGCGGTTCCAGTCGAGATCCGACAGATGGACCATGCCGTCGATGTCGCCGGGCAGGCCGACGAACAGGCCGAACTCGGTGATGTTCTTGACCTCGCCTTCCAACTCGGTCCCCGCCGGATGGCGGTCGCGGAACACCTCCCAGGGGTTGTCGAGGCACTGCTTGAGGCCCAGCGAGATGCGGCGCTTCACCGGATCGACGTCCAGCACCATCACCTCGACCTCCTGGGAGGTGGAGACGATCTTGCCCGGATGGACGTTCTTCTTCGTCCAGCTCATCTCGGAGACATGGACGAGGCCTTCGATGCCCGGCTCCAGTTCCACGAACGCGCCGTAGTCGGTGATGTTGGTCACGCGGCCCTTGAAGCGGCCGCTGGCGGGATACTTGATCGCCACGCCGTCCCAGGGATCGGCCTCGAGCTGCTTCATGCCGAGGCTGATGCGCTGGGTCTCGGGGTTGAAGCGGATGACCTGCACCTTGACGTGCTGGCCGATCTGCAGCGCCTCGGACGGATGGTTGATGCGGCGCCACGCGATGTCGGTGACGTGCAGCAGTCCGTCGACGCCGCCGAGATCGACGAACGCGCCGTAGTCGGTGATGTTCTTGACGACGCCCTCGAGCACCTGGCCTTCCTTCAGGCTGGCGACGAGTTCGCTGCGCTGTTCGGCCCGCGTTTCCTCGAGGACGGCGCGGCGCGACACCACGATGTTGCCGCGCGAGCGGTCCATCTTCAGGATCTGGAACGGCTGCGGCGAGCCCATGAGCGGGGTCACGTCGCGCACCGGGCGGATGTCCACCTGCGAGCCGGGCAGGAAGGCGACGGCGCCGCCCAGGTCGACCGTGAAGCCGCCCTTGACGCGGCCGAAGATCACGCCGGTGACGCGCGCGTTGGTCGAGTAGGACTTCTCGAGCAGGCCCCAGGCCTCCTCGCGCTTGGCCTTCTCGCGGCTCAGCATCGCCTCGCCGTTGCGGTCTTCCATGCGCTCGACGAACACGTCGACGAAGTCGCCGACCTTGAGTTCGGCCGGCTTGCCGGCGGTGGCGAATTCCTTCAGCTGGACCCGGCCCTCGGCCTTGAGCCCGACATCGATGATCGCGAAATCGCCTTCGATCGAAATCACGCGGCCGGTGGTGACCCGGCCATCGAATCCGCTGGACGTACGCAGCGATTCCTCGAGCAGATCGGCAAAGTTCTCGCCGGCTCCGGCGTTGCTGTTAGCCATTTTTCGGAGATGCCTTTCTTGGGACCCGGTCATCCGGTCCGCGCCACGCGGGCCCGCCGATGCCGGGGCAGGGAGGTGCCGCGCGCGGACCACCCGCCTCGCGGGTCTTCCGGAACCTAGCCGCGCCGGGCGTTCACGACGCCCATTGCGCGCTCGAAGGCCTGGTCGGGGGTCAGATCCGACGTGTCGAGGACGATGGCGTCCTCGGCGGGCCTCGAGGGGGCGGTCCCGCGCGCCTCGTCGCGTGCGTCCCGTTCCCGAAGATCCTGGAAAACGGCGGCGTATGTAGCCGGTTCCCCGCGCGCCTGCAACTCGGCGAATCGGCGGCGGGCCCGGATGTCA
The DNA here is from genome assembly GCA_044359885.1 of Alphaproteobacteria bacterium. Taxonomy (GTDB): domain Bacteria; phylum Pseudomonadota; class Alphaproteobacteria; order CACIAM-22H2; family CACIAM-22H2; genus CAIOSQ01. The sequence goes on along the minus strand of JBIKLI010000040.1, from coordinate 15,928 downwards.
GGCCGCGCCGTCACGAAGAGCTTGGCGGCGGCATCGGGACAGATCACCGTCCCGATGTCGCGGCCGTCGAGCACCGCGCCGGGCGGACGATGCGCGAAGCGGCGCTGGAACGCGACCAGGGCGGCGCGCACCGCTGGGTTCGCGGCCACGACCGACGCGGCACGGCTGACCGGTTCGCTGCGCAGATCGGGCCGTCCGAGATCGCCGGCGTCCAGGGCCTCGGACGCGGCGGCGGCCAGCGCCGCATCGGCCGGATCGTGCCCGGCGGCGAGCAGCCGCGCGCCGACCGCGCGATAGAGCAGGCCGGTGTCGAGATGGTGGAAACCAAGCGCTGCCGAGATCCGGCGCGCGAGCGTCCCCTTGCCGGCGGCCGACGGTCCGTCGATGGCGACGATCACGGCGACGCGTCAGCCTGCGGCCGGGGCGATGTCGGCGCCGATCGCCCGCATCAGCGCGGCGAATCCGGGGAAGCTGGTTTCGATGGGGCTGGCGTCGTCGATCGCCACCGGCGCGCGCGCGGCGAGGCCCATGACCAGGAAGCTCATGGCGATGCGATGGTCGAGCCGGGTGGCGATCGCGGCCCCCCCGGGCGGCGGGCCGCCGCAGCCCTCGACCACGAGATCGTCGCCGGCGACGTTCACGCCGACGCCGCAGGCCGCGAGGCCGCGTGCGATCGCGGCCAGCCGATCGCTCTCCTTGACCCGCAATTCCGCGAGGCCGCGCATCGTTGTGCGGCCCGTGGCGCAGGCGGCGGCGACCGACAGCACGAGATACTCGTCGATCATCGACGGCGCGCGCGTCGCGGGGACGTCGATCCCCTCGAGCGCGCTTCCGCGAACGACCAGATCGCCGACCGGTTCGCCGGCATCGACCCGCCGATTGGCGATCGAAATGTCGCCGCCCATCTCGACCAGCGTGTCGATCAGCCCCGTCCGCCGCGGGTTGAGGCCGACGCCGCGGATCGTCACCTCCGATCCCGGAACCACCAGCGCCGCGACCAGGGGGAAGGCGGCGGAGGACGGGTCGCCCGGCACACGGACTGCCCGTCCGCTGATCTCGGGCTGGCCCGTGACCGAGATCCGGTCGCCCTCGGCGCCCGGTTCGATCGCGATCTCGACGCCGAAGTGGCGAAGCATCAGCTCCGTATGGTCGCGGGTCGGCTCGGGCTCGACGACCGTGGTCCGGCCGCGCGTGTTGAGACCGGCCAGCAGGATCGCGGACTTGACCTGGGCCGAGGCGACCGGCAGCCGGTAATCGATCGGCAGCGGGTTCGCGGTTCCGATCACGGCCGCCGGCAGCCGGCCGCCGTCCCGGCTGACGAATCGGGCCCCCATGGTTTCGAGCGGCCTGATCACGCGGGCCATCGGCCGGGAACGCAGACTGGCGTCGCCGGTGAAGAAGCTGATGAAGGGATAGGTCGCGACCACGCCCATCAGCAACCGCGTCCCGGTGCCCGCGTTGCCCATGTCGAGCACGTCCTCGGGCTCGCGAAGGCCGCCGATCCCGCGCCCATGGACGCGCCAGGTTCCGTCCGGATCGCGCTGGATCTCGGCACCCATCGCGCGCATGGCGGCGGCGGTGCGCAGGACGTCCTCGCCTTCCAGCAGGCCGTGGATCACCGTTTCGCCGACCGCGAGCCCGCCGATCATCAGCGCGCGGTGGGAGATCGACTTGTCGCCGGGCACGTCGATGACGCCCCGCAGCGGTCTTGCAGGCGCCCGGGCGACGGCGCCGCGCGGCTCGGAAGAATCGGGACGGCTCACGCGTTTTCCTTTCTCGGTGCGGCGATCGCGTGCGGCTTTAGCACACGGCTTGGGCACCGGCGAGCGATGCGCCCGCGCATAATTGACAAGCGCGGACGCTGCATGGCAAGAGGCCCGCCGTCGTGAGGCACGACGCGATTGCGTTCGATCAAGGCGAGGGAGCTCGGCAAGTGGTCAAGGCCGAATGGGGTCTCAAGCGGACCTGTCAATCCTGCGGCGCGAAGTTCTACGACATGAACAGGTCGCCGATCTCGTGCCCGAAATGCGGCGCCGAATTCGATCCCGAGGCGCTGCTGAAGGCGCGCCGGACGAAGCTCGTCGCCGCGGCGAAGCCGGCGGCCGAAGAGGAGACCGACATGGAAGACGCCGAGATCGGCGTCGACGACAAGGGCGAAGACGAGGAGGCGGTGATCGAGGACACGTCGGAGCTCGGCGAGGATTCGGAGGACGTCGACGGGGTCGTCGATGGCTCCGACGAGCCGCGCGAGGACCGGTGACGCCGACCGAATGAATTTTTCTCTTGCGCGCGGGGGCGTGAATCCGCTTAGTGCGCGCCGAGTTCCGGGGCCGTAGCTCAGCTGGGAGAGCGCGTGAATGGCATTCACGAGGTCGACGGTTCGATCCCGTTCGGCTCCACCATCATAGGGGGCTGGCGCTTCAGGGCGCCGGCCCCCTTCGTCTTTCAGGCGCTGCCTCGGCCGGGCTGCCGCGCCGCCTCTCAGTCCGTGCGCTCGGCGATCGCGGCCAGATAGCGGCCGTAATCCGACGCGCCGACCGCGCGGGCCAGGGCTTGCAACTGGGCACGGTCGATGAAGCCCTTGAGGAAGGCGATCTCCTCCGGGCAGGCGATCATGAATCCTTGCCGTTTCTGCAGCGCGCGGACGAAGTCGCCCGCTTCGCTGAGACTGTCGACCGTGCCGGTGTCGAGCCACGCGAAGCCGCGCCCCATCAGCTCGACGTCGAGCGCGCCCATGTCGAGATACGCGCGATTGACGTCCGTGATCTCGACCTCGCCGCGCGCGGAGGGCTTGACTGCGGCCGCGATCTCCACCACCCGGCGGTCGTAGAAATAGAGACCGGTCACCGCCCAGTTCGATCGCGGCTGGGCCGGCTTCTCGGCCAGGCCGACCGGCCGCTGGGTGCGGTCGAGTTCGACGACGCCGTAGCGGCCGGGATCGTTCACGCGATAGGCGAAGATGGTGGCGCCGCGATTGCGGGCCGCGGCCGCCGCCAGCATGGCCGGCAACCCGTCGCCGAAGAAGATGTTGTCGCCGAGGATAAGCGCCGAGTCGCCGCCGGCGACGAAATCGGCGCCGAGGACATAGGCGTCGGCCAGTCCGCGCGGGGCGTCCTGCACCGCGTAACTCAGCTTCAGCCCCCAGCGATCGCCGTCGCCGAGCAGCCGCCTGTAGGCGGGCAGGTCGTCCGGCGTCGAGATCAGGAGGATCTCGCGGATCCCGGCCAGCATCAGCGTCGACAGCGGGTAGTACACCATCGGCTTGTCGTAGACCGGCAGCAGCTGCTTCGACACGGCGAGGGTCGCCGGGTACAGGCGCGTCCCGCGACCGCCGGCGAGGATTATCCCCTTCATGGCGCTGGCCCCGCGGCCGGTCCGGCGAGGCCGAGCCGCTCGCCGCGGTAGACATGTTCGCGCAAGGGACGCCACCACGCCGGATGGTCGAGATACCAGCGCACGGTCCGCTCCAGCCCCTCATCGAACGCGACCGCCGGGTGCCAGCCCAGTTCGGTCGCGACGCGGGTGGCGTCGACGGCGTAGCGCAGGTCATGTCCAGGCCGGTCCGCGACGAAGGCGACCAGCCGCGCATGCGGCGCGCCGGCAGGGTGCAGCCGGTCCATGGCCGCGCAGATCGACGTGACGACCTCGATATTGGTCCGTTCGGTCCGCGCCCCGACATTGTACGAACGGCCCGGCCGGCCGTGGGTCAGGATCGTATGGAGGGCCCGGGCATGGTCCTCGACATGAAGCCAGTCGCGGATGTTCCGGCCCGCGCCGTAGACGGGCAAGGGACGCCCGTCCAGCGCGTTGAGGATGGTCAGCGGGATCAGCTTCTCGGGGAACTGCCGCGGACCGTAGTTGTTCGAGCAGTTCGACACGATCACCGGCAGACCGTAGGTCCTCTGCCAGGCCATCGCCAGATGGTCGGCCGCCGCCTTGCTGGCGGCGTAGGGCGAACTCGGATCGTAGGGCGTCTCTTCGGTGAACGCGCCCTCCGCGCCGAGCGAACCGTAGACCTCGTCGGTCGAGACATGCAGGAAGCGGAACCGGTTGCGCTCATCCTCCGGCAGCCCCATCCAATGGGCGCGCGCGGCCTCGAGCAGCGCGTGTGTCCCCATGACGTTGGTCCGGACGAAGTCGCCCGAGCCGGTGATCGACCGGTCGACATGGCTTTCCGCCGCGAGGTGGACGACCGCCTCCGGCACGAAGGACGCGAAGGCGGCGTCCATCGCGGCGCGGTCGCAGATGTCGGCCTGCACGAACCGGTAGCCGGGATGTTCCGCGACATCCGCGAGCGATGCCGGGTTGGCGGCGTAGGTCAGCTTGTCGACGTTCAGGACGCCATGACCGAGGTCCAGCAGCAGGTGGCGGCAGAGTGCCGATCCGATGAAGCCGGCGCCCCCGGTGACGAGGATCCTCATGGCGTGTCGCGAAACCGCGATGGCGTTGCGTCGATCATCCGATAAGCTTAGCCATCGGTATTCCAACGCGATAGGGACTTCCATGGACCAGGCCGCCGCGCCCGCCAGCGCGCGCATACTTCAGAACGACATCGGCGCCGGCTATCGGGCCCGGCGAGCCGAGATCGACGCGGCGGTGGCGCGCACGCTGGCTTCGGGGTGGTACATCCTCGGTGCCGAGGTCGAGGCCTTCGAGCGCGAGTTCGCCGCCTGGCTCGGCGTGCCGCACGCGGTGGGCGTCGCCAACGGCACCGACGCCCTGGCGCTGGCGCTGCGCGCGCTGGGCATCGGGCCTGGCTGTTCGGTGGTGACGGTGTCGCATACGGCGGTCGCCACCGTCGCGGCGATCGAAATGGTCGGGGCGACCCCCATCCTGGTCGACATCGACCCGCGAAGCTATTGCATGGATCCCGACGATCTGGCCGCGACGCTGGCGCGGTGGCGCGACGGTGGCGACGGCATCCCGCCGATCCGCGCGGTGATTCCTGTCCACATCTACGGGCAGCCGGCGGATATGGCGCGGATCCTGACGCTGGCCCGGTCGGCGGGGATCCGGGTCGTCGAGGACTGCTCCCAGGCCCATGGCGCGACGATCTCCGGCAAGCGTGTCGGCAGCTTCGGTGACGTGGCGGCCTTCAGCCTCTATCCCACGAAGAATCTCGGCGCGCTCGGCGACGGCGGCGTCGTGGCGACGGCGGATCCGGAGCTGCGCGCGCGGATCGCGGCGTTGCGCCAATATGGATGGCGCGAGCGTTACGTGAGCGCCGAGCCCGGCGTGAACAGCCGGCTGGATGAATTGCAGGCGGCGATCCTGCGCGTCAGGCTGCGCGATCTCGATGCCCAGAACGCCCGGCGAGCCGCGATCGCCGCCCGCTACGACGCGGCGCTGGCGATCGCCGCCCGCTACGACGCGGCGCTGGCGGGCGCCGCCGCGACGCCGCCCTGGCGCGCACCCGGCATCGGCCATGTCTTCCACCAATACGTCCTGCGCTGCCCGGCGCGCGACGCGATGCGGGCCGATCTGGGGCGGCAGGGGATCGACACGGCGATCCACTATCCGGTCCCGGTCCATCTCCAGCCGGCCTATGCCGGCAGGTTGCCGCTCGGCCCGTCCGGCTGCGCCGCCAGCGCCGCGGCGGCGCACGAGATCCTGTCGCTGCCCATGTTCCCGGAACTGAGCACCCAGCAGATCGACCGTATCTGCGCCGCCCTGGCCGGCTGCTAGTCGGGGCTCCCTCCCGGCCGCGCCATTGGACGCAGGCCGCCGCGCGATGTTTAATGCGGAGCGGAACGGTCGTCGCGGCCGCGAGCGGCCGGCATCGTCACCTCCAGACAGGGAGACAGGTCATGAATCGCATGGAGAGACTCGCCGCCGCGGCGGCCTTCGCATTCGGAACCCTGGCCATCGGCGGTTTCGCCGCCCCGGCCCCGGCGCAGACGATCAACGCGGCCATGCATTCGGATCTGCGGATCCTCGATCCGATCTGGACCACCGCCTACATCGTTCGCAACCACGGCTACATGATCTACGACACGCTGCTGGCCGTGGACGAGAAGCTCGAAGTCCGGCCGCAGATGCTCGAGCGTCTGCCGGAGGCGAGCGCCGACCGCCTGACCTACACGTTCACGTTGCGCGAAGGACTGCTCTGGCACGACGGCGCGCCGGTGACCTCGGCCGACGCCATCGCCTCGATCAGGCGCTGGTCGGCACGCGATTCGATGGGCCAGAAGCTTGCGGGCTTCGTGCGCGAATGGCAGGAGGTCGACGCGCGCACCTTCAAGCTGGTGCTCAAGGAACCCTATGGTCTGGTCGAGCAGTCGCTCGGCAAACCGTCCTCGAACGTGCCGTTCATCATGCCCAAGCGGGTGGCCGACACCAACCCGATGGAGCAGATCTCGGATTTCACGGGCTCGGGACCATTCGTCTTCCGGCGCGACGAGTGGCGGCCGGGCGACAAGACCGTCTACGTCAAGTTCGACCGCTACCGGCCGCGCGCCGAGCCTGCGAGCGGTCTCGCGGGCGGCAAGGTTGTCAGGGTCAACCGCGTCGAATGGCGGGCGATTCCCGATCATCAGACCGCGGTAAACGCGCTCATGGCGGGCGAGATCGACTATATCGAGGCGCCGCCCCACGATCTGCTGCCGGTGCTGCGCCGCGATCGCAACGTGGCGCTCGTCGACTGGAACCCGCTCGGCAACCAGTACGTCTTCAGGTTCAACTGGACGCAGCCGCCCTTCGACAACGCGAAGATCCGTCAGGCGGTCGCCATCGCGTTCAACCAGGAGGACTTCCTGAAGGCGACGATCGGCGATCCCGCCTACTACAAGGTCTGCAAGGCGCTGTTCATCTGCGGGACGCCGCTGGAGAGCCAGCGCGGCACCGAGGGCTTCCTCGACTCCAATTTCGAGCGCGCCCGCGCCCTGCTGCGCGAAGGTGGCTATGACGGACGGCCGGTCGTCCTGATGCAATCGACCGATCTCGTGGTGCTGACGAACCTGGCGCCGGTCGCCAAGGATCTCATGACCCGCGCGGGGTTCAACGTCGACATGCAGTCGATGGACTGGCAGACGCTGGTCGCGCGGCGGGTGAAGCGGGATCCGCCCGCCGCCGGCGGCTGGAACGCCGCGATGACCTCGTGGGTCGCCGCCGACATCCTCAACCCGGTCATGACCGGGTTCCTCAATGCCAGTTGCGACACCGCCAACTGGGGTTGGCCTTGCGATCCTCAGATGGAGAAACTGCGCGACGACTTCGCTCGCGAAACCGATCCTGCGCGGCAGAAGGCGATCGCCGAGCAGGTCCAGGTTCGTGCTTTCGAGATCATGACGCATATCCCGCTGGGCCAGTGGTACCAGCCTGCGGCGATCCGGCGCGGCGTGATCGACGGCATCCTGACGGCCCCGGCGCCGGTATTCTGGAACATGACCAAGCGGGGCAACTGAGGCCGCGCGCCGCGCCCCAGGGGGGCGCGGCCGACCGGTCGGCTGCCGGCCATGCTCGCCTTCGTCGCCCGACGGCTGCTCGCGACGATCCCGGTCCTCGGGATCGTCGCCGTCTTCGTGTTCCTCATCCTGCGGCTGACGCCGGGCGATCCGGCAGCGGTGATCGCCGGCGAGAACGCCAACGCCGCGCAGATCGCCGAAATCCGGACCAAACTCGGGCTCGATCGTCCCCTGGCGACCCAGTTCGTGGTCTGGCTCGCGCATGTCCTGCAGGGTGATCTGGGCGAGTCGTTCTTCTACAAGAAGACGGTGATGGAACTGATCCTGGAACGCGTCGAGCCGACGCTGATGCTGTCGCTCTGTACCATCGTTCTGGCGGTCGCGATCGCGATCCCGCTCGGCGTGCTCGCCGCCTACCGGCACGACACCTGGATCGATCGCGCCACCATGGCCTTCTCGGTCCTCGGCTTCTCGGTGCCCGTCTTCGTCGTCGGCTACCTCCTGATCCAGGTCTTTGCGCTCGAACTCGGCTGGCTTCCGGTCCAGGGCTATCGGCGGATTTCCCAGGGCGTCTGGCCCTTCCTGGAACGCATCATCCTGCCCAGCGCGACGCTGAGCGTGATCTACATCGCGTTGATCGCGCGCATCACCCGCGCCTCGGTGCTGGACGTGCTCGGCGAGGACTATATCCGCACGGCGCGGGCGAAGGGCCTGTCCGACGCCAAGGTCCTGCGTCGACACGCGCTGCGCAACGCGGCGGTGCCGATCGTGACCGTGATCGGCATCGGGGTCGCGCTGCTGATCGGCGGCGCCATCGTGACCGAGAGCGTCTACAACATCCCGGGGCTCGGGCGGCTGGTCGTCGACGCCGTTCTGGCGCGCGACTTCCCGATCATCCAGGCGGTGATCCTGGTGTTCTCGGTCGCCTATGTGCTGGTCAATCTCGCGATCGACATCGCCTACACGGTCTTCGACCCGAGGATCCGCTATTGAGCGCGCCGCGCCACGGCGCCCTGGGGCGGGCCGTCCGCAGCAAGGGCGTGATCTTCGGCGCCGCGGTCATGCTGGCCATGCTGTTCGTCGCGCTCGCGGCGCCGCTGCTCGGGACCGTCGATCCGGTGCGCATCGATCCGGGCTGCCGCAACCGCGCACCCGGCGTCGAGTGCATGACCCGCGACGCCAGCGGCGCCCGCGTGGCGATGGTGCCGCTCATGGGGACCGACAGCCTCGGCCGCGACGTCTACAGCCGCGTGATCTACGGCGCGCGGGTGTCGCTGCTTGTGGGGCTCTCGGTCGCTGCGATCGCGATCGCCGTCGGGCTCGCGATCGGGCTGGTCGCCGGCTATTTCCGCTGGCTCGACGCGATCGTGATGCGCCTGATGGACGGTCTGATGGCGATACCCGGGATTCTGCTCGCCATCGGGCTGGTCGCCGCATGGCGATCGGGGCTGTGGGGCGGCATCGTGTTCGCCGTCATCCTCGCCATCGTCGTTCCCGAGATCCCGCGCGTGGTCCGGCTCGTGCGTTCGGTCGTGCTGAGCATCCGCGAGGAGCCCTATGTCGAGGCGGCGATCTCGGTCGGCACGCCCACACCGCTGATCCTGCTGCGCCATGTGCTGCCGAACACGATCGCGCCGCTGATCGTGCAGGGTACCTATATCTGCGCCTCGGCGATGCTGGTGGAGGCGATCCTGTCCTTTCTGGGCATCGGCATCCCGCCGCAGACCCCGAGTTGGGGGAACATCATGGCCGAGGGGCGCACGCTGTTCCGCGTCGCCCCGCACAACATCCTGTTCCCGGGGATCTTCCTCGCGCTCACGGTTCTGGCGGTGAACGTGCTCGGCGACGGCCTGCGCGACACGCTCGATCCGCGCATGAGCAAGCGCGTGTAGCGTCATGTCCGGCGTCCCCGTTCCCGTCCTCGAGATCTCCGGTCTCGCCGTCAGGCTGCCTGCCGGGGCCGACCGCGACCGTGCGGTCGACGACGTCGACCTGACCGTCGGGGCGGGCGAGATCGTCTGCCTGGTCGGCGAGTCCGGTTCGGGCAAGTCTGTGATCGCGCATGGGATCCTCGGCCTGCTGCCGCGCGCGCTTGCCGTCGAGGCCGGTGCGATCCGGCTCCAGGGCGAGGACGTGGTCGGAGCGTCCCCCGGGCGGCTGCGTGCCCTGCGCTGCACACGCATGTCGATGATCTTCCAGGAGCCGATGACCGCGCTCAATCCGGTCATGACCTGCGGTCGCCAGATCGACGAGGTGCTGCGCGAGCATACCGATCTGGATCCCGTGCGCCGCCGCGCGAAGATCCTGGAAATCATGGCGCAGGTGCGGCTGCCCGATCCGGCTCGCATGATCGACGCCTATCCGCATCAGCTTTCCGGGGGGCAGCGCCAGCGGATCATGATCGCCATGGCGCTGATCCTGGAGCCGCCGTTGCTGATCGCGGACGAGCCGACGACGGCCCTCGACGTCACGACCCAGGCGCAGATCCTGTCGCTGATCCGAGACCTTCAGCGCCAGCGGGGCACCGGCGTACTGTTCATCACCCACGATTTCGGCGTCGTCGCCGAGATCGCCGACCGTGTCGCCGTGCTGCAGCAGGGCCGGCTGGTGGAGGTCGGTCCCGCCGACCGCATCCTCGGCGATCCGCAGCATCCCTATACCCGGATGCTGGTCGCGGCGGTGCCGGCGATGGAACCGCGCCAGCGCGCCGCGCCGCGCGACGGACCACCGGTCCTGCGCACGAACGGGCTCGGCAAGGTCTATCGCAGCGGCGGCTTCCTGCAGCCGGTACGCACCGTCGAGGCCGCGGCCGACGTCACGCTCGCGGTGCGGCGGGGCGAGACGCTGGGCGTCGTCGGCGAGTCGGGGTCGGGAAAGTCGACCGTCGCGCGGTGCATCGCGCGGCTGATCGATCCGACTGCGGGCACGATCCATCTCGATGGCGACGAGATCGGCCGGCTCGGCCGGTTTCGCCTGCGCCCGCATCGCAGGCGCGTCCAGATCGTGTTCCAGGATCCGTACCGGTCGCTCAATCCGCGCCGGCGCGTCGGCGCCTCGATCGTCGAGGGCCCCATGAACTACGGCGTGCCGCGCGCCGAGGCGCTGGACCGGGCGCGCCGGCTGATGGAGACGGTCAAGCTCGATCCCGCGGCGCTGGACCGTTATCCGCATGAGTTCTCCGGCGGCCAGCGCCAGCGCATCTGCATCGCACGCGCGCTGGCCATGGAGCCCGAACTGCTGATCGCGGACGAGGCCGTCTCGGCGCTCGACGTCTCGGTCCAGGCCCAGGTGCTCGAACTGCTCGATCAGATCCGCCGCCGGCTCGATCTGGCGATGCTCTTCATCACCCACGACCTGCGCGTGGCGGCCCAGGTCTGCGACCGCGTCGCGGTCATGCACCGCGGCCGGGTGGTGGAGGAGGGGCCGACGGCCCGAATCTTCGGGGCCCCCGCGCACGAATACACGCGCGAGCTGATCGCGGCGGCACCGGGGCGCGGCTATCGCTTCGCGCGCGGCTGATGGCTCACGCGGCTTCGCGCCGCGGCGCCAGGGCGCAGGCTTGCGCGAGCAGCTCGTATGAGCGTCGCCGCGCCCGGGAGTCGTGGCAGATCGACACGACGACCGCCTCGTCGACGCCATAGGCCACGAGCAGATCGCCCAGTTTCGCGCGGACCTGCTCCGGCGCGCCGACGATCTGACGCCGGCGGTTGCGCGCGACGATCGCGCGCTCGGTGTCGGAGTAGGGGTAGGCCAGCGCCTCGTCGACGGTCGGAATGGGGCCGAGCTCGCCGCGCTCGAGGCGCAGCCGCCAGAGGTCGCGCGAGAGGGCGAGGCGCTGGGCTTCGGCTTCCGTGTCGGCGACCAGCACGAAGACGCCGATCGATCCCGCAGGTGCCGCAAGCTGCGCCGAGGGGCGGAAATGCGTGCGGTAGAACTCCATCGCCTCCAGCCCGCCCTGTGCGGCGATGAAGTGCGCATGGCTGAAGGCGAGGCCGAAATGCGCCGCAAATCGCGCGCTTTCGCCGGAGGAGCCGAGCATCCAGAGCTCGGGGATGGTCGGACCGGCCGGTTGCGCCTTGATCGCCGCGAAAGGATGGTCGATCGGCAGGCTTCCCGACAGCCAGTCGATCAGGTCGGCGACCCGGTGGGGAAACTGCTCGATGCCATGGGCATAGGGCCCGGTCTGCAAGGCCGTCGCCGTGCGCCCGTCGGACCCCGGCGCGCGGCCCAGCCCCAGATCGATGCGGCCGGGGTAGAGCGCCTCGAGCACCCGGAACTGTTCGGCGACCTTGAGCGCCGAGTAATGCGACAGCATCACGCCCCCCGAGCCGACCCGCAGATGCCGCGTTTCCGCGGCGATGCGCGTGATCAGGATCTCGGGCGCGGTGCCGGCGAGCCCGTCTGAGGCATGGTGCTCGGCGACCCAGTAGCGATGATAGCCGAGCGTGTCGCAATGCCGCGCGAGTTCGATGGTCTCGCGGATCGCGTCGCCGGGCGTGCCGCCGGCCCGGATCGGCGACTGGTCGAGGACGGAAAGCTTCATGGCGTCCATCCTCGCGGTCCGCACCGCCGCCGGCAAGCGGCTCTAGCGGCCAGCCTGGGCCGCCCGTGCGGCGGGCAGGGCGAGGGTGAGCGCCGCGCAGACGGCGAGCAGCGCCGCCGATCCCCAGAGGCACGCGGCGATGCCGCCAATCGCCGACAGGATCCCTGACAGCACGATCCCGACCAGCCGGCCGGCGGCGTTGGCGGCATAATAGAAGCCGACATCCTCCGACGCCGCTTCGCGCCCGGCATAGGCGAGGATCAGATAGGAATGGACGGTCGCGTTGGCGGCGAGGACGAGGCCGAAGAGGACCAGTCCGGTGGCGAGCACGGCATCGGGCGCGACGCCCGCCGCGAGCGCCATCGCCATCGAAGCGGGCACCGTCGCGATCGCCGTCGCGAGCAGCTTCGCCGCCCGGACTTCCTGCGCGAGCCCGTCCGGGCTGCGTGGCAGCAGCGCGGGCACCGCCGCCTGGGCCGCGCCATAGCCGATCGTCCAGGCCGCGAGCCAGCCGCCGATGGAGGCCATGCTCCAGCCCGCGGACTGGAGATGGATCGGCAGACCGATGACGAACCACGCGTCCCGCGCGGCGAACAGGAAGACGCGTGCCGCCGCCAGCCGGTTGACCGCGGCATCGCGCGACAGCAGCGCCTTGACGCTGCGTGCGGCGCGCGACTTGCCGAGCAGGGGAGGCAGGCCGGATGCCGCAAGGCCCAGCGGCAGCGCCAGCATCGCGGCGAGGATCCAAAGGGCCGGGGCGAAGCCGGCGGCATCGAGCAAGCCTGCGCCCAGGAAGAAGCCAGTTCCCTTGGCCACGTTCTTCGCTCCGGTGAACCACGCGACGAGACGCATCAATCGGCCGGGCGCGGCACCAGCGGACGCACGGACCGCCGTCTTGCCGGCCGTCTTGGCGAGATCCTTCGCGATCCCGCACAGGCCTTGCGCGGCGGCGACCCAGACGATCGATCCGCCGATCCCGATCTCCGGCGGCAGCGCGGACAGCGCGAGCAGGCCGAAGATCTGCAATCCGAGGCCGGCGATCAGCAGGCGGGGCAGGCCGAAGCGTGCCCCCAGCCAGCCGCCGGCGAGATTGGCGACGATCCCGGCCCCCTCGTAGAGCAGGAACAGCAGGGCGATCGCCGCGGTCGGCATGCCGGCGGCGGCGAAATGCAGAAGCACCAGCATGCGCAGGGCGCCGTCGCTGAGCGTGAAGCCGACATAGGCGCCGGTCACGACCAGGTAGTCGCGGGTTCCCGCGCCGGTGGTCACTTCTCCGCGCGCTCCAGGAGGCAGGCGAGGTCGACCATCCGGCAGGCATAGCCCATCTCGTTGTCGTACCAGGCGTAGACCTTGAGCAACGTGCCGTCGGTCACCAGCGTGGAGGCGGCGTCGACCACCGCGCTGCGCGTGTCGCCGGCATAGTCGCAGGAGACCAGCGGACGGGTTTCGATGCCGAGGATGCCGGCGAGCGCGCCCGCGGCGGCCTCGGCGAAGCGTGCGTTCGCCGCCGCGGCGCTCGCCGGCCTGGCGAGCTCGAACACGCAGTCGGTCAGGCTGGCGTTGAGGATCGGTGCGCGCACGGCGTGACCGTCCAGCTTTCCCGCCAGTTCGGGATAGATCAGCCCGATCGCCGTCGCGCTGCCGGTCGTGGTGGGCTGCAGCGACAGCATCGCGCTGCGTGCCCGGCGGAGATCGCGATGCGGCGCGTCGACGACGACATTGGTGTTGGTGGGGGCGTGGATCGTGGTGATCTGGCCGTGGCGTATGCCGAAGGCCTCGTGCACGACCTTGACCACCGGTGCAAGGCAGTTGGTCGTGCAGGACGCCGCCGTCACGATCCGGTGCCGGCCGGGATCGTAGAGTCCGTCGTTGACGCCGACGACGACGTTGAGCGCCTCGGCATGCTTGACCGGCGCCGCCGCGACGACGCGCCGCGCGCCGCGCGCCAGATGCCCGCGCAAGCTTTCGGGCGTCAGGAAACGCCCGGTGCATTCCAGCACCATGTCGACGCCGAGATCGCCCCAGGGGATCTCGGCCGGGCGAGGATGCGCGGAAAAGCCGATCCGTCGGCCCGCGACCCGCAGCGCCTCGGGCCCATCGGCGGCCGCATCAGCCTCGCGCCACGGCCCCTGGACGCTGTCGAAGGCGAGAAGATGCGCGCAGGCCTCGCTGCCGCCCGAGACCTCGTTGACATGGACGATGTCCAGCCGGTTCCCGCGGCGGGGATCGTCAGCGGGCCGCGCCGCGCCACCGAGCGCGGCACGCAGCGCCAGCCGGCCGATCCGCCCTGCACCGTTGATGCCGACCCTCAACGCCGCCTCCCGCCCGGATCCGGACGTGCATGCGGATCGGCGAGTTCGCCGATCCGGAATTCGAGCGCGAGGCGTTCGAGCGAGGCCAGCGGCAAGGCGACGAAGATCTCGAGCCGGCGGCGCAGGCCGGCATAGAGTTCGTTGAGCAGCGTCGCGCGCTCGGCCGTGGCACCGGAGAATTTCGCCGGATCCGGCAGGGGCCATGCGGCGCTTGCCCGGACGCCGGCGAATTCGGGGCAGGTCTGGCCGGCGACGATGTCGCAAAGGGCGATGACGAAATCGATCCGCGGGGTGGAATCCCCGGCGAACTCGGTCCAGTGCTTCGAACGCAGCCGCGAGACGTCGTGTCCCAGGCCGCGCAGCAACGCGACGATCTCGGGCATCGGCCCGTCGGCGGCGGGCTCGGTGCCGGCAGAGTGGGCGGCGAAGCGACCGCGCCCGATGTCGCGCAGGATCGCCTCGGCCATGATCGACCGGGCCGAGTTGCGCGTGCACAGAAACAGGACGCTGAACGCGGGAGCGCCGGAGCCGCCGGGGGCCACGTCGTCGGAGGAGCCCAGGTCACGGACCAGGAACCGCGCCAGCTCGCGCATCGCGCCGGTCCGCGCCGCATGGATCAGGTTGCGGCCGTCGCGGCGGATCTCCACGAGGCCTGCCCCCTCGAGCGCCTTGAGATGGAAGGACAGGGTTGAGGCCGGAATGCCGAGGCGTTGGGCGATCTCGCCGGCCGGCAGACCCGCCGGGCCGGCGGCGACAAGGGTGGTGACGGCGTTGAGCCGGGTGGGCTGTCCGAGCGCCGCGAACGCGTCGCTTGCCGATCGCATATCCATGCTTCCAGTTAAATGGAAACATGGGGCCGGGCGAGAGAAGTTTTCGTGACATGAAGGACCGCGCCGTCGGCATATTCCCCCTGGGCGATCCGGCACGCGCGATCGCGCCTTGGATTGTCGGCGGAGCGGTGGCCATGGAAAGATTCGACAGCGTGATCCTCGGTGGCGACGTCGTCGACGGGACGGGGGCGCCGCGCCGGCGCGCGGATATCGGCATCGCCGGCGACCGTATCGCTGCGATCGGCGACCTTGCGCATGCAGTGGCCGGAGCCCGGATCGACGCCGCCGGGCGATGCGTCGCCCCCGGTTTCATCGACGCGCACACGCATGACGACAACATCGTCTTCGGGACCCCCGACATGGCGATGAAGGTCAGCCAGGGCGTGACCACCGTGATCGCGGGAAACTGCGGCGTCAGCCTCGCGCCGCTCACGCTGGCCGGTCCCCCGCCCCCGCCGCTCGACCTGCTGGGCGACCGCGGGGATTATCGGTTTGCCCGTTTCGCCGATTATATGGCGGCGATCGAAGCGGCGCCGCCGGCGACGAACATCGCCGCCATGGTCGGCCACGCCACCCTGCGCGCGGGGGCGATGGACCGCTTCGACCGTCCCGCGACGCCGGCCGAGATCGCGATCATGCGACGGCGTCTCGACGAAGGCCTGGAGGCCGGGGCGATCGGCTTCTCGACCGGCCTGTTCTATCCGCCGGCACGACATGCGCCGACCGCCGAGGTGATCGAACTCGCCGAGGTCGCCGCCGCCCATGGAACGCTGTACGCCACCCATATGCGCGACGAGGGCGACCATGTGCTCGACGCGATCCGCGAATCGATGCGGATCG
>JBIKLI010000302.1:0-5433 GCA_044359885.1 Alphaproteobacteria bacterium | reverse complement strand
ACGTCCTGGTCGTCGACATGCCGCCGGGCACAGGCGACGCCCAGCTGACGATGGCGCAGCGCGTCCCGCTCGCCGGCGCCGTGATCGTCTCGACGCCGCAGGACATCGCGCTGCTCGACGCGCGCAAGGGCCTCAACATGTTCCGCAAGGTCGCCGTCCCCGTGCTGGGCGTGATCGAGAACATGAGCTACCATGTCTGCTCGAATTGCGGCCATGTCGAGCACATCTTCAGCCATGGGGGGGCGAAGGCCGAAGCCGCGCGCATGGATTGCGAATTCCTGGGAGAAGTGCCGCTGCACATCGCCATCCGGGAGACCTCGGATGGCGGTCGCCCGATCGTGGTCAGCGACCCCGACAGCCCGCACGCCAAGGCCTATCGCGCCATCGCCGACCGGATCTGGGAAAAGCTTTCGGACCAGGGCGGCGCCAGAGCCGCCCCGCGCATCGTCGTGGAGTGAGGCGCCGGACGCCGCCTCAGCCGCTGCGCTCGTAGTCGACGAAACGATAGAAAAGGCCGTCGGAGACGGCGCGCGCGCTCTCCCCGGTCCGCCGCCAGCATGCAGCATCGAGTGCCGGGAAGAAGGCGTCGGCCCCCTCGACGTCCAGCTCGATCTCGGTTGCGTGGATCCGCCCGGCGAGCGGCAGGGCCAGCGCGTAGATCTGCGCGCCGCCGATGACCATCGCCGGCCGGCCGGGATGGGCCGCTGCCGCCAGGGCGAGAGCGGCAGCCAGACCGCCGACGGTCTCCGCCCCCGGGCCGCGCCAGTCGCGGTCGCGGGAGATGACGATGTTGGTCCGGCCCGGCAGGCTGCGGCCGATCGACTCCCATGTCTTGCGGCCCATCAGCACGGCATGGCCCAGCGTCAGGGCGCGGAAGCGCCGCAGATCCTCCGGCAGCCGCCAGGGCAGCGCGTTGGCGCGGCCGATCGCGCCGCGGCGCGCCATCGCGACGACGAGGACGACCGGCGGCATCATACCGCGACGGGTGCCGGGATGTGGGGATGCGGGTCGTAGCCGACCAGCCGGAAATGCGGGTAGCGGAAAGCGAACAGGTCGCGGACCGAAGGGTCGAGTTCCATCTCCGGCAGCGGACGCGGCTCGCGGGCAAGCTGCAGCCGCGCCTGCTCCAGATGGTTGCTGTAGAGATGGGCATCCCCCAGCGTGTGCACGAATTCGCCCGGCTGCAGTCCGGTCGCCCGGGCGATCATCATCGTCAGCAGCGCATAGGAGGCGATGTTGAACGGCACGCCCAGGAAGATGTCGGCGGAGCGCTGGTAGAGCTGGCAGGACAGCCTGCCGCCGGCGACGTAGAACTGGAACAGGCAGTGGCAGGGCGGCAGCCGCATGCGGTCGATGTCGGCGGGGTTCCATGCCGTGACGATCAGCCGCCGACTGTCCGGATTGCGGCGGATCTGATCCAGGACCTGGGCGATCTGGTCGATCGTCCCGCCGTCGCGCGCCGGCCAGCTTCGCCATTGATGGCCGTAGACGGGGCCCAGCTCGCCGGACTCGTCCGCCCATTCGTCCCAGATCGTCACCCCGTTCTCGCGCAGATAGCGGACATTGGTCTCGCCGCGCAGGAACCACAGCAATTCGTGGACGATCGAGCGCAGATGCAGCTTCTTCGTGGTCACCAGCGGGAAGCCGTCGGCGAGATCGAACCGCATCTGGTGGCCGAAG
This sequence comes from Alphaproteobacteria bacterium, assembly GCA_044359885.1. Classification (GTDB taxonomy): domain Bacteria; phylum Pseudomonadota; class Alphaproteobacteria; order CACIAM-22H2; family CACIAM-22H2; genus CAIOSQ01. Next base: position 3,753 of record JBIKLI010000302.1, on the reverse strand, counting down.
ACGCTGAGCGTCCCGGTGCCGGTCCGGTCGGATTTCGCGACGCCGCGCTCCAGCACGAGGCGAAGCAGGTCATGGTACTGGCGCATGTCTTCCGTCGAATCGCGGGAGGCGGCAGTCTATCCGGACTTCGCGCCTCTTTCACCGTCGGGTCCTAGGGCCTATATTGAAGGGGTCGGGCAACCGACTATGGCGATAAATAGCGTGCGCAATAGCCGATGCGGACCCGGGGGCAGTGCCCGGCGCCTCCACCATCCGACGGGGGCGAACCAGGATCGACGCGCGAGTAAAGGCACGAAGTTCGCCCGGCATGGTACCGCCGTCATCGGGCCATCAAGAGACGCCAACGATAACGTGGCTCTCGACAACCGCGTCGCGGCCTGACCCTAGCGGGTCGGTCCAAGACGCCTAGTCGCGGTTCGGGGGGCACCGGGCAACAGAAGCCCCCCACTCGACCGGGCGGAACGGACCGCCCGGAACACGGGACGCGGCCGCCCGCGCGCGGCCGGGGAACAGGAATAGAGGCGCAACGTGGCGGGTCAGGGCTTCGAATATGAACGCATGATGGACCGCGCGCTGCGCGGGGTGATGCGCGAGGCTCTCGCCGAGGCCGCCCAACGCGGGCTGCCGGGGAACCATCATTTCTACGTCACGTTCCGTACCGACCATCCCGGGACGAAGGTCCCGGACAGTCTCAAGCAGCGCTTCCCGCGCGAGATGACGATCGTCCTGCAGTACCAGTTCTGGGGCCTGGAGGTGGAGGAGCGACGCTTCGCCGTGACGCTCAGCTTCGATTCGAAGCACGAACGCCTGGAGATCCCGTTCGCCGCCGTCACCGCCTTCGTCGACCCGTCGGTGCAGTTCGGGCTTCAGTTCCAGTCGGCAGAGGACGCGCCGGCCGAACCGGCCGCGCCCACACGCTCCGAACCGGCCGGCGCGCCGCCCGCCGCCGAGACCGGCGATCGCATCGTCAAGCTGGACGCGTTCCGGAAGAAATGAGCGGTGCCCGCGAGGGGCGCCGCCCGAGAGGGACCGGGCGCGATCCAGCCCGGATGAGGACGACATGGCCGAATTCTCCTACCGCGAACTGATCGAGGTCGCGCATCACGACGTTCCCTGGCGGCGCATCGACACCGCCCCGGCAGAGGTCGCCCGCTTCGACGGCGCCGAGATCCTCAAGGTCGACCGGCGCGCGCTCGCCGATCTCGCGTTCCATGGATTCTCCGACATCGCGCATCTGCTGCGCCCCGGGCATCTCGCCCAGCTGCGCGGAATCCTCGACGATGCCGAGGCGTCGGACAACGACCGCTTCGTCGCCTACGAACTGCTCAAGAACGCCTGCATCTCGGCCGGCGGCATCCTGCCGATGTGCCAGGACACGGGCACCGCGATCGTCATGGGCAAGAAGGGCCAGCGCGTCTGGACCGGCTTCGACGACGCGCAGGAGATCTCGCGCGGCGTCCACCGTGCCTATGCCGAGCGCAACCTGCGCTACTCGAACCTGGCGCCGCTGAGCATGTTCAAGGAGGTCAACACCGGCGACAATCTTCCCGCGCAGATCGATCTCTACGCGGCCGGCGGCGACGAATACGAGTTCCTCTTCGTCGCCAAGGGCGGCGGCTCGGCGAACAAGACCTTCCTGTTCCAGGAAACGCCGTCGCGGCTGACGCCCGACGGGCTGCTGAAGTTCCTGGACGAGAAGATCAAGACCCTCGGGACGGCGGCCTGCCCGCCCTATCACCTGGGCATCGTGGTCGGCGGCACGTCGGCCGAAATGGCGCTCAAGACCCTCAAGCTCGCGACCTGCCGCTATCTCGACGGCCTGCCCGCCGAGGGCAACAGATGGGGCCAGGCGTTCCGCGACCGGGAGATGGAGGAGAAGGTCCACAAGCTGACGCGGATGAACGGGATCGGCGCGCAGTTCGGCGGCAAGTATTTCTGCCACGACGTGCGGGTGATCCGCCTGCCGCGCCACGGCGCCAGCCTGCCGATCGCGATCGGCGTCTCCTGCTCGGCCGACCGCCAGGCGCTGGGCAGGATCACGCGCGAGGGCGTGTTCCTGGAGCAGATGGAGACCGATCCCGCGCGCTTCATGCCGGAGATCGACGCCGCGAAGCTGGGCGGCGAGGTCGTACGCATCGACCTGAACCAGCCCATGGACCGGATCCGCGAGACGCTGTCGCGCCAGCCGATCACGACGCGGGTGATGCTGACCGGACCGCTGATCGTCGCGCGCGACCTCGCCCATGCCCGGCTGCGCGCCGATCTGGAGGCGGGCAAGAGCCTGCCGGATTATTTCCGCAACCACCCGATCTACTATGCCGGTCCGGCGAAGACCCCGAAGGGCTACGCCTCTGGCGCCTTCGGACCGACGACCGCCGGCCGCATGGATGCCTTCGTCGACCAGTTCCAGGCCGCCGGCGGCAGCCATGTCATGGTCGCCAAGGGCAATCGCTCGAAGGCCGTGACCGAAGCCTGCCGCAAGCATGGCGGCTTCTATCTCTGCTCGGTCGGCGGCGAAGGCGCGGTGCTGGCCCAGGACTGCATCAGGAAGGTGGAGTGCATCGCCTATCCCGAGCTGGGCATGGAGGCGATCTGGCGCATCGAGGTCGTCGACTTCCCGGCCTTCGTCGTCGTCGACGACAAGGGCAACGACTTCTTCGCGAAATTCGGCGCCTATTGAGGCACGGCGCCGCCGGTCAGGTCGGCGCGAAATCGCGGAGGATGCGCCCGGGGCGCCGGGTGGTGGCGATCGGGCCGCGCGCGTCGACGACCTGCGTGCCGTTGATCCAGACCCCGTGGACGCCGCTGCCGCCGGCGACCAGGCGCGAGGCGCCGGCGGGCAGGTCCCAGGCGCGGCGGCGTTCGCCGCGCCCGACCGTCGCCGGATCGAAGAGCAGCAGGTCCGCCGCGGCGCCGGGGCGCAGCACGCCGCGATCGGCGAGCCCGAAGAGGCGCGCCGGATGCCCGGTCAGCTTCCATACGGCCTTCTCGATGGGGATCGCGCCGCGCTCGCGCGACCAGTGCCCCAGCAGGTTCAATCCGAAATCTGCGTCGCACAGGAAGGTCAGATGTGCGCCCGCGTCGCTCAGCGACACATGCGCGCTGTCCTCGTTGATCAGCCGGCCGACCGCGTCGGGATCGCTGTTGAGGAGTTCGGCGACGAACAGCGTGTCGAGATCCTCGTCGAGCGCGAAGTCGAGCATCCAGTCGACCGGGTGCCGGCCCGCCGCGGCGGCGAGGCTGGCGATCGAGCGGCCTTCCAGTTCGCGATGCGCCGGCGTCTTCGCCGCGCGCAGGAACAGCCGGTGCCATTCGCTGTTGAAAAGCCGGCGGCCGACGCCTTCGTCCAGGTCGCGCTTGAAGCCTTCCCGGAAGCCCGGATCCGCGTAGAGCCGCGCCAGCGCCGCCTGCGGCGTGCGCATCGCCTGCTTCCAGGTGGCGTTGTCCTCGAACACATAGGCCGAGCGCAGCGTGAACTCCATCGTCAGCGCGCAGCAAGAGACCTGCGGGATCACCGGCCGTCCGCGCGCCTGCGCCGCCTTCATCTCCTCGATCTGCTCGAAGACCCGGGTCGGCGCGGTGTTGGAATGGAACATCGCGGCGACGACGATCGGCCGTCCGGTCGCGGCCGCCAGTTCCTCGAGGAAGGAGACGGTCGTCGTGCTGCCCTTGGTCAGCATGAACACCCCGCGCCCGGCGTCGCGCATCGCCGCGAGCAGCGCGTGGAACTCGCGCGCGTCGGCCAGGCGCGAG
>JBIKLI010000301.1:0-5440 GCA_044359885.1 Alphaproteobacteria bacterium | reverse complement strand
TCTTCCACGATCTGGCCGGATCCTATGGCGTCAACCTGCTGGGCTACGACGCCTACAAGGGCTTCATCCGCGAGGCCGTGGGCGAGGCCGACGCGCTGGGTCCCGTGCTTGGCGCCTATCATCCCGTCGTCGCCGAGAACGTCGAACGGCTGAAGGCGATCTCGGGTCTCGACGCAGTCTCGTTCCACATGTCCGGAACCGAAGCGGTGATGCAGGCGGTGCGCCTGGCGCGCTACCATACCGGGCGCAGCCATGTCGTGCGCTTCTGCGGCGCCTATCACGGCTGGTGGGGCGACGTTCAGCCAGGGGTCGGCAATCCCGAGCCGCATGGCGCCACCTACACGCTCGCCGACATGTCCGATCGGGCGCTGCGCGTCCTGCGCCGGCGCCGCGACATCGCCTGCGTGCTGGTCAATCCGGTGCAGGCCCTGCATCCGAACGTCCAGGCGCCGGGCGATTCGGGCCTGTTCGGCAGCGGCCGCGCGGCCGGCTTCGACCGCGCCGCCTATGCGGCGTGGCTCGCGCGGTTGCGCGAGGTCTGCACCGAACGCGGCATCGTGCTGATCCTCGACGAGGTCTTCCTGGGCTTTCGGCTGGCGCGCGGGGGCGCGCAGGAATATTTCGGCGTGCGCGCCGACATGGTGACCTACGGCAAGACCCTGGGCGGCGGCCTGCCGGTGGGCGTCGTCTGCGGCAAGGCGGCGCTGATGCGACGCTTCCGCGACGACCGGCCGGCCGACATCTGCTTCGCGCGCGGCACGTTCAACGCGCATCCCTATGTCATGGCCGCGATGCGGCAGTTCCTGCTGCGGTTCGACGCACCGGAGGTCCGCGCCCTCTATGAGGGCCTCGACGCGACCTGGCGGGCGCGTGCGCGACGGCTCAACGCCGCCCTCGAGGCACGCGGCCTGCCGGTGCGCGTCGCCGCGATGTCGACGGTCTGGACCGTCCTCTACGAACGGCCGTCCCGGTACAACTGGATGCTCCAGTACTACCTGCGCGCGGCCGGTCTCGCGCTCAGCTGGGTCGGGACCGGACGGCTGATCTTCAGCCTGAATCACGACGAGACGTCGTTCGCCGAGGTCGAGGCGCGCTTCGTGAGCGCGGCCGCCGCGATGATGCGGGATGGATGGTGGTGGGAAGACCCGGCCCTCCCGCCGGCCGCGCGGGCCAAGGCGCTCGCGCGCCGCTTGCGCGGAGAATTGCTGCGCGCGGCTCTGCGCCGGATCGCGAGACGCTGACCCGCGCACGGGCTGACGTCAACGCTTGACGGCCCGGGTCCACTCGGGGGCGAAAAGCTCGCCACGCAGGAGGTGCAGCGGCGCGCGCCAATAGAGCTTGACGTCGTAGAACGGGTCGGTCGCGATCTTGGTCGCCCAGGCGAGGCTGGCGATCAGATCCTCCCTCCAGAGCAGCTGCCCCATGCGGAACGCGACTCCGGCGAGCCCCAGCACGAGCCAGACCAGCCCGACGCTGCGCACGAACTCGCGCCAGTCGTCATGCGGCTCGACCAGCCCGAACAGCGAGGGGTCGGCGAGGAGGATCATCGGCAGCATCGCCCAGATCGCCATCAAGAACACCTTGCGGCGCAGGTTGTAGCCGACCTTGATCGCCTCCTTGTGCGCGTGGGTCGCGTCGTTGACGTGATCGAACGACTTGGGCTCGAAGAAGAAGTGCCCGATCTGACGCGTCGTCATGCCGACCAGCCAGGCGACCAGCGCGGCCAGCGGCGGATCGATCAGCAGCAGCGCGTAGGCGACCAGGAAGGAGGTCGCGCTGACCAGGTGGAGCGCCTGGTTGATGCGGCTATGGTGATAGAGGCGATGGTCGTCGTGACGCTGCTCGCGCAGGGCATCGGCGAATCTTGTCATGGTCGCTTCCTCTCACGTCGGCGGTTTGCCGTCATTGTGGGGCCGCGTCAGGACGCGTGCCGCCTGGAAAATCTCAGCAGCGCGAAATGGCCGAAGGGGGGCATGGGGCGCCGTTCGACCAGATGGAGCGCCGGCGTGCGTGCCAGCCACGACTCGAACCGCTCGAACGGGAACTCGGTGCGCCAGCCCAGACGCTCGACGATCGGCTGCAGTCCGCGTTCGACCATGCGCCGCGGGCCGGAGGCCGCGCCGATGCGATTGACCAGGATGATCTCGCCGCCCGGACGCAGGACGCGCGCGAACTCGTCGAGCGCCGCGTCGGGATCGGGGACGGTGTTGACCACGTACTGGGCCATGACCACGTCGAAGCTGGCGTCGGGGAAGGCGAGGCGCTGGGCATCCATCTCGGCCAGAGCTTCGACATTCGACAGGCCCAGTTCGGCGACGCGGCGACGGGCCCGGTCCAGCATGTCGCGCGACACGTCGATGCCGACGACGCGCAGCGGCGGTGGGTAGGCGGCGAGCGCGATGCCCGTGCCCACGCCCACCTCCAGCACGCGCCCGCCGACGCGAATCGCCGCCGCTGCCGCCTGGGCGCGCGGACCCGCGAACAGCCGGCCGAAGACCATGTCGTAGACCGGCGCCCAACGCCGGTAGCTGCGCACGACGCCTTGCGTGTCGATCATCGCCAGACCATCCCGAACTGTCCGGTCGCCCAAGCTGGCCGCCCTGCATCACGCTTTCGTGACGGCCCGGTTGTCGATCTGCGACGCCGCGATCGCGACGCGGCGACGGCTTGACGGCGTCCCCGGCGGAAGGCCTTGATGCCCCCATGAAGCCGGAGCGGTCTTCGCCGCGTCTCGTCCCCTTGCCGGTCGGCGCCGCCGCGCTCGCCTTGCCGCTGGTGCTCTGGCACGGCGGCGCTGCGACGGCCGCCGCGTCCATCATCGTGGCGGTCGCGGTCATCGCCCTGATGCTGGCCCCGCGGCGGGCGCTCGGCGACGCCGCTTTGCGCCTCTCCGCCGTCGCTGCCGAGTCCGAACGCCAGGCATCGGCCCGGGTGCGCGCGGCCGAGGACGAAGCGCGCGCCGCCGCGGTCGTCCTCGAGGCGTTGCCCGACGCGATCGTCGAACTCGACGCGGAGCGCCGGATCGTCCGGGCCAATCGCGCGGCGCGCGACCTGTTCGGCGCGGCGCCCGGCGCGCCGCTGCTGACCGCCATCCGCGACCCCGACATCCTGGCCGGCGTCGACGACGCGCTCGCCGGGCGGGACACCGCCAATGTCCCGTTCGTGCTGCCGGCCCCGGTCGAGCGGCATTTTGACGCCATCGTGCTCCGGCTGGACATCGGCACCGGGCTGCGCAGCCGCGCCGCGATCCTGTTCCGGGACGTGACCGCGCTGCGCCGCGCCGACCGGATGCGTGCCGACTTCGTCGCCAATGTCAGCCACGAACTGCGCACGCCGCTGACGGCGGTCGCCGGTTTCGTCGAGACCCTGCTCGGGCCGGCCCGGGACGACGAGCCGGCGCGGCTGCGGTTCCTCGCGATCATGGACGCCGAGGCCAAGCGGATGACGCGCCTGGTCGCGGACCTGCTGTCCCTGTCGCGCATCGAGGCGACGGAGCACTCGGCGCCGACAGAAGCCGTCGCGCTGGAGCCGCTGATCGGTCGGGCCGCCGATTCGCTCGGCGCGGCGGCCAAGTCCAAGGGCACCAAGGTCACGGTGACGCTGGAGGCCGGGCTGCCGCCCGCGATCGGCGACGCCGACCAGCTGCAGCAGGTCCTGCAGAACCTGGTCGACAACGCGATCAAGTATGGCCGCAGTCCCGGCGAAATCCGGATCCAGGCCCGGCGCGCCGATCGTCCGGGATCGCCGGGCCCGATGATCGACATCGCCGTCGCCGACGACGGCGAGGGCATCGCGCGCCCCCATCTGGCGCGGCTGACCGAGCGCTTCTACCGGATCGATGCCGGCCGGTCCCGCCGGCTGGGCGGCACCGGGCTGGGGCTCGCCATCGTCAAGCACATCGTCAAGCGCCATCGCGGCCAGCTGACGATCGAGAGCGAGCAGGGCAGGGGGTCCGTGTTCACGGTCACGCTGCCGGCATCGCCGGCACCGGCGGTCGTTCCGGCGCCGCCCTCGCGGGTGCCCCCGCCGCCGTGATCGCTGTCATACGGATGTAATCGAACTGGCGCAGGTTAGTCGCGAGCGGGGGCTAAACACGCCGGGCATTCCCTCGCAAGGAGATCCCATGAAGATTTCGATCCTCGTCGCTGCGGTCGCGGCGATCGCCGCCGGTCCGGCATTCGGGCAGACGGCCCGCGACCAGATCCGGATCGTCGGGTCGTCGACCGTGTTTCCGTTCACGTCTGCGGTGGCCGAGCAATTCGCCCGCGCCGGCCAGTTCCGCGCGCCGATCGTCGAATCGATCGGCACGGGCGCAGGTTTCCGGGCCTTTTGCGCGGGGGTCGGGGTGACCCATCCCGACATCTCGAACGCGTCCCGGCGCATCACGGCCGCCGAGTTCAACACCTGCCGCCAGAACGGCGTCACCGACATCGTCGAGCTGAAGATCGGCTTCGACGGCATCGTCATGGCGACGCGCCGCGGAGCGCAGTCCATGAACCTTACCCGCGAGCATATCTGGCGGGCTCTGGCGCGCGAGGTGCCGGTGAACGGCCAGTGGGTGCGCAACCCGTACAACACCTGGAACCAGGTCGACCCGTCCCTCCCCGCGCTCGCCATCGAGGCGATGGGTCCGCCCCCGACCTCGGGTACGCGCGACTCGTTCAACGAGCTGGTGCTGCTGGGCGGCTGCGCCAACGTTCCGGAGATCCGCGCGATCTCCGACGCGGCCGAACGCAATCGCCGCTGCCAGCAGATGCGCGAGGACGGCAAGTTCATCGAGGCCGGCGAAAACGACAACCTGATCGTCCAGCGTCTCGCCGCCGGCGCGCCGGGCGCATTCGGGATCTTCGGCTACTCGTTCCTCGACCAGAACCGCGACCGCATCGAAGGCAAGACGGTCGACGGCGTCGCGCCGACCTTCGAGAACATCTCCTCGGGCCGCTACCCGGTCGCGCGGTCGATGTATATCTACCTCAAGAAGGCGCATGTCGGCGTGATCCCCGGCCTGCGCGAGTTCATGGCCGAGTACGCCTCCGAGCGCGCGGTCGGTCAGCGGGGCTATCTGGCCTCCCGCGGCCTGATCACGCTGCCAGCGACGGATCGCGAGACCCAGCGCGCGGTCGTCCAGGCCCTCACCAACCTGAACCTGAACTGACGCAAACATGGCGGGGCGGCCCCCGGACCGGGGCCGCCCCACCGCTTGACCGGGGCGCCGATGTCGCTCTTCTTCCTGTTCCTGCTGCTTCTGGTGCTGTCCGTCGGCGGCTATTTCCTCGGCCGGTCCGCGGCCGCCACGGCAAGAACCCGGTCTGCGCGGCCTCTCCATTCGTTGCCGTCCTTCCATGGCTGGTTCGTGCTGCTGTGGTGCGGCGTCCCGTCCGGACTGATCTACGTCGCCTGGATCGCCCTCGAGGGACCGATCGTCGAGTTGCTGGTGTCT
>JBIKLI010000300.1:0-5457 GCA_044359885.1 Alphaproteobacteria bacterium | reverse complement strand
ACGAAGGGTCGGCTGGCGTTGAAGGACACGAAGACGCGGCACGGTCGGCGGGTCATCCGCCTCCCCGGCGTGACAATTGCCGCTCTCCGAGCCGCGCACGCCGAGCACCTCGAGCGGCGGCTGGCGCTCGGCCTGGGCGGCCGGGGTGACGACGCGTTCGTCTTCCCTGGGCCCGGCGAACCGATCGGCTACGCCCTGCGCTCGCCAGGCGGCCTCACGAAGGACTGGAGCCGGCGCCTGGCGTCGCTCCCGGTGCCGAAGGTCACCTTTCATGCCCTTCGGCACACCCATGCCTCTGAGTTGATCGCCGGAGGCGTGGACATCGTCGCGGTCTCCCGCCGGCTCGGGCACAGCAGCCCGACCGTCACGCTTTCGATCTATGCCCACCTCTTCGGCGATGCGGACGAGCGGGCCGTTGCGGTGGTAGATCGTGCGCTCAACGCGGCCCTCGGTGGTACTTGAGCCGACCGAGGACCAATCGAGAACGGATTGGGTGGCAATCGGGTGGCAGCCAGTCCTGAACGGTGCGTCGAGGAGTCGAATTTCCTAGGAAGATCAACAGCGGATGGGTGGCAGAGCGGTCGATTGCACCGGTCTTGAAAACCGGCGGGCCCGTCAGGGCTCCGGGGGTTCGAATCCCTCCCCATCCGCCATCTTGTTCTGCTAAACCATTGGTTTAGAATATATATCTGGATCGCCGAAATCGGCAGACCGTCATCCAGCCCATCATCCCGCTGCCGACAGGGCTGGCCAGCCGGCAGATCCGGTGCCGGACCCTGGATGCTCGAAGCATCCGCGCCAGGACGGCCGGAGGCGTTTCCCATCGGGACGACGGACATCGCTCGCCAGCGGCCAGGAAACCGGCACTGTCGCCGGACGGACAGGACAGATCCCTAGGGTGTTGTCCGTGTCTGTCCCGGTCATGGCAGCAATCCGCCGCGACCGGTCCTCTCATCCAGATTGTCGCGCCATACCAAGTTCCAGTGGGTCACGGTCAAGCGACCTACGGCAGCTCCTTCACCGCCGGACGAAGGACTTCGTTCATGCACGTCAGGCGGGCGGCGAACCAGGCGAAGTATTCGGGCCAGCGGTCCTCGGCGTCGAGCGAGGCGTCGGGGAGCCAGGTGGCGATGCGGCACGCCTCGCTGCCGGGGAGCTCCTGCCAGTCCAGATCGAAGCCGAGCTTCGTCTCAAGGTCGGTCTTCAGCGCAAGCAGATTGGCGAAATGGCCCTTGGCCCCGGGACCAGTGATCCACAGGTCCACGCCGAGCTGGTCGGTTCGCGTGTTCGCCATCATGTTCAAGCCGAAGCCGGAGCGCCCGATCGCACTGCTCAGCCAGTGTCTCGGTCCCGGCTTGTGGGGGCGTATCTGCGGCGCGCTCTTCGCGAGAGCCGAGACCAGTGCGGTCCAGAACCGCAGTTGCAGCTGTGCTGTCGGCGAGGCGGCTACGGCCAGAATTGCCTGCTCGCGGCCGGACCTGGTCCAGTCGTTGGGCTTGACGACGACCTCGAATTTCGGAGCCATCGGCGACGGCCGATGCGCCACAATTCGACCTGGACACCAAAGAACGCGAAATCCTCGACCGTGCTTTCGTTGAGGAAACGGAGTGCCGCCTCGTGCTCCGGGCGGAAGGATCCGGCGATTCAGATCACCTTCCGGGCACCCATGACCTGCGCCGCTTCGGGGATTTCGTCCGCGAGAACGCGGCGGCCTGGCGCGCCGCGCCCTCCGGTTGACGGGAGGGCGGCGACGCTCGAACGGGACACGGCCGGGCGGGATCGCGGCCGTTCAGTGATCGCAATGTTCGTCCTGTGCCTGCTGGACCGCAAGCGAGGCGCGCGCGAGCGACAGGCCGCCGATCTCTCCGCCGCTGGACAGGCGCTCGGCGATGCGCGTGCCGCCATGCCGCTCGACGATGCGCTGGAGCAACGCATCGACATCCCGCAGCAGCCTGACGCGGCGCGCATGCTGCTCGTCGTTCCGGTCGGATGGCGGCATGGCGCTCGCCTGCGACCAGACCTGCGTGGCGGAGTCGAGCAACGCCTGTGCGGCGGACTCGTCCGCCGATCGCGCAGGCCCCGCGCCGAAGCAGACGATGGTCAATGCCACCGACGCCGCGAATGCAACCGCCCGTTTCGTCACCTGCACGCCTCCCTGCCGGTTCGATTATCGCCGCGAAATCCCGCCCGCGCCATGGCCGACGCGGTCACGCCGTCGGCGGCGCGGTGCCAGCGCCTGGCGCAGGATCTGCGCATCCAGAAGCTGGGGCAGCACGCGCGGTTCCCGACCGGTGGCGGGGTAGAAGACGTAGAGCGGCACGCCGCTGCGCCCGAAGCTGCGCAGATAGGCCGAGATCTCGGGATCTCGGCGCGTCCAGTCGCCCTTGAGGTAGGTGACGCTGCCGGCGGCGAACAAGGCCCGCGCCTCGGCGGAAGCCAGCGCGTTGGCCTCGTTGAACAGGCAGGTGATGCACCAGGCCGCCGTCATGTTGACGAAGACCGGCCGCCCGGCCTGGCGCAGCGCGTCGAGCCGCGCGGCCGAGAAGGGCTCCGACGGAATGGCCGATGCCGGCGATGCCGCTGGCGGCGCGGCACTCCCCGGCGCCGGTGCCGGACCGACCGACCCCGTGGCCATCGCGGCCGCGACCGCCCCCAGGGCGATCGTCACGGCCGGCCCGCGGCGCCGCCAGCCCGGAACATCGCCCGGTTCCGAACGGCCGAACAGCCAGGACGCAAGCCCGATCGCCACCAGCGCCCCGAGCCCGAGCGCCAGCGCCGTCGCCGTCACCTGCTGGCTCAGCACCCAGATCAGCCAGGCGCTGGTCGCGTACATCGGAAAGGCCAGCGCACCACGCAGACGGATCATCCAGGCTCCGGGGCGCGGAAGGACCCGGCCCGCCCCCGGCAACCAGGCGACCAGAACGAACGGGGCCGCGAAGCCGAGCCCCAGCGCCATCAGCACCGCGACCATCGTCGCCGGGTCGGCGACCAGCGCCATGCCCAGCGCCGCCGCCATGAACGGCGCGGTACAGGGCGTGGCGACCACGACCGCCAGCGCCCCGGTCAGGAAGGCGCCGACGCCGACGCCGCGCGACGGCATGCCCAGGGCCGGACGCAGGATGTCGATGTCGTAGACGCCGGAGAGATTGAGACCGATCGCCATCATGAGCAGCGCCATGCAGGCGACGAAGGCGGGCGACTGGAACTGGACGCCCCAGCCAAGCTCGGCGCCGGCGGCACGCAGGGCGACCATGGCAGCGGCGATCAGCGCGAAACAGGCAAGCACGCCGAGGCCGTAGGCGCTGCCTTCGCGCCGCCGCGCCGCGCGATCCCCCGCGGGCAAGGTGGCGATGGCCAGCGCCTTCATCGACAGCACCGGAAAGACGCACGGCATCAGGTTGAGGATCGCGCCGCCGATCATGGCCAGGACGATCGCCTCGAGCAGCGACAGCGCCACCGCCCCTGCCGGCGCGGCCGCAGGCGGCGGCAAGGCGACCGGTCCGGCGGGCGCGGCGATCGCGAAGGCGTTCGGCGTATCGCTGCCGGCGCCGGAGGTCTCGAAACGCAGCACGCCTTCGAGCCGCGGCAAAGCCTGGCTGCGGCCTTCGGCCGTCAACCGGATGTCGAGCGTCGCCCCGTCGCGGTCGACCACCAGACGCTGGGCTGCCGAATGCTCGATCAGATCTGTGGCGATCGGAAAGAAATAGGCGTCGACCACCGGGGCTCGCGCGAGATCCGGCCCTTCGATGCGCAGCAGCAGCCGGCCGCCTTCGCGCGCATGCCGGACCGGCCAGGGCGCCTCGATCGGAAGCGCCTGCTTCGCGGCGCCGAGCAATCCGGCATCAGGTCCAGGCGCTGCCCGTGTTGCGACCGGCAAGGCCAGCGAAAGGCTGGCATCCTCCGGGATACAGATGTCCGAGCAGATGAGCCAGGACGCGGCAAGCTCGATCGTGAAGACAGCGCCAGGAGAGAGCCCGGATGGCACCTCCAGTTGGGCGAGCAGGACCAGATCGTCCTTGTGGCCGTAGTTGGTGAGCCCGCCGAAAGCATGCCGTCCGGGCGCCGGCCAGAGAATCGGTCCGGCGGAGGCGCCGGGAGGCAAGCGCCACGCCAGCGTCGCCGGAAATCCGGAATCGCCGGGGTTGCGCCAATAGCTATGCCAGCCCGGATCGAAACGCTGATGCAGGCCGACCAGGACATGTCCACCGGGCGTCACCGTCTCGGTCTGCGCGACGAGGCGGCTCAGCGTATGCGCGGTCCGCGCGACGGAACCATTTTCCCCGGCCGCACCGCCGCCCCGGGAGGACTGACGGTCGATCGCCTCGCCCGTCGCGCGCGTGACCCCGATCGACGGCCCGGATTGCTGCGCCAGCGCCCGATCACCCGGCAAAGCCAGGATGGCGACGGCGAGCGTCGCCAGCAAAAGCGCCGCCAAAAGAACGCGGCCGCAGATGGGACAGGACCTGATCACGCCCGCAAGATGGGCGGCCTGATCGGCCGCGTCCAGCACCGCGGGCGGCCGGACACGCGGGCGCCGTCAGTGAAGCATCGCCGGCGCGAAGGTCACCATGATCGCAAGGAGGCTGGCCGCGACACCCCAGCCCATTCCACGCAGCATTCCCTCGAAGAACCGGACCATGCATTCCTCCTCGAACCGGCGCCGAGGGAAAATGTTCTTCTTTTGTTCTCGTGTCAAGCCGCCCCTGGAGCATCGCCCAGGACCCTGCATTCGGGTTAACGAGGATTTCCGAGTTGCGCGAAATCTGATTCGCTGCGGCTTCCCTGATTCGCAGCCGCGCCATGGCGATCGCCAATCCTCCTGTCTTCGCTGCGCTGGGCGACCCTGACCTCGTGTGCGGCACGATCGCCGACAACGACGATTACGAGGGCATCGCTGACTGGGGCGAGGCACATCTCGAGTTCCTGCGCCGTTTCCTGCCCTACCATCACGGGGTGCCGGGCGCGCGCTGGCTCACCCAGTTGATGAACCGCATCAATCCCAAGCTGTTTTCGGCGGCGTTCATGGCCTGGGTGCGCGAGACTTGGCCCGAACGCGCCGATCTCGTCGCCATCGACGGCAAGACCTCGCGGCGCAGTCATGACCGCAAGGCCGACACGGGCCCCCTGCATCTGGTCTCCGCCTTCGCCACCACCAGCCGGCTCGTGCTCGGCCAGGAGGCGGTCGCCGACTAGAGCGGCGAGACCACCGCCATCCCCATCCTGCTTGAGCGGCTTGCCGCAGGTGGCGGCCTCAAGGGCGCCCTGGTCTCCATCGACGCCATCGCCACCAATGCCGTCATTGCCGGCGCTATCCGACAAGCCGGAGCCGACTTATTGAACCGCTCCGGGTTTGCCGGAGGCTCCAACCCTTGAGAGGATGGAGCAATGAAGACATCGAAGAGCTACTCGCCTGAAGTCCGCGAGCGCGCGGTACGGATGGTTTTCGAGCACGAGGGC
>JBIKLI010000299.1:0-5462 GCA_044359885.1 Alphaproteobacteria bacterium | reverse complement strand
CGACTTGAAGGGCAGATGGTTGTTCAGAAGCAGCGCCAGCCAGAGGCCGAGCCCGAATTTCCCGATCGTCGCGATCCCGGTATAGAACACGCTGTAGAAGACGGCGTTCCAGAAGATCGGATCTTCGAACAGGAACTCGAAATTCTCGAACCCGACCCACACGCCGCGGCGGCCGATCTGTGTGTCGGTGAAGGCGAGCCAGATGCCGAGCCCGAGCGGATAGGTGAGGAATACCAGCAGCAACCCGACGGCGGGCAACATGCAGGCGACGACCAGGAGCGGCTTCCAGTCGAGCAGCTTGACGAGCCAGTTCTGCTGCTTCGAACGGCGCGTCCAGGTCAGCGGCGAGGCTTGGGTCTGCGACATCGGTTCGACCGGAACGGGGCCGCGCCGTCAGGCGCGGCCCCTTCCCGATGCTCAGCGACGGAAGATGCGGCGTGCGCGGCGATCCGCTTCCTGCATCGCCTGCTGCGGCGTCGCCTGACCGGAAGCGACCGACGCGAACATCTGCACGAGCACGTATTCGCTGTTCGCCTGTCCGGAGGCCGCCGACAGCGGGCCCTTGTAGCCGTTCCAGAACGGTGCGGCCATGCTGTCGCGGAAGATCGCCACCTTCGGGTCGCCGGACCACACCGCGGCGGCCCGATAGGCGGCCAGCGGATGCGCCCAGTAGCCGAGATTGGCATTGAGCCAGGGTTCGAACTGCTCGGCCTCGAGCATGAACATCAGGAAGGCCTTCGCCGCGTTCTGGAAGCGGCTGTGGCGGAAGACCATCGCGTTGATGGTCAGCGGCGCGCTGGGCCATCCCGGCGCCCGGCCATGCGGCATCTCCGTATGCTCGGTGTCTTCGGCGACCGGACGCGTGGCAGGATCGTTGCGCAGCGCGAAATAGAGCGATACGCCGTTCGAGGTCAGCCAGCAGGTGCTCGCCGCATAGGCCTGGTTGTTGCTGATGTCGCCCCAGGCCACCGTCCCGCCATCGATGAAGGTCGGGTAGAGTTCGCGCAGATATTCGAGCGCCGCGAGGGTCTCCGGGCTGTTGACCGATACCGCACCGGCTTCGTCGATGATCGACGCGCCATGCGACCACATCAGCCAGTTGGCGAAGCCGTTGCCGTCGCCGACCGCATTGCCGAGCGCGAAGCCGGAGGGCTTGTTGATGCGACGCAGCCGCTTGCAGAGTTCGAGGAAGCCGGCGTGGTCGTTGGGGGGGGTCTGATAGCCGACCTCGTTGACCGCCGACTTGCGCCAGACCAGCGGACCGCCGGACCCGCCGAAGGGCAGCCCGATCCAGTTGTTCGAGTTGTGACGCTTGCCGTATTTCTGCGCTACCGCCTGCCAGCCGCCATATTTCCGGCCGAGATACTCGGCCACGTCGGTCACCTCGATCACCTTCTCGGCGTAGAGATGCGGCGCCTCGTTGAAGCCGATGATGATGTCCGGCCCCGCCCCGGTGTTGGCGGTCACGGCGGTCTGCTGCGTGATGTCCTCCCAGCCGACGAAGTCGACGCGGACCTGGACGCCAGTGCGCTCGGTGAAACGGGCGGCGTTGGCGCGGAAGATGTCCTCGTCGGGCTGGACGAAGCGCACGGGACGAAGCACGCGCAGGGTAGCGCCGTTCTCGAGCGGCAGCGAGGGCGCGGTCGCGTCCGCGCCCCGCGTGTTGATCTGGGCCAGCGCCTCGTGGCCGAGGGCGCCATAGACGGCCGCCGCGCCGGCGCCGGCGGCGAGGATGTTTCGCCGGGTGATGATGTTCGCCATGTCTCTCTCCCTTATTGGTCTGCTTGTGGTTGGAGGGCCAGGGCGGATCGGATTTTCAGATCCGCTTTCCAGTCTTGCGGTCGAACAGATGGACCAGTCCCAGTTCCGGAGAGACCGGCAAGGGCTCGCCCGGACCTTCGGTGATTCGCTCCCGGAACGCCGCCATGAGCGAGGCGTCGCCGACCTTGAGGACGACCTGGGTCTCCGATCCGGTCGGCTCGACGACATGGACGCGGGCCTTGACGCCGTTGGCGTCGAGGCGGAGATGCTCGGGCCGGATGCCGTACACGATTTCCGTTCCGTCCGCGACCGCGCGCCCGGGCGGCAGCGGCCAGCGCGTCCCCGAGCCGTCGACGAAGGCTCCGCCGTCGGCGCGGCCGTGCAGCATGTTCATCGCCGGCGACCCGATGAACCCAGCGACGAAGAGATTCGCTGGCCGGTCGTAGAGTTCCAGCGGTGCGCCCGCCTGCTCGATATGGCCATGGTTCATGACCACGATCTTGTCGGCCATCGTCATGGCCTCGATCTGGTCATGGGTGACATACACCGTCGTGACCTTCAGTCGCTGATGCAGTTCCTTGATCTCGGCGCGCATCTGGACCCGCAGCTTCGCGTCGAGATTCGAAAGCGGCTCGTCGAACAGGAACACCTGGGGGTTGCGCACGATGGCGCGGCCCATGGCGACACGTTGGCGCTGGCCGCCCGAGAGCTGCCGGGGATAGCGATGCAACAGTTGCTCGAGTCCCAGTATCCGTGCGGCCTTCTGGACTTCCTGCTGCATGAACTCCTTCGGGGCGCCCGCCAGCTTCAGCGAGAAGGCCATGTTGTCGAAGACGGTCATGTGCGGATAGAGGGCGTAGTTCTGGAACACCATGGCGATGTCCCGGTCCTTCGGCGGCACGTTGTTGACCACGCGCCCACCGATGGCGATCTCGCCACCCGAGATGTTCTCCAGTCCCGCGATCATGCGCAGCAGGGTCGACTTCCCGCAGCCGGAGGGGCCGACCAGCACCACGAACTGGCCGTCGGCGATGTCGACGCTGACGCCATGCAGCACCTTCGTGCTGCCGAAGGCCTTGTGGACCTCGCGGATATCGACGCTTGCCATCCCCTCGCCCCGCCTCCGGTCAGAGGTGACGGCCGGACTCGGCGTCGAAGATATGCATCGCCTCTGGGCTTGGCTTGAGCGCGATACGGGCGCCGGGGGCGAAATTGTGGCGCTCGGTGAACACGGCCTGCACCTGCTGGCCGAAGACCGTGGCGACGACATGTGTGTCGGCGCCGGTCGGCTCGACGACCTCGACCACCGCGTCGAACGCATCGGGACCGGTCGCCGACATCGACAGATGCTCGGGCCGGATGCCGAAGGTCACGCGCTGGCCGTCGTGCCCCTTGGTGTTCGCCGGCAGCGCCAGCTTGCCGCCCTTGGCCTCCAAGACCAGGGTGCCGCCCTCGCTGCGCAGCGTTCCCGGCACGAAATTCATGGCCGGGGAACCGATGAAGCCGGCGACGAAGGTGTTGGCCGGATGGTCGTACAGTTCGAGCGGCGTGCCGATCTGCTCGACGATGCCGTCATGCATGACGACGATGCGGTCGGCCATCGTCATGGCTTCGATCTGGTCGTGGGTGACGTAGACGGTCGTGGTCTTGAGGCGCTGATGGAGCGCCTTGATCTCGATGCGCATCTGCACGCGCAGCTTGGCGTCGAGATTGGACAGCGGTTCGTCGAAGAGGAAGACTTGCGGGTCGCGCACGATGGCGCGTCCCATGGCGACGCGCTGACGCTGGCCGCCCGAAAGCTGGCGCGGGTAGCGCTGCAGATATGGGGTCAGGTTCAGGATCTCCGCCGCCTTGCCGACACGCTCCTGGACGACCGATTTGTCGGCCTTCCGCAGCTTGAGGCTGAACGCCATGTTGTCGAACACCGTCATGTGCGGATAAAGCGCGTAGTTCTGGAAGACCATCGCCACGTCCCGGTCCTTGGGGGGCAGCCGGTTCACCTCGCGCTCGCCGATCGAGATGGTTCCGCCGGAGATCTCCTCCAGGCCGGCGATCATGCGAAGCAGCGTCGACTTTCCGCAACCGGAGGGGCCGACCAGCACGACGAACTCGCCGTCGCTGATCTCCACGTTGATCCCGTGGATGACCTTCGTGCTGCCGAAGGCCTTTTCCACGTCCTTCACCACGACGCGAGCCATGCGCTCCCCCGTTCTTGATTGCGGCGCGCGGACTCGTCCGCACGCAAGATGACGGACCCTGATCTAATCCGTTTTCCACCACGGCCGCAAGCCACGCCGCCGCGTCGCCATGGTGGCCGCGATCGACCTCAAGCGACGAGACCGGCGGTGACGGCGAGGCGCCACAACCCGGCGGCGACGGCGGCATCGCCCTGGACAACCCGGGCGCTTCGGCCCGCCTGCCGCAGGGCGCCGAGATAGGGCGCGGCGAGCGCGTCGCTGCCGACCAGCACGATCTCGGCGGCGCCGAAGGCAAGGGCGGCCTCGCGCATCTCGTGCCCCAGCAGAAGGCCCGACAGGAAGGAACCCGCAGCGGCCGGCGCCAGGCGACCGAACAGGCCGTCGGTGCGCACCGTGAAGAGCTGGTGCAGGAGCCCGCCGGGCGCGGACGCGCGCCGCAAGCCGGCGGCGAACGCGGCCGGGTCATGGGGACCCGGCTCGATCATTCGCGCCAGGATCGTATGGCCGCCGAGCGCGGCGAAGGCCTCGCCGGTCATGAACGTCGCAAAGCGCGCCAACCTGCCGCCGCGCAGCTCGACCCATTTGGAATGCGACCCGGGCATGCAGAGGCAGAGATCGCCGCCGCCGAGCAGATCGAGGACGCCGAGAGCCTGCGTTTCCTCGCCCCGGATCACGTCCGGTGCCCCAGCGAGGCTTTCGCCGCTGACCCCCGGCACGATCCAGGCATCGATCTCGGGCAGGGGCAGCATCGCCCGGGCGAGCGCCGCGGCATCGGCGGGCAGCGCCGCGTAGCTCGCCTCCCGCCAGCCTTGACGGCTGCCGATCATCCCGCACATCAGGACCGGCACACCAGGATGGGACGCCCGCCAGTCGCCGGCGAGGGTGGCGAAGGCGCCCGCGAAGCCGCCGTCCGGCACGCGCAGGATGCCGAGCGGAAGGTCGCGTCGCTCGGCCACCTGCCCGCGGCGGTCGAAACGCAGCGCGCGGGCGTTCGTCGTGCCCCAGTCCAGGCCGATGAGCGCCGTCATTTCAGCATCGGTTCCATGCGCGACAGGGCCTCCGACAGGCGCTGCTCGCTGGAGGCGAAGCAGAACCGCAGATAACCCTCGCCCTCCGGACCGAAGGCCGTCCCCGGGGCGAGCCCGACGCCGGTGCGCGCCACCAGTTCCTTGGCGAAGGCGAGCCCGTTGCCCAGTCCGTCGACGCGCATGAACGCGTAGAACGCGCCGGCGGGAGGCGCGACATGCACGCGCGGAAAGCGCGACAGGCCCTGGATGACGAGATCGCGGGCCCGGTGCAGACGCGCGCGAAGCTCGGCGATGAAGGGTTCGCCCTGCTCGAGCGCCGCGACGCCCGCCCATTGCACGAAGCTCGCCGCGCCCGACGCGTTGTACTGGTTCAGCTTGCGCAGATGCAGATTGACCCAGGCGGGCGCGATCGACCAGCCCAGCCGCCAGCCCGTCATCGCCCAGGCCTTGGAGAACGAGTTGATCGAGATGACCG
>JBIKLI010000298.1:0-5473 GCA_044359885.1 Alphaproteobacteria bacterium | reverse complement strand
AGCAGATCGACCAGCGGCTCCTGGCAGGCGAGGCAGACGCGCCGGGCACGGGCGGCCAGCATGGGCAGGAAGCGGCAGAAATTGATCGTGTCGCCCAGCCCTTGCTCGTTGACGACGAAGATCGCGCGTCCGGCCGGATCCTCGTCCTGCCAGAGCGGGATCCCGACATCTGGACGCGGATTGTCGGGACGAAGCCAGCGCGCACCATAGGCCTGCCAGGCGGACTCGTATTCGCCCAGCAGGAACAAGGCGCGCGAGCGGCCCAGCCGCGCATCGAGATTGCCGGGATCGAGCGCCAGCGCGCGGGTGATCCGGTCGAGACCGTCGCGAAGCCGGCCCATCGACACCAGGGCCTGACCCTGATGAGCCAGAAGCTCGGCGCTCTCGCCGGCGGCGGCGATGGCGGCGTCGAGTTCCGCGAGCGCGCTCTGGTGCTGACCCAGCTGCATCGCCGCGATCGCGAAATTGATCCGGGCATCGATGCGGTCCGGCGCCAGCGCGATCGCTTGCCGGAAATGCGCAGCCGCTGCCTCGTAGCGGCGCTGGGAATTCAGGAGCGCACCGAGCACGTTGTGCAGGGCGCCGCTCCCGGGATCGCGCGTCAGCGCGTCGGCGGCGACCGCGGCGCCTTCCTCCAGCCGGCGCGCGCGGTGCAGCGCGCCGGCCAGCTGGATCGCCGCGGCGGGGCGTCCCGGGTCGCAGGCCAGCGCGGCGCGATAAGCCTCGATCGCGCCGTCGCTGTCGCCGGCCGCGGCGCAGGCATTGCCGAGATTGGCGTGGTAGGCCGGGTTGGCGGCGTCGACCGCGATGGCGCGGCGCAGCAGCGCCGTCGCGCGGGACGTGTCGCCCAGCGCGCGGGCATGCACGGCGAGATTGTTGAGGGCGTTGGGGTCGTCCGGCCGCTGCCGCAGCAGCGCCTCGAGCCGCGCCACGGCTGCCAGCCGCGCCTCCCGGTCCATCGGGGTCGTCCTGCCTGGACCGGCCGGTGCCGTCAGAGGCACCCTGCCGCCGCGACGGCGCCGCTCATATCCCGAAATTGGCGGGCGTGATCAGTCCCATCGCCTGCAGCAGCCGGTAGATCGCGCGGCGCCCGTCATACGCGGCCTGCGCGTAGTTGATGCGCGCGTTGTAGACCTCGTTCTCGGCGTCGAGCACGTTGATCGCGGTCTCGCGGCCGGCCCGGCGCAGGCGGTCTCGTGCGTCGAACACCTCGGAGGCGATGTTGACCGCGTTCTCCAGCAGCCGGACGCGTTCGCGCGCCACGCTCATCTCGTTCCAGGCCAGGCGGACCTCCTCGACGATCTTCCGGCTGGTGAAGCCATGGCTGTCCTGCGCCGCACCGTAGAGCTGGGCGGCTTCTGCGACCGAGGCGCGGGTCTGGAAGCCGCTGAACAGCTCCCAGGTCAGACGCACGAAGGCGGTGAATTCGCGCCGCTCGCCCTCGGTGCCGTCGATGTTGCGCTCGCGCGCGTTTCGCGCCACCAGATCCACCCGCGGGAAGAAATCCGAGGCAGCGGCGGTGCGGCGCCGGTCGGCGAGGTCGATCTGCAAGGCAGATGCCGCGCGCGACGGATTGGTCGACTCGGCGATCCGGACCGCATCGTCGAGGGTCGCCGGCAGCAACTGGCCCGGCGGCAGCGGGTCGATCATCAGTTCGGGAACGGCGCGCTTGCCGAAGATCTGCTGGTAGCGGGTAAGGGAATCGTTGAGCAGCCCCTCGAACGCGACGCGGCGCTCGCGCCCCAGCTGCAGACGCGAGCGTGCGAACAATTCGTCGACCGCCATGCCGCCGCCGCGCTGGACGCGCTCGCTCTCCAGGTTCAGCTGCTGCTGGATCGTGCGCTCGTTGCGCATCGCCAGATCGAGCAGCTGGGTATGCCTGAGAACGTCGAGATAGGCCGTGATCCCTTCGAACAACACGGCCTGGCGCGTGGCCTCCAGCGTGTTGTCCTGGATCGAGGTCTGGATCTTCGCGCCGCCGTAGTTGGAGCTGCGGCGGAAGCCGTCGAAGATGTTCTGGGTGACGGACAGCGTCACCCCATCGGAATTGAGCGTCCGCGGGCTGCGTCCCTGGTTGCGGTTGCTGGGGCTGTCGACGCGGTCATAGCCGGTGTTGGCGCTCAGGTCGACCGAGGGCAGGAAGGCGCCGAAGGCCCGGTCTTCGCCATGTTTCGCGGCGTCGAAGTTTCGCTGTGCGGCCAGGATCCGGGGGTTGGTCGCCAGCAGCTGGCGCAGATCCTCGTTGAGCGACTGCGCCTGCGCGGCGAGCGGCGCGGCCAGCGCGAACAACGCGGTGGCGACCGATATGCGTATCCTGTTCATCACGATCCGTGCGCCCCTGTCGGATATCTCTGCGACATTATGGCTTTCCGCGCCCGGGCGCGCCAGACGGAATCGTGGTCGACGCGCTTCGTCTTTCAGGGGCCGCAAGGGGTTACGCCGGATTCTTGCGGCGATGCCGGGCTTCGCCTATACCCTCGTCCGGACGGGAAGCGGCTGTCGGAGCGTAGCTCAGCCTGGTAGAGCGCCAGCTTTGGGAGCTGGATGTCGCGAGTTCGAATCCCGCCGCTCCGACCAGCTTGCAGGACGTCTTCCGGGTCCGTCGTTCCGTCTGTCAGCCTTCCAGCCACTCCAACCCCCCAAGATCCCGATGGCCGCGCAAGCCCGCATCTTCCGCCCCGCCCGCTCCGCGATGCAGTCCGGCAAGGGCAAGACCAGGGAATGGATCCTGGAATTCGAGCCCGCTGCCGCCCGGCGTCCCGACCCGCTGATGGGCTGGGCCGGTTCGGGAGACACGAGATCACAGATCCAGTTGACCTTCGCCACCCGCGAGGAAGCCGAGGCGTTCGCCGTGCGGATCGGCATCGATTACGTGGTGGCGGCGCCCCAGGCGCCGTCCTTGAAGCTGCGCGCCTACGCCGACAATTTCAGCTTCAATCGCGCCCGCTGAGCGATGGGCGCCCTTAGCTCAGCCGGATAGAGCAACAGCCTTCTAAGCTGTAGGTCGCTGGTTCGAATCCAGCAGGGCGCGCCATGCTCCACATCTCCGCATCGATCGCAGAGCCGTCCGGGGGGCTCGCGGGATTGTCGCTCGCCCTGTTCCTGGCCGGGCTTGCCGGCAGCTTCACGCATTGCGTCGGCATGTGCGGTCCCTTCGTGATCGCCCAGGTCGGGGCCGCGCTCGACCGCGCCGAGGCCGCGGCGCCGCGGGCGGATTACGGGACGCTGCGTCGTCTGCGCGGCGCGGCGCTGCTGCCCTATCATTTCGGCCGGATGACCACCTATGCGGTGCTTGGGGCGGCCGGCGCAACCGTCCTCGGCTTCGTCGCCAACATCGCGGCCTATCGCGTGCTCGCTGCGCTGCTCCTCAGCCTAGCGGCGATGGCGATGCTGGCGCAGGCGCTGGGGCGGGGGCTGGGCTTCGTCGACCGGCTTCTGACCCGGCTCCTTCCGCGTCACGCGCCCGGTGCCGCGCGCGGCCTTCTGGTCGACCCTGGAGGTTGGCGCGGCTATGCGCTGGGGGTCGTGCTGGGCTTCCTGCCCTGCGGCATGCTCTACGCAGCGCTGGCCGCGGCGTCGGCCACCGGGCATCCGCTCCACGGCGCGGTGGCGATGGCTGCCTTCGCGGCCGGGACGGTGCCCGGCCTTGCCGGAGTGGGCTGGGCCGGGGCTTTGTTCGGGCGCCGCTGGAAGCGTCTGACGGGGATCGTCGCGACGCTGGCGCTTCTTGCGTCGGCCGTTCTGCTGCTGGCGATCGCGCTGCGGCTGGTGGCGTGATCCGCCGCGCTCAGCTCGGGTCGGGGGCAAATACGTCGCGATAGGCGTGCCATGTCGCATGGCCGACCAGGGGCAGGGCCACGGCCAGGCCCACGAAAAGCGTCGCCATGCCCACCGCCGTGAAGACGACGATAAGGGCTGCCCATAGGGCCATCGGCCGCCAGTTGTGCAGCACCGCCGACACCGAGGCCACGATCGCCGCGAAGACGTCGGTCTCGCGGTCGATGAGCATGGGGATCGACAAGGCGCCGATCGCGAAGGCGACGCAGGCGAAACCGAAGCCGACCATGCTGCCCGTGGCAAGGAAGGCGAGGCTGATGGGCGAGAAGAAGACGGTGTCGATGATGTTGCCCCAGGCCGGATGTGCGCCATCGAAGAACAGCGCGAAGAGCAGCGTCGCGGCGCGGACCCAGGCCAGGTGCAGCAGCATCAGCGCCACCCCGAGAAGCGCCACCTGCGCGCCATTGCGGCGGACCGCGCCGAGCGCCGCGGCCAGCGTCACCGGTTCGCCCGCCGCCAGCCGCCGGCTGGTCTCGTAAAGGCCGACGGCGATCAGCGGCGCCACCAGGAAGAATCCGGCGGCCATCGGCAGCAGCAGATAGATCGTGCCGGTCAACGCCAGCACCGCCCAGAGCGCGGCGCTCGCACAGGTGATGACCGCTCCATAGGCGAGACTGACCTGCGGGGCGGCGAGAATGTCCTTCCAGCCGCGGGCGAGCCACACCCAGGGCCGGTCGATCTCGACCGGCTGGATCCGCACGCCGGAAACACCGGGAAGCGCGCTGCTCTGGACCATCGCATGGCTCCTCGCAAAAGGGGGCAGGCGGCCAGTTGACACGGCGCAAGCCTGGGCGCGATGCGACAACGCGTCGCTGCGACGACTGCGCGCAGGAACAATCTGTCGCATGGGCCGGTCGCCGGAAACCACGTCATATCCGCATATCCGCGATGCCGCGCCGGGGATCCGCGCGCGGCTTACCGCCGAAGGACAGATGACGGGGGCTCTGATGAGCGATGCAGCGATCGGGCGGCCGGCCATGGCCGATGCCGCGCCGGACTATGTCGACGATGTCACGCGCGCCTTCCTGGTGATGACCATCTTCTGGGGGGTCGTCGGCTTCACGGTCGGCCTGGTGATCGCCCTGCAGATGGTGTTCCCGGCGCTGAACCTCGATCTCGAATGGACGAGCTTCGGGCGGCTGCGGCCGCTCCACACCTCGGCGGTGATCTTCGCCTTCGGCGGAACCGCCCTGATCGGGACCTCGCTGCATATCGTGCAGCGCACCTGCCATGCCCGTCTTTTCGGCGGCGCGCCGCTCGGCTGGTTCATCTTCTGGGGCTACCAGTTCTTCATCCTGGTCGCGGCGACGGGCTATGTGCTGGGCATCACGCAGAGCAAGGAATACGCCGAGCCGGAGTGGTACGCGGATCTCTGGCTGACCATCGTCTGGGTCGCCTATCTGATCGCGTTCCTCGGCACGGTCCTGAAGCGGCAGGAGCCGCATATCTACGTCGCCAACTGGTTCCTGCTGGCCTTCATCCTGACGATCGCCGTGCTGCACATCGTCAACAACACCGCGATCCCCGTGTCCTTCTTCGGCGCGAAGAGCTACTCGGCCTATTCAGGTGTCCAGGACGCGATGATCCAGTGGTGGTATGGCCACAACGCGGTCGGCTTCTTCCTGACCGCCGGCTT
>JBIKLI010000297.1:0-5517 GCA_044359885.1 Alphaproteobacteria bacterium | reverse complement strand
GACCCTCGCGCGCTGCCGTCCGCCGCCGATCGTCGCCGTGTCGTCCATCGCTCCGACCCTAGGCGCATGCGGCGCGCGCGCCAAGCTTGCATTGACGGTGCCAAGTGCGGATCAATAGGGAAGATCAAGGGGGAGGAACGAGGATGGACAAGCCACTCGCCGGCCAGCGCGCCTTGGTGACGGCGGGCGCATCGGGGATCGGCCGCGCGATCGCGCGACGGCTGGCGGCGGCCGGGGCGCGGATCTTCGTCTGCGACGTGGACGACCATGCGCTGGCCGCCTTCCGCGCCGAGAACCCGGGCGCCGGCGGCGTGCGTGCCGACGTTGCCCATCCCGGCGATGTCGACAGGCTCTTCGACGCCGCGGCCGCCGCGCTCGGGGGGCTCGATATCCTGGTCAACAACGCCGGCATCGCAGGCCCGACGCGCAAGGTCGAGGACATCTCGACCGACGACTGGGACCGCTGCGTGGCGGTCAATCTCAACGGCATGTTCTACTGCACCCGGCGCGGCGTCCCGCTGCTCAAGGCGGCTGGCGGCGGGTCGATCGTCAACATCTCCTCGGTCGCTGGACGGCTGGGCTATCCGCTGCGCACGCCCTACGCGGCGTCGAAATGGGCGGTGGTCGGGCTGACGAAGAGCCTGGCGATGGAGCTCGGTCCCGACGGAATCCGCGTGAACTGCATCCAGCCCGGCCTCGTGGCCGGCCCGCGCATCGATCGCGTCATCCAGGCCAAGGCCGACGCCCTGGGCGTCGGCTTCGAGGAGATGAAGCAGCGGCTGCTCAAGACCGTCTCGCTGCGCCGCATGGTGACGGCGGAGGACGTCGCCGAAACGGCGCTGTTCGTCTGCTCGCCGGCCGGCGCCAGCGTCACCGGTCAGGCGCTGTCCGTCTGCGGCGACCATCAGGTACTCCAGTAAGGCAGGCAATCCCATGAAGGCACATGTCTCGATCGTCGGCAGCGGCTTCATCGGCCGCGGCTGGGCCGCGCGCTTCGCCGCGGCGGGCGCGCAGGTCCGGTTGTGGGACAGCGACCCGGCCGCGCCCGGCGCGGCCCTGCGCTGGCTGGACGACACCTTGCCGGCGATGGAGAAGCTGGGACTGATCGCCGACGCCGCCGGCGCGCGCAGCCGCGTCGCCGCCGCGGCGACGCTCGACGCCGCGCTGGCCGGCGCCGACTATGTCCAGGAGAACGCGCCGGAAAATCTCGACCTCAAGCGCGACCTGCATCGCCGCATCGAGGCCGCGGTGCCGGCCGAAGCCGTGGTCGGCAGTTCGACCTCGACCTTCCCGGGCAGCCGCATCTTCGGCGGGCTGGCGCGGGAGGACCGGTGCCTCGTCGCCCATCCCGCCAATCCGCCGCATCTGCTGCCGGTGGTCGAACTGGTGCCGACGCCGCGCACGGCGCCGGCGGCGCTGGAGCGCTGCCGCACGCTGATGAGCGAGGCCGGCCAGGTGCCGGTGCTGCTGCGCAAGGAGATCGAGGGTTTCGTCATGAACCGGCTGCAGGCCGGGGTCATCTGCGAGGCGATCAGCCTGGTCGCCGACGGCGTCATCGCCCCGGACGACCTCGACGCGGTGATCCGGCATTCGCTGGGGCTGCGCTGGTCCTTCATGGGCCCGTTCGAGACCATGGACCTCAACGCGCCCGGCGGCTTCCGCGACTACGCCGAACGCTATGGCGGGCCGCTGCGCGGGCTTGGCCGGGACCTGAAGGTCGCCGCCGACTGGCCGGCCGCCGCCCTCGACGGCATCGAGGCCGAACGCCGGGCACGCGTGCCGAAGGCCGGCCTCGCCGCGCGCGGCGCATGGCGCGACCGCCGGCTGATGGAACTCGCCGCGCACAAGAAACGTATGGATCGCGAGGAAGGGAAATGACCGCCATGGCCGAGAGCAAATCCAGGTCCCGCCGCAAGACGATCATCACCTGCGCGGTGACCGGGTCGATCCACACGCCCAGCATGTCGCCGCATCTGCCCGTCACCCCCGACGAGATCGCGCGCGAATCGATCGCCGCGGCGGAGGCCGGCGCGTCGATCATCCATCTTCACGCGCGCGACCCCAAGGACGGCCGCCCGACTCCCTCGCCCGAGATCTTCATGGAGTTCCTGCCGCGCATCAAGCAGGGCTGCGACGCGGTCGTGAACATCACCACCGGCGGCGGCCACGGGATGACGGTCGCGGAACGCCTGGCGGCGCCGCTGCGCGCCAGCCCGGAGATGACCTCGCTCAACATGGGCTCGATGAATTTCGGGCTCTACCCGATGCTCGAGCGCTACAAGGACTTCAAGCACGACTGGGAGCGCACGCATCTGGAGAACAGCCGCGACTTCATCTTCCGCAACACGTTCAAGGACATCGAGACGGTGCTGCGCGAGCTGGGCGAGAAGCACGGCACGCGGTTCGAATTCGAGTGCTACGACGTCGGCCATCTCTACACGCTCGCGCATTTCCTCGAGCGCGGCCTGGTCAAGCCGCCGCTCTTCGTCCAGACGATCTTCGGCATCCTCGGCGGCATCGGCGTCCATCCCGAGGATGTCGGCCACATGAAGCGCACCGCCGACCGTCTGTTCGGCGACCAGTACCGCTGGTCGGTGCTGGCGGCCGGCCGCCACCAGATGCCGATCCTGACCATGGCCGCGACCATGGGCGCCAATGTCCGGGTCGGGCTCGAGGATTCGCTCTGGATCGGACCCGGCGCTCTGGCGAAATCGAACGCGGACCAGGTCCGCAAGATCCGCACGATCATCGAATCGCTGGGCGGCGAGATCGCCACGGCGGCGGAGGCGCGCGCGATGCTCGGCCTCAAGGGCGGGGACCGGGTCGCCTTCTGAACCGCTCAGCCCGGCCCGCGCAGCCGCGCGAGTTCCTCGGCGACGCGTGCCATCGCGCTACGCCAGTCGCGACGCTTCGGCTGCCGGAACAGCCGCATCGTCGGATACCAGGGCGTGTCCTCGCGCCCCAGCAGCCAGCGCCAGTCGGGCGAGAACGGCACCATCGTCCAGACCGGCCGGCCGAGCGCCCCGGCGAGATGCACGATCGAGGTGTCGGCGGAGATCAGCAGGTCGAGCGCGCTGAGCGCCGCGGCGGTGTCCGCGAAATCCTGCAGCTCCGGCCCCAGATCGACATGGGGCCCGAGCTCGGCGAGATCGGCGGCGTCGCTGTCGCGCGGTTGCTTCTGCAGCAGGAAGAAACGAAGGCCCGGGATGTCCCAGAACGGCTTGAAGGCGAGCGGACGGAAGGACCGGTTGTGGTCGTTGGCGTGCTGCGGGTTGCCGGCCCAGACCAGACCGATCCTCGGCCCCGGCGCGCCATCGAGCCGGGCGCGCCACCGCGCCACCAGATCGGGCTCTGCGGTCAGATAGGGCACGGAGGCCGGAATGTTGCCGAGATCGCAGCCCAGGGCGCCCGGCAGGCTGAGCAGCGGGCAATGGACGTCGAAATGCGGCAGCGGCGAGCCCTTGGCGACCAGCCGGATGCGCGGTCCCGCGATCGGCGCCAGCACGCGCATCAGCTCCTTCGGCAGCTCGACGACGACCGTCGCGCCCAGGTCGCGGATCAGCGGTGCGTAGCGCACGAACTGGATCACGTCGCCGGCACCCTGCTCGGCATGAAGAAGGATCGTGGTCCCGATCAGGGACTCGCCGTGCCACAGCGGCTGACGGAACGGGCGTGGCGCGAGCGCGGGAAGCTTCCAGCGCATCTCGTACTTGTCCCAGCCCTCCTTGAACGCGCCCATGACCAGCAGCGCCTGGCTCAGATTGCTGGTCGCCTCGGGATAGACGCTGCGCAGCCGCAGCGCCTCGCGCAGCGTCGCGACCGCCTCCTCGTAGCGGCCCATGCCCATGTGGACGATGCCGAGATTGCCGTGACCATCGGCGTAGTCCGGCCTGATGCGCAGGGCGGCGCGGTAGAACGATTCCGCCTCTTCCAGCTTGCCGACCCGATAGGCGAGGTTGCCCAGATTGTTGTGGGCATCGACATAGTCCGGCTTGATCTGCAGCGCCGTGCGGTAGCTCGCCTCGGCCTCGCGGGCCATCCCCTTGTGCTTGAACCGGTTGCCGAGCTGGTTGTGCGCCTCGTGGTCGTTGGGATCGATCTCGATCGCCCTGCGCAGCGCCGCGATCGCCTCGTCGTGGCGGTCGAGCCGCCCCAGCGCGGCGCCCAGCGCGCGATGGGTGGCGGCGTCCTTCGCACCCAGCTCGACCGCGCGGGTGAGCAAGGCCACGGCCTCCTTGTATTCGCCGGCGCGGCGCAGCAACTGGCCCAGATTGCTCATCGCCTCCAGGAAGTCGGGGCGAGCCGCCAGCGCGGCCCGGTAGCTGTCGACCGCGTCGCGGTAGCGGGCCCGCTTCTCGGCGAGCGCGCCGATGTTGTTGTGCGCATCGGCATAGGCCGGATCGAGCCGCACCGCCTCGCGATAGGCGGCGAGCGCCTCGTCGTCTCGCCCGAGCGCCTGCAGGGCGGTGCCGAGATTGCCGTGGAAGGGTGCCGCCCGCGGATTGACGGCCAGCGCCGCGCGAATCTTCGCGACCGCCTGCGCGGGCCTGCCCCGCTGGATGTCGAGAACGCCGGTCAGATGCAGCGCGCCCGGATGGTCGGCACGGGCCGCAAGCACGCGGTCATAGATCGCCTCGGCCTGCGCGAAGCGCCCAGCCTGATGCAGCCGCACGCCCTCCTGGAACAGGGCGGCGATGTCGGCCGGTCGCGCCGCCGCGATGCGCGAGGCCGCGGCGGCGGCGTCTGGATCTGGAGCCATCGGCAGAACGTCTTTCTCGGCCCGATGATAGCCTGCCGTCACCGGCCCTCCATCCTTCAATTGCGCGGCCGGCCGAGACGCAGGGCCAGCATCAGGCCGAGGGCGACGGCGGCGATCCAGAGCGTCGCGAGCGCGTTGATCTGCGGCGACAGGCCGAGCCGGACGCTGGCGAAGACCATCATGGGCAATGTCGTCGCGCCCGGCCCCGAGACGAAGCTGGCGACGACGAGGTCGTCCAGCGACAGGGTGAAGGCCAGCAGCCAGCCAGCCGCGATCGCGGGCGCCAGCAGCGGCAGCGTGACGCTGAACAGGATGTCGGCCGGCCGTGCGCCGAGATCCGCGGCCGCTTCCTCGAGCGCCGGATCCTGGTCCGCCAGCCGGGCCTGCACGAGCGTCGCGACATAGGCCATGGCGAAGGTCGCATGCGCGATCGCCACCGTGACCGCGCCCCGCTCGCCGGGCCAGCCGACGACCCGCTCGGCAGCCACGAACAGCAGCAGCAACGTGACGCCGGTCAGGATCTCGGGCATCACCAGAAGCGCGGCCAGCGCGCCGCCCAGAGCCCGCCGCCCCCGGAACCGCCGCAGCCGTGCCATTGCCAGGCCCGCGGCGGTGCCCAGCACCGTCGCGACGCTGGCGCTGACGGCGGCGATCGCGAGGCTGAGCCCGGCGGCGGACAGCAGCCGCTGATTGTCCAGAAGCGCCGCATACCAGCGCAACGAGAACCCGCTCCATTGGGTCAGCAGCGGCGAATGGTT
>JBIKLI010000296.1:0-5518 GCA_044359885.1 Alphaproteobacteria bacterium | reverse complement strand
CATGGGGCTCGATGCCGGCGCGGCGCAGGTCGTCCTGCAGGGCTGCCGCCTCGGAGACCGGGGTGGTTTCGGGCAGCGTGACCAGCAGCACCTGGGTATGCGCAGGATCGCGCAGGCGCATCAGCGGAGTGACGACCCGGCCCTTGCCGTCCTCCGCGACCTGGAGATCGCGGATCATCTGCCGGTGATAGGCCCCCGCGGCGTCCATCAGCAGCAGCGTGTGCCCCGTGGGCGCCGTATCCACCACGACGAAGCCGCCGCGAGCCTCCGCGACGATCCGCGAGAAGGCATGGAACACGGCCACTTCCTCGGTACATGGGGAACGGAGGTCCTCGCGCAGCAAGGCGCGGCCGGCGGGATCGAGATCGCGCCCGTTCCGGTCGACGATCTTCTCGACATAGCGTTCCGTCTCCGCCTTCGGATCGATGCGGTCGACGCGCAGCCCCGGCAGGACGCCTTCGACGGTCATGGCGAGATGCGCCGCGGGATCGGTCGTGGTGAGATGAACGGCATGGCCGCGCGCGACCAGACCGATGGCGATCGCCGCCGCGATCGTGGTCTTGCCGACGCCGCCCTTGCCCATGACCATCACCAGGCCGCGCCCGCGCGCGGCCAGTTCGTCGACCAGCGCGCCCAGCGACGGAACGGGGACCGGCGCCGCGCGGCGCGTCACGATGGGTGGAGGCGGCGTGTCCGCGCCGGCCTGCAGCAATCTCCGCAGGGGGCCGGGACCCAGCATGTCGTGACCCCGCAACGGCAGGGTGTCGCGCGGCAGCTGCCGCAGGATGTCGGGCATCGCGGCCAGCGCATCCTGGCCGCTGGCTTCGATCGTCCGGGCGACCGGATCGGCGGTCGCGCTGGCGCGGAAGACGCCATTGACGACGAGCGTCTGGTTCGCGAGGCCGAGCGCCGCGAGTTCGCCGGCGCAGCGGGCGGCTTCGGCGAGCGCGGCGCGCTCGGCACGGGTGACCAGGACGACCCTGGTCGTGCGCGGATCGGCGAGCGCCTCCATGGCCGCCCGAAAACGCCGTTCCTGCATCTTGAGACCGGAATGCGGGCCCAGGCAGGCGGCGCCGGCTTCGTTCGCCTCGAGAAAGCCGGTCCAAGCGGCCGGCAGGCTCA
This sequence comes from Alphaproteobacteria bacterium, assembly GCA_044359885.1. Classification (GTDB taxonomy): domain Bacteria; phylum Pseudomonadota; class Alphaproteobacteria; order CACIAM-22H2; family CACIAM-22H2; genus CAIOSQ01. The sequence goes on along the minus strand of JBIKLI010000296.1, from coordinate 4,396 downwards.
GCAGCCGAAGCGTGTGACCGGTCGGCGCGGTATCGAAGAGCACATGGTCGAAGCCGGGCGCCCCGTCCGCGAGCAAGGCCGCGAATTCGTCGAAGGCGGCGACCTCCGTCGTGCAGGCTCCGGAGAGCTGCTCGCGGACGGTCGCGCGCGACGTCTCGCTCGCACCCGGCATCTGCGCCAGCACGCGCTGGCGATAGGCGTCGGCGGCCGCCGCCGGATCGATGTTCAGCGCCGACAGGCCGGGCACGTCCGGAACCGCGCGCGGAGTTCGGTCAAGCGCCACGCCCAGCATCTCGTCGAGGTTGGAGGCGGGATCCGTGCTGACGAGCAGGACCCGCTTGCCGCGATCGGCCAGCGTGATCGCGGCGGCGCAGGCGATCGAGGTCTTGCCGACGCCGCCCTTTCCGGTGAAGAAAAGGCAGCGGGGTGGCGCGGCGAGGAAGGACGGCCCCACGGGCGCCGCCGGCGTGCTTGCCGGCAGATCACGGCGCACGCCAGCGCCGGCAGTCTCGCTCGCTTCCATGACGGTTCCGATCTCCAGGCCGGACGCGACGATGCCGGCAAGGGGCGTTTTGCCATGTCCGCGAGCCGCGCCATCCGGACATTTGGCCGCAGGTGGCATGGCTCGTGGAACCATGCGCGACGACCGTCTCAGCGCAGCCGTGGATGCGCGATGCGGAAGGCGAGATTTGCGGCGATGGTCAGGGTGAAGCAGAGCGCCGCAAGGGCGAGCGCATCGCGCGGTGCGCCGGAGGAGTCCACGAGCCATCCCGCCACCGCCGGTGCCGGCGCGGTGATGGCGTAATAGGTCGTCGAGAACACGCCCATGCCGAAGGCGCGACGCGCCGGCGACATCGCCTGGCCGGTCAGCGACATGATCACCCCGGCGGGCCCGAGCCCGACCAGCCCGAACACGACGCATGCGACCACGCCGAGCCCGGGTACGGGCAGCGCGAGCATGCACAGCACCGCGACGGTGCTGCAGCCATAAAGCAGCGCGTCGGGGCGACCGGAGCGGTCGGCGAGGAAGCCGCAGAGCGGGATCGAGAGCATCATCAGCAGACTGGCGGCGCTGACGACGGGGATCGCCTCCCGCGCGGGCATGCCGCCGGCCTGGAGCGCATGGGCCGCGAAGCTGAGGAAGACCAGATAGCCGGCGTTGAAGAAGGCCCAGGCGCAGGACGCGATCAGGGTGAGTGCGAGCTCGCGGCGCGGCATGCCGCCCTGCGCAGCGGCGCCATGCGGCCCGGCCGCGCCGGGCGCGGCGCGATAGCCGACCCAAAGGGCGAGCCCCGCAGCCGCGCTGTAGGCGCCGGCCACGGCGAAGGCGACCCGCCAATGGTACTGGATCATGATCCAGTCATGCGCGATCTGGCCGATCGCGATGCCGAAGGGCCAGCTCACCACCAGCATGCCCATGGCGGTGGCCAGTTCGCGTCCGGCGAACCAGTCCGCGACCATCTTGGAAAAATAGACGGTGCCGATGACGAAGCCGATGCCGCCCAGGATCCGGGCGAGCGCCAGCGATCCGAACCCCGCGGCGAGCGCCGCCGTGGCGCCGCCGAGGCCCATGACCAGCAGGCCGATCGCCAGCAGGCGACGGTCGCCGACATGGCGCCCCGCGTAGCCGCTGGGCAGCGCCAGGAACAAGCCGGGAAGCATGAACAGCCCGATCAGCGTGCCGGTCTCGGCAAGGTTGAGGCCGAACGCACCCGCGACCTCGGGGGCGGTCGATCCCATGGCCTGGAACTGGAAGCCGAGGCTGGTGCGGCACGCGAACAGCAGGGCGAGCATCGCCCAGCGCATCCGTCCCGCATCCTGACCGGCGTCCCGCGCAGCGCGGGCATTTCCGGGGTCCTGCCGCGCTCGCATCCTGAGACCCTTTCCGACGAGTTGCGCGAATCGAACAGGGGCGTACCACGCGTGTCAACCCGCCTCCCGCCGTACCGACCGTCACCTCGTCCGGCTCCAGCGCCGGGCGCGCGCGAGCGACTGGCTGATGACCTGATCCATGTCGAGATATTGATAGGTGCCGCATCGTCCGATGAAGGTCATGTTCGCGATCCCGCGCGCGGCCTCGCGGTACCGGCGGTAGGCGGCCAGCGGGGCGCCGTCCGCGGTCTTGACGGGATAGTAGCGTTCGCGGCCGTTGTCGCGTGCGGCGCAGGGTTCCTCGCGGGTCAGCGTCGTCCGGCCGGTCTCTTCCACGCGGTGTCCCGGCAGCACGTGCCACGCGGTTTCCCTGGTATGGCGGCCATCATCGGTGAAATTGGTCACGCTCCAGTCCTGCGCGGGAACGGCGCCGACCGTGCGATGCTCGAACCGGATCGACCGGTAGGGCAGTTCGCCGAAGCGGTAGCCGAACCATTCGTCGATCGCCATGCTGTTGAAGCAATGCGCGTGGTCGCGTTCCATGCCATTCGCGTAGGGCGTGGCCAGATGAACGGCGATGCGGGGATGGTCGAGGATGCGCCCGAACATGCCGGCATAGCCGCCGGCCGGCAGGGCCTGGAACCGGTCGCCCGGGAAATAGGCGTCCTCGCGATCGACACGCAAGGGGATCCGGCGCACGACGCTGGCGTCGAGCTGCTCCAGCTCCATCGCCCACATCTTGCGCGTATAGGGGCGGAAGAAGAGGTCGGTCAGCACGTCGCCGATGCGCGAGCGCAGATACTCGCCGGCGTTGCGCGGCTCCGCGATCGGGACGGCCAGCCGCGCCAGCAGCGCGTTGGCGTCGTCGGCGTCCTGGAGACGCTGGCCGAACACGGCCGACAGCGTGTCCAGATTGATCGGAAGCGGGACGCGGCGGCCGTCGGGCAGTTCGGCGCGGACGCGATGGCGGTAGGGCAGCCATCTTGCAAAACGCCGGATCCATCCGATCACGGTGCTGGAATTCGTATGGAACAGATGCGGTCCGTAGCGGTGGATCCGGACGCCGTTCGCGTCGACCTCGTCGAAGGCGTTGCCGGCGAGATGGGGGCGGCGGTCGATGACGGTCACGCGGTGGCCATCGTCCGCAAGCGTGCGGGCATGGACCGCGCCGGCGAAGCCGGCACCGACGATCAGCAGGGGCCTGGACATCGCGCGCGAGCCCGACGCCCGCATCACGCCGATGCGCGCGCGTTGAGCGGCACCATCTGCGCGGCATCGAGGATGAGGCCCAGCGACGCGCGCAGCGAGAACCGCTCGCGGACCTGCAGCCACGCCTGCTCGGTCAGCGCCATGGCGGCCGCCGGATCGGCGAAGAGCGTCTCGACCGCGGCCCGGACCGACGCCGGATCGAAGCGGAACGTGAAACCCTCGAGCGCCGGAAGCTGCGCGCGCGAGAAGATGTTCGAGTCGCCGAGCGGCGTCACGTTCGCCGCCAGGGCGAAGAAGCTGCGATCGTGCACCGAGTGCTCGACCAGCGGATTGATCGTCAGGCATCCGAGATAGCCGGGCAGCAGCCCGGTCAGCGTCCGCCACTCGGCCGGGCCGTGGAAACGCACCTGTCCGGTCTCCTGGTCCACATGCTCCCAGCCGGCGCCGTAGACGTCGACCGGGCAGGTGCGGACCGCCTCCAGAACCATCCGGGCGCGGCGGTGGCGGATATAGGCGTCGAGTTCACGGATCAGCCGAAGGGCGAGAAGACCGCTGCCGTCGAGCAAGAACCCGCGCGTCTCGCCAAGCCGCTGCAAGGTTGGCAGGTGTTCGGCGGTGCTGCGGTGGAAAAGTTCCTCGGATGCGGCGAAGAGCAGGTCGCGAAGGATCGGCGAGAGCCGGCGCCAGCGGGCTTCGATCGCGTTGGTGTCGGCCCCGGTCTTGGCGAACACGACCCGCCCGTTGCGCGCGGCGAGTGGCCGGGGCGCGCCCTCGAAGATGCTGCGCGGCGGGACGCCCAGATGGGCGCAGAAGGCGACGCCGTTGGCGTTGAAATGCCGGATCGAATACTGCGCATGGTCGGGAAAGACGTAGCCATGCAGCAGGTAGCGGCTGCGGATGGCGTGACGGCGCGGAAAATAGGCGGGATGGTCGCAGTTCCAGTCGAAGAACGGGACTTTCGCCGCCTCCCACAACGACTTTCGCTGCGCCGTCTGCAGATCGGAGCCGACGCCCGACATGCCGATCGCGCAGAGCGGCGGTTCGGCACGCAGAAGCGTCGCGAGTTCGTCCTTCCAGCCCGGGCGGTCCATCGTCACCGTGCGGACCGCGAAGCCCTGCCCGGCGAATTCCTGTCCGGCCAGCTGCAGCAACCCGGCAAGCGAGTCGTAGTGGCTGCCGTTCCACTGGATCAGAAGGATGCCGTCGCGCTCGGGCATCGGTGCCTCTTCTTCGGGCGATCGACGCAAGCGACGGGCTCGCGCCGGCTTCGGGCCCCGGCGAAAGGCGGCTCGCGCCCCGCGTCATGCGTGCCGCG
>JBIKLI010000039.1:0-18703 GCA_044359885.1 Alphaproteobacteria bacterium | reverse complement strand
CTCGGACCTGAGCGTCTTCGAATCCGAGGGCGGCAGACTGCGCAGGAAGAACCCCTTGTTGGGCCGGCGCTCCAGCACGCCTTTGGCCGCGAGCCAGGCCATCGCCTTGCGGATCGGGCTGCGGGAGGTCGCGAGCACGGGCAGCAGCGACTCCTCGGTCAGATGATGGCCGGGCTCCCACCCCGAAAGGCGCGCATGCGAAACGATCATCGAGACGAGCTTCGACTGCAGAGGCGTCAACGGTTCCATGAGCGCCAGCCTAGCCTACGGCTTCGGGAACCGCGACTTCGCCGCGCATGAGGCTGCGGGCGGTCCGGAACAGGACCGCCGACTCCGCCGTCCAGCCCCCCGCGCCGCCGCGGACCACGGCGCCCACCGAAACGATGCCCGAGGGATTGGCGACGCGGACTTCGCCGCGCGCGTTGGGCGGCCGCGCGACCCGGTTCGGGATCGATCCCGGGATCTGGGTCGCGACACCGAGATTGAGCCCGCCGGTACCGGGGATCGCGCGATGGGCGTTGCCCATGGACAGCATGCGCGTGGCGACGTCGAAATCCTCGGGGGATATCGTCTGGCCGTCCAGCGAGCGGAACGTCCGCGGCGCGGCGACCATCGCGATCCGCGGCGTCTGCGGCCCGACCGCATCGGGCGTCGCCCCCTGGCCGATCATCGCGCCCGCGATCCGGCGGATGCGTTCCAGCCTCGCCATGACGTCCCTTTTCGCGTCGATCGCCTCGGGGGATTCCGAACCGTCGAGACCCAGCGACCGCGCGTCGACATAGACGACCGGGGAGGTCGCATCCACGATCGAAGCATCGACGGCGCCGTCCGCGCCCATGTCGATCCGGTCCACGGGCGCGCCGGTCGGAAGCAGCTTTCCGGTGATGGCGCCGCCCGGCGACAGGAAGTCGAGGCGAATGCAGGCGCCGGTGCCGGCGACGCCGGCGATCCGGTAGTCGCCGGAAACGACCGCACGGCCGCCGCGGACGTGGAAACGCGAATGGATGAGCTTGCCGGTGTTCGTCTGGTGGATCCGGACGAGCATCTCCCCGTCGCGGGCCGGCACCAGTCCCTCGTCCACGGCGAAGGGACCGACCGCCGAGGAGAGATTGCCGCAGTTGTTCGACCAGTCCGCGAGCGGCCTGTCGACGGCGAGCTGGACGAAGGTGTAGTCGATGTCCGCCCCGGGATGCGTCGGCGGTCCGATGATCACCGCCTTCGACAGGGAAGAGAGGCCGCCGCCCATCCCGTCGAGCTGGCGGCCATAGGGATCCGGACTGCCGATCGCCGCGAGGAAGAGGCGATCGATCGCCGCGCGGTCGGCGGGCAGATCCCTCGCATGGAAGAAGAGCCCCTTCGACGTCCCGCCGCGATAGAACACGCAGCGGATGAATCGCTGGCTCATGCCGGCCTCGCGGACGCCGGCGTGCCTCGCATATGGGCCCGCCAGACGGACGGCAGGATCCCGCCGTCGCGCCAGTTGGCGACGTCATCGGGCGTGTCGAGGCGTATCGTGAGCGCGACCTCGTCGATGCGTCCGCCGGCGCGCAGGATGCGCAGGGCCGCGCGCCCGCGCATCCCCGGATCGGGTTCGAGCCCGAGGACGTCGAAGGCCTCGCTGCCGTCGAGGCGCAGGGTTCCGGCGTCGGCGCCGTCCGCGAACTGCAGCGGCAGCACGCCCATGCCGACCAGGTTCGTGCGATGGATGCGTTCGAACCCGGCCGCGACCACGGCCCTGACGCCGAGCAGCGCCACGCCCTTCGCCGCCCAGTCGCGCGACGAGCCGCACCCGTAGTTGCGTCCCGCGATCACCAGCAGCGGCACGCCGCGTTCGCGATACCGCTGCGCCGCATCGAAGATCCGCATCCTCTCGCCGTCGGGGTGCAGGATGGTCATGCCCCCTTCGACGCCCGGCACCATGCGGTTGCGCAGGCGGATGTTGGCGAAGGTCGCGCGGATCGCGACCTCGTGGTTGGCCCGGCGCGTGGTGTAGTTGTTGAAGTCCGTCCGGTCGACGCCGAGCCCGAGCAGGAAGTCGGCGGACGGCGTGCCGGGATCGATGGCGCCGGAGGGGGAGATGTCGTCGGTGCTGACCGAGTCGCCGAGGATGGCGAGCGCACGGGCGCCCACGATGTCGCGTGGCGGCGCAGGCTCCGGCGTGAGCCCTTCGAAATAGGGCGGCCGGCGCACATAGGTGCTGTCCCGGCGCCAGGGGAAGAGCGCGCTCGGGGCGCGAAGCAGATCGTTCCAGGCGTCGCCGCCGTCGAACAGGCTGGCGTATTTCTCGGCGAACAGCTCGGGCCGGTAGGCCTGCGCGACAAGACCGGCGATCTCCGCGGCGCTCGGCCAGATGTCGCCGAGATGGACCGGCTTGCCGTCGCGCCCCGTCCCGAGCGGTCCGTTGGCGATGTCGACGGTCATCGAGCCGGCGATGGCATAGGCCACGACCAGGGCGGGGGAGGCGAGATAGGCGGCCCGCACCTTGGGGTGGATCCGGCCCTGGAAGTTGCGGTTCCCCGACAGCACGGCCGTGGCGACGACGTTTCCCGAATCGATGGCATCGGCGATCGCGGGCGGCAGCGGCCCGGAGCCCCCGTTGCACGTCGTGCATCCGTAGCCGACGACATGGAAGCCAAGCGCGTCGAGATCCGCCTGCAGGCCGGTGCGTTCCAGGACTGCGGCGACGACATGGCTGCCGGGCGCGAAGGAGGTCTTCGGATGCGGCGCGACCGTCAGCCCGGCGGCCACCGCCTTGCGCGCCAGAAGACCGGCGGCGATCATGGCCGTCGGGTTCGAGGTGTTGGTGCAGCTCGTGATCGCCGCGATGACGATGTCGCCGTCCTTCAGTCCGCGGGACGCCCCTGCCACAGGCGACATGTCCGGCGACGGCGGCCGGCCGGTCAGGCTGCGGCAATGCTCGGGGAAGGCTCCGGCGGCTTCCGCGAGGTCGATCCGGTCCTCGGGATTCTTCGGGCCGGCGATCGATGGGCGGATCCGGCCGAGATCGATCGCGATCACGTCGTCGAATTCGGGATCCGGGGCCGGCTCCTCGCGCCAGAGACCCTGCGCCTTCGCGTAGGCCTCGACCGTGGCGACAAGCGCCGGCGGGCGCGCCGTCATCCGCAGGTAGTCGATCGATCGGCGATCGATCGGAAAATAGGCGGCCGTGGCCCCGTATTCCGGCGCCATGTTGGCGATCGTCGCCCGGTCTGCGACCGGCAGCGCCTGCAGGGCGGGCCCGAAGAACTCGACGAACTCGCCGACCACGCTCTTGCGGCGCAGCGCCTCGGTGATGTGGAGCACGAGATCGGTCGGCAGGACGCCGTCGGGCAGGCTGCCGGTGAGTTCGACCCCGACGACCCTGGGCAGAGCCATGGAGATCGGACGGCCGAGGATCACCGCTTCCGCTTCGATCCCGCCCACGCCCCAGCCCAGGACGCCGAGCCCGTTGACCATCGGGGTATGGCTGTCGGTCCCGATGCAGGTGTCGGGAAACAGCCGGGGCGTTCCGTCATGCGCGTCCGACCAGACCACCTGGGCGATCTTCTCGATATGGATCTGGTGCATGATGCCCTTGCCGGGCGGCACCACGCGGACGTTGCGGAAACTCTCGGAACACCAGCGCAGGAACGCGAAGCGTTCGGCATTGCGCCGGTACTCCCTGTCCAGGTTCAGGCGCGTCGCGTCGCGCGTCGCCCAGAAATCCACCTGGAGCGAGTGATCGACGACGATGTCGACGGGGACTGCGGGGTTGACCGCCAGCGGATCGCGGCCCGCGGCCGCAAGCGCGTCGCGCAGCGCGGCGAGGTCGACCATCATCACCTTGCCGAGTATGTCCTGCCCGTAGACCCGCGTGGGCGCGAAACTCACCCGCGCGCCGATGCGCCGCTCCAGCAGATCGGCGATGTCCGCGTCGACCGCCGCGCCGGCATCCTTCTGGCGCAGCAGGTTCTCCAGCATGATTCGCAGGGCGAAGGGCAGGCGCGCGAATTTCCGCGTCCTCGGCAAAGGCAGGTAGGACGCCGTCGTGCCGCCGAACTCGAGCAGTCGCCAAGCCACCGCGCCTCCTTGCCGCCGCCGTGTGTGATCGCCTAATTACTTCTTGAAGATACAAAAAACAAGAATTATGTTGATCCGAAGATCAGCGCCGTCTGGATCGAGTCGGGTCGGCGATCGGGTCGCGATGGCTGGGGCGGTTCGCGCAGGATGCAGCGATTTGTCGTCACGAAAGGCCGGAAGATCCGGCTGTGCCGCGGGTTCGGAATGCCGATCCGCGCGTCCAGGCGCCGCGCGTGCGCCGATGTCCTGGTCGGATCATGTGTATCGCGAATCCGCAAGACATGAAAACCAGCCAGGGTCCCGGCATGGCCGGAAGGCGCGACGTGTCGCATGCGGCCGCCCGACGCGGCCGGTCCCTCGTCGCGAAGCGAGGTTGATCGCCCGATGTTCGCCTATGTCGGCTGCCGCACGACGCGCGAACGCGACGCGCGAGGCCTCGGCATCGGCCTCTTCGCGGTGACGGCGAGCGGATGGCGGCTGGAGCAACTCGTCCCGGCCTTGCCGAACCCGTCCTATCTCTGTCTCGACCGTGCGTATCGAAAGCTCTACGCGGTGCATGGCGATGGCGACAGCGTCAGCGCCTTCGACGTCGACGCGACCTCCGGACGGCTGACCCGTGCGGGCACTTGGCCCAGCGGCGGCCGCAATCCGGTCCATCTCGCGATCGATCCGGACGGGCGTCACCTCCGGATCGCGAATCTCGCGACCGGCACGATCGGGACGCTGCCGGTCGCCGCGGACGGATCGCTCGGCGGACCGTCGGATTGCAGCCGCATCGCCGGCGAGCCCGGACCGCATCGCACGCAGCAGCTCGGATCTCATCCGCACCAGATCGTCCACGATCCGCGCGGCGTCTTCGTCCTCGCGCCGGACAAGGGGCTCGACCGGATCAGCGTGTTTCGCCAGGACATGTCGACCGGCGCGCTCATCGTGCACGCGCCGCAGCCGGCGAAGTCGCGCAGCGGCTCGGCGCCGCGTCATCTGGTCTTCCACCCCGCCGCGCCATTCGCCTACGTGGTCAACGAACTCGGCTCCTCCGTCGCCGTCCATCGCTGGGACCATGACGCGGGGCTTCTGACCTGTCTGCGGGTGCTGCCGTCGATTCCCCCGGATCATGTCGGCGACAATACGGGTGCCGGCATCGCGATCTCGCGCGACGGGCGATTCCTCTACGTGTCGAACCGTGGTCACGACAGCATCGGCGTGTTCGCCATCGGTGCTGCGGACGGCCTGTTGACGCCGTTGCAATGGACCTCGACGCGCGGCCGGCAGCCGCGGTTCTTCGCCCTCGATCCGTCGGGGGCCGCGCTGCATGTCTGCAACGAGACCAGCGACACGATCGTCTCGTTTGCCATCGACCGGGACACGGGTCGGCTCGGCGAGGTCCTGGCGAGCCGGCATTTCGGCAGCCCGACCTGCATCGTGTTCCGGCCGTCGGCGGGGACATGACGCGATGACGCCCGATCGATCGGCCAGGGGATGGAACCCAGATCGGTGCGCGCGGGCTTCGCGGCCCGCCGGGCGGCCGCCCCAGGGACATCGTCGATGCCGGAGGAGCCATGATGCGGATCGCGACGCACGACCTGAGAGGTAAACGGGCCGTCGTCACCGGCGCGGCGTCGGGCATCGGGCTCGGGATCGCGCGGCGGATGGCCGAAGCCGGCGCCAGCGTGATCGCGACGGACATCGATGCCCGGCGGCTGGGCGACGAGCTCTCGCGGGGCTCCTACGGAGCGGCCGCGACGGTGCACCCCCTGGACGTCGCCGACATCGCCGCCGTGCATTCCGTCTTCGCCCGCATCGCCGAGGACGGGGGCATCGACATCGCCGTCAACAACGCCGGCCTCGCCCAGGGCGCGGATCTTCTCGCGACCACCGCGCAGATGTGGCACCGCATGATGGCCGTCAACGCGACCGGATGCTTCTTCTGCATGCAGGCGGCGGCCCGCGCGATGATCGCCGCCGGCGGCGGCCGGATCGTCAACATCTCGTCTCATTCGGCCACTCTCGGCAGCGCCGGCCGGGCGGCTTACGCCGCGACCAAAGGTGCGGTGAACGCCATGACGCGCGTCGCGGCGGTCGAACTTGCGAGCTACGGGATCCGGGTCAACGCGATCGCGCCGGGGCCGGTGGCGACGCCGCACAGCATCGCGTCGCATTCGCCGGAACGACGTGCCGCGTGGCTGAAGGCGATGCCGGTCGCCCGTTACGCACAGGCAGGGGAGATCGGCGACATCGCCGTCTTTCTCGCGTCGCCGGCCGCCGACCACATCACCGGCCAGATCCTGGCCGTGGACGGCGGCTATTCGATCGCCGGGCTTCGCGAGAACCCGAAAAACATATCTTGACTATCCAAAACACAAAAGTTACGTATATCCATAGTGCGAGTTGTGCTGGAACGCGTTGAAAAAAATGATGTTTCAAGACATGTCCGTCGTCCGCGGGGGCCCATGATCGATCGACTCACGGTGCCGCTGGACCGGGCGCACGCAAAACCGAGGAGGGAACGATGAAGACGGCCATTCGGACGGTTGTCGCGCTGTTCGCGATCGCGGCGGCCGCAAGCGCATCGGCGCAGACGGTCCGCTTTCTCACCAACGAGAGCGATCCGGCGGCGGTCGCCTACTACAACAATGCCATCCGCGCCTTCCAGGCGCAGAACCCGGGCATCGCCGTGGAACTCGAGGCGGTGGATTCCGATGCGCGACTGCGGAAGATCGCCGCGTCGCTCAATGCCAGGACCATGCCCGAGATCTTCAAGATCAACACCGAGGAGCGGGCCGAGTTCGTCCGCAGGGGCTTCCTGCAGCCGCTGGACGACCTGGTCGCGGAGATCGGCGAGGCCGACTACGTCGCCGGGGCCCTGACCCGGATCAACGGCCGGGTCTACGATCTTCCGTACGCCCTGAACCAGTTCGGGATCCTCTGCTACCGGCGCGATGTTCTGCAGGCCGCCAGCCTGTCCGCGCCGAAGACCTGGGACGACATGCTCGCGGTCGCGAAGGCGACCACGTCGGGCGACAATTTCGGCTTCATCATGCCGGCGGTCGAAGGTCGCCTGACGAGCATCTTCCTCGCCCAACTGATGTGGTCGGCCGGCGGTACGTTCTTCGACAGGGATCTGAACGTCACATTCGACAATCCCGGCACCGTGGCCGCCCTCGGCTTCCTGCGGTCGGCGGCCCAATACTCGCCGCGGGGCATCTCGAGCTATTCGTGGGGCGACATGGTCAACGTCTATCTGACGGGCCGGATCGTCCAGAACCTCTACGCCCCCCGGGTGATCGAGACCGCCGCGCGGATCAAGCGCGACGTCCTCGAGAACACCGGCTGCTCCGTCATGCCGAACGGTCCGGCGAATGTCGGCGTCACCTTCGTGAGCCCGAACAATCTCGCCCTCTCGACGCCGGCCGTCGGTGGCCGGAACGCCGATGCCGCCCGCCGCTTCATGCGGTTCCTGCTCACCGGCGAGCGGCTGCGCGACTTCGCCATGCTGGTCTACCCCCACATGATCCCGCCGCTGCGCAGCGTGCAGCAGGACGTGATCCGTAGCGCGCCCGGCAACGTGATCGGCGCGAACCTCGCCCAGGTGGCCTATGCCATCGACAACGGTCTCAACTTCGAGTCCGAAGCCGGCGCGCGATTCGTCGACGGTCGAGTCGTCCGCTCGGGCGTGGACAATCCCTTCATCGGGCCGATCATCGCGCGCAACATTCCCGCCCAGGTCGTCCAGCGCGTCGTCCTGCGCGGCGAGGACCCCGCGCGGGCCGCGGCCTGGGGCGCGGAGGAGATGAGGAAACTGGTGGCGGACCTCAAGCGGACCCGCTGACGGCCCGAACCCCGTCGCGCCGCCGCCCACGGGCGTCCGCGCGACGGGATCTGCGCGTATTCCCCACGGAGTTGCGGCATGGCGACGCTCGAAGTCCGGAACATCAGCAGGCAGTTCGCCGGCCACCGGGCGGTCGACGATGTCTCGATCAAGGTGGCCGATGGGGAACTCCTGGTTCTCCTCGGTCCCTCGGGATGCGGAAAATCGACGCTCCTGCGCATGATCGCCGGCCTGGAGCAGGCCACCGAAGGCGACGTGCTGATCGGCGGCAAGGTGGTGACCGGGCTGCGGCCGAAGGACCGGGACGTGGCCATGGTCTTCCAGAACTACGCCCTCTATCCGCACCTCACGGTCTTCGAGAACATCGCCTTTCCCCTGCGTGTCAAGGGCACCCCCGACGCGGAGGTGCGCGAACGCGTCCGGTGGGCGGCGGACCTGGTGGACATCGCCCGGCTTCTGGATCGCAAGCCGCGCCAGACGTCCGGCGGCGAACGTCAGCGCACCGCGCTGGCGCGCTCCCTCGTCCGGCGGACCGCGGTGCTGCTGCTGGACGAACCGCTCTCGAACCTGGATGCGAAGATGCGCCATATGGCGCGCGAGGAACTCCGTCACTTCCAGCGGCGCGTCGGCGTGACGGCGATCCACGTCACCCACGACCAGACGGAGGCGATGGGGCTCGGCGACAGGATCGTCGTCATGAACCAGGGACGCGTGCGCCAGATCGGGACCCCTGAAGAGGTCTACCGTTCGCCCGCCGACACGTTCGTCGCCAGCTTCATCGGCTCGCCGCCGATGAATCTCGTCGCCGGGGACGACGCCTGGCTCGGCTTCCGGCCGGAGAACTTCCTGCCGCGCGACATGCTCGCCGCCGAGGCCGATCCGATCGTCATGCCGTTCCGCGTGCTGCGCGAGGAGTATCTGGGCAGCGAGCGTCTGCTCTACGGCACGCTGGCCGGCACGCAGACGGAAACCAAGGCGATCTCGCGGCTTTCGAGCGACCTCGCGTTCGGCCACCTGGCCGGGAAGGTCGTCGACTTCGCCGTCCGCCGCCGCGACGTCCGGCGCTTCGATCGCCAGAGCGGCCTGGCGACCGACGGGGCCGCCCCGGCATGAGCGACGACGCACGCCCGGACACGATGCTTGCGGAGCGCGAGGACCGAGTCTTCGCGTATTGCACGCTGCTGCCAGCGGCGCTGCTCTTCCTGCTTCTGGTCGTCGTGCCGGCGATCACCGTCGTCCTGATGAGCCTGCAGGACGTGAGCATCGGTTCCACCAGCGGTCCGTTCGTCGGCCTCGAGAATTTCATCTGGGCGTTCACGTCGCCCAAGTTCTTCACGGTCCTGGCCAACACCCTGATCTGGGTGTTCGGCAGCGTCGCGCTGGAGATGCTGCTGGGCCTGGGGGTCGCGCTGCTGCTCAACAAGAACTTCGTCGGCCGAGGCGTCGCCCGCGCGATCGTCTTTGCCCCCTACATCGTTCCGACGGTGGTCGCCGTTCTGGTCTGGCAGTTCATGTTCCACGACATCCTCGGGATCCTGAACCATGGATTGACGAGCGCCGGCCTCGTCTCCCAGCCGGTCCAATGGCTGGCCAGCCCGGAAACGGCGATGCTCTCGGTGATCATCGTCGCCGTCTGGAAACTCTATCCCTTCGTGGTCCTGGCATTGCTGGGCATCCTGCAGTCGATTCCCCAGGAGCAATACGAGGCCGCCACGGTGGACGGGGCGAGCGCCTTCCAGCAGTTCTGGCGGATCACCCTGCCCTATGTCATGCCGGTCTTCCTGCTGACCGCGCTGCTGCGGACGATCTGGGCCTTCCACAAGTTCGACATCATCTACATGCTCACCGGCGGGGGGCCGCTCGGCTCGACGACGACCCTGCCCGTGCTCGTCTACCAGAAGGCCTTCGACGATTTCGAGATGGGGCGGGGCGCTGCGGTGGCCCTGATCACGGCCGCGATCATCGCCGTGCTGTCGGGGCTCTACGCCTTGATGATCCGCTGGGCGGAACGCCGCCAATGACCGTCGCCCGGCGCCGTCAGGAGAGAACATGGGATGTCGCCGATCTGAACCGGATCTCGGCGCGCATCGTGCTGTATCTGCTGCTGCTGACCGTGGTGGTCACGGTCGGCTTTCCCCTGTTCTGGATGGTGTCCGCCTCGTTCAGGGTGCCGGCGGATCTCTACGCCACGCCGCCCACGCTGCTCCCGACCACCTGGACGCTGCAGAACTATTTCGACCTGTTCGAACAGACGCGCTTCGGCACCTATTTCGTCAACAGCCTCATCGTCGCCTGCGGGGCGACGGGGCTGTCGCTGCTGGTCGGCGCGGTCGGTGCCTACAGCCTGAGCCGGTTCCGCTACCGCTCGATCCGCGCGTTCTCGTCGCTGGCGCTCAGCAGCTACCTCCTGCCCGAGGTCCTGCTCGTGATTCCGCTCTACGTCTACGTGATCGGTCTCGGTCTCGCCGACACGCTGGTGGCGCTGATCGTCAGCAACATGGCGTTCACGCTGCCTCTGACGCTCTGGTACATGCGCGCGTATTTCAACGCGATCCCGGTCAGCCTCGAAGAGGCGGCGATGGTCGAGGGTTGCACGAGGTTCGAGGCGTTCCGCCGGGTGGTCCTGCCGCTGGCGCTGCCCGGTCTCGTCGCGACCGGCGTCTTCAGCTTCAACCAGGCCTGGAACGACTTCCTGTTCGCGCTGGTCTTCACCTCGTCGGAGCGGAACAAGGTGCTGCCCCTCGGGCTCGCGACATGGATCGCCAACGACAACGTCTACATGTGGGGCATGCTTCTGGCCGGCGCGGTGCTGGTCACGCTGCCCGTGCTGGTCGTGTTCTTCGTCGCGCAGGGCAAGCTGATATCGGGCCTCGCGGAAGGCAGCGCGAAAGGCGAGTAGGAGGGTCGGGCATGGACGGGAAAACCACGACGGTGAGCATCGACGGAACGCGGTTCTGCCTCGACGGGCGACCGACCCACGCGGGGCGTCGCTACGCCGGGCGTTCGATCGAGGGACTGCTCTTCTGCGTCCGCGCGGCGCAGGCGACATTCGACGACGAGAACTGGCCCGCGACCGGGATCTACGACCTGGGCGTGGGGCCGCGCTCCTTCGCCTATCCGGACACCGGGACGTGGGACCCCGATCGCAACGTCGAGGAGTTCTGCGCCGCGCTGCCGTCCTGGAAGGCGCATGGAATCTCGGCCGTGTCGCTGGCGTTCCAGGGCGGCCGCCCGATCAAGAACGTCTGGAAGACGCGCTGCGACGCCCAGCCCTGGGTCAATTCGGGCTTCGCGCCCGATGGCGCGCTGAAGCCCGCCTATGCGAGACGAATGGCGAAATGCATCGCGGCGCTGGACGCGCTGGGGATGGTCGCGTCGACGAGCTTCTTCTATTTCGGTCAGACGCCGCGTTTCGAGGACGAGAGCGCGGTCCGCCGTGCGATCCGGGAGGGAACCGAGTTCCTGGCCGGCCTCGGCCATCGAAACGTGATGATCGAGATCGCCCAGGAGGTGGCGCCGGACTGGCAGTCCTACCATTACCTCCAGTTCCGCAGCCTGTCGCTGGAGAACATCCACCACCACATCGCCTTCGCGCAGAAGGTCTGCGAGCGGCGGATCCCGGTGTCGAGCAGCCTGCATGCGCCTCAGGATCCGACCGGTGACATGGTCCGGACGGCCGATTTCCTGCTGCCGCACGGCAACAATCTGGGTCCTCTCGGGCATGTCGAGAAGGTCCGCCGCATCCGCGCGATGCCCGAATACCAGGCGCGGCCGACGCCGATCTTCTTCAACGAGGCATCGGCGGACCTCGTCGACTTCCAGGCGGCCCTGTCCGTGGGCGTGTCGTGGAGCTACTACGACCATGGCAGCAACGACTATGCCGACGGATTCCAGTCCCCGCCCGTCAACTGGACGATCAACACGTTCGAGAAGCAGGCGTTCTTCGAGCGCGTGCGCGACGTCACGGGCGCCGGGCCGTGACGCTCATGCATGGCGCAGCGCCGCGATCGGGTCGAGGGCGGCGGCGCGGCGTGCCGGATAGAAGCCGAACACGATCCCGACGGCGGCGCTGACCCCGACCGCGAGCGCGATCGCGTCCGGCGAGACCAGCGTCGGCCAGCCGGCGAGGCTCGTGATCGCGCGCGCCGCCACGAAGCCCAGCGCCGCCCCCGCAGCCCCGCCCAGCGCCGACAGCGTCGCCGCCTCGATCAGGAACTGCATCATGATGTCGCGCCGGCGCGCGCCGACCGCCAGCCTCAGGCCGATCTCGCGCGTCCGCTCGGTCACGGACACCAGCATGATGTTCATGATCCCGATGCCGCCGACCAGCAGCGACACGGTCGCGATCGCCGCCAGCAGCAGCGACAGCGTGCGCGAGGATGCGTCGCGCGTCGCCGCGATGTCGGCCAGGTTTCGCAGGATGAAGTCGTCCTCCTGCGCCGCCGTCAGCCGGTGGCGCTGACGCAGCAGGGCGCGGATCTGCTCCTCCGCCGCCGCGGCGTCCTCTCCGTCCCGCAGCCGCACCGTGATCGAGCCCACGGCGCGCGAATTGGCGCGGTTGATCCCGAGCACGCGCTGCTGCGCCGCACGCAGCGGCGCCACGACGACGTCGTCCTGGTCCTGGCCGCCGGTGGTCTGGCCCTTGCGCGCGAGGATGCCGGCCACGCGGAAGGGCACGTTGCGCAGGCGGATCGTCTCGCCGACCGGGTCGGCCTCGTCGAAAAGCGTCCGCGCGACGGTTTCGCCCAGCAGCACGACCTGCGCGCCGCGATCGTATTCCTCGGGTTCGATGCCGCGGCCGGCAGCCACGTCCCAGTCGCGCGCGACGAAGAACGCGGGTGTGGCGCCGACCAGCCAGGTCGACCAGTTGGCGCCGCCGGCCACCGCCTGCACCTGGCCGCGCGACGTCGGCGCGGCGGCCTCCACCGCCTCGATCTCGCGCTCCAGCGCCAGCGCGTCGTCCTGGGTCAGGGTCGCGCGCTGGCCGGAGCCCAGCCGCACGCCGCCGACCGTGACATTGCCGGGCACGACCACGATCAGGTTGGCGCCCAGCGCGCGGATCTGCGCCAGCACGGTCGCTCTCGCGCCCGACCCGACCGCCACCATGGCGATCACGGCCGCGACGCCGATGACGATGCCGAGCATGGTCAGCGCCGAGCGCAGCGCGTTGGCGCGCAGCGAGTCGAGCGCGCCGGCGAGCGCGTCGAGCGGGCTCATGCGGGTGCCGCCGGCGCCGCGTCGTCGCGCATGGCGGCGGCGGCGTCGCGCGGCGTCTGGCGACGGTCGCCCACCAGCCGCCCATCGCGGAAGACCAGGACGCGGGAGGCGAAGGCCGCCACCGCGGGATCATGGGTGACCACGACCAGCGTGATGCCCTTGGCGTTCAGCGTCTGGAAAAGCGCCATGATCTCCAGCCCCGTCCGGCTGTCGAGCGCGCCGGTCGGTTCGTCGGCGAGGATCGCGCCGGGACCGTTGACCAGGGCGCGGGCGATGGCGACGCGCTGCTGCTGCCCGCCGGAAAGTTCAGCCGGCGTATGGGTCAGCCGGTCGCCCAGCCCCAGCGTCGCCAGCGCCTCCGCCGCGCGCCGGCGCCGCTCGCGGGCGCCGACGCCGGCATAGACCAGCGGCAGGGCGACGTTGTCGAGGGCGGTCGCGCGGGGCAGCAGGTTGAAGGACTGGAAGACGAAGCCCAGCTGCCGGTTGCGCAGCCCGGCGCGCGCATCGCCGTCGAGCGACGCGACATCCGCGCCGTCGAGGCGGTAGCGGCCCCGCGTCGGCTGGTCGAGCAGACCGAGAAGATTCATGAACGTGGACTTGCCCGAGCCCGACGGCCCCATCACCGCGACGAATTCGCCGCGGGCGATGGTGGCATCGACGCCGTCCAGCGCATGCAGGACACTGCCACCCATCGCGTAGCTGCGCGCCAGCCCCTCGACCTGCATGAACGGGCGGTCGTTGCCGGCGGTCGTGGTCATGGACCCAGGCGCGGAATGGCTGCGGCACTGCCCCCGCCGGCCGGCGCCGCGATCCGCGGCCCGCCGCCGACGATCACTTCCAGGCCTGGCCGCACGCCCTCGCCGGCGATCTCGGTGAAGGCGCCGTCGCCGATCCCAACCCGGACCGAAAGCGGCTGCGGCTGGCCGTCGGGTCCGCGCAAGTAGAGGCGCCCGGCGGCCGTGACCGCGCTGGCCGCGCCGCGCTGCGCGCGCCAGGCCTCCCAGGCCGGCTGCTGTTCGGGCCTCAGGATCGCCGCGATGCGACGGTCGGCCTGCTGGCGCGCGGCGCCCATCCGTGCGCGCAGCTGGTCCGGCGGCAGCCCGGCGGCCCGCAAGCCCCGCAGCTGCTCGCGCGCCTCCTCGGCGATCCGCGCGACGGCGGCGCGCTGGGTCTCGTCGAGCGACAGCTCGCGCGCCAGAACCTGCTCCAGCTGGTCGAAGCCGGCGCCGCCGCGCGTGCCGCCGCCGGCCGCAGCGCCGGCCTCCGGGGTCCGGGCCGCCCCGGGCGGTCTCCAGCGCAGCGCCGCGTTGGGAACGCGGATCGTGTCGTCGCGCCGGTCGGTGACCAGTCGCACGGTCGCCGTCATGCCCGGCAGCAGGCGCAGATCGCGGTTCTCGGCGGCGATGACGACGACATAGGTGACGACGTTCTGGATCGTCTGCGCGCCCAGCCGCGTCATCAGCACCTCGCCGCGGAACGACGCGCTGGGATAGGCGGGGACCGAGAACTGGGCTTCCTGACCGGCGCGGATCCGGCCGATATCGGCTTCGTCCACGGCGACGTGGATTTCGACCTGGCGCAGATCCTGGGCGATGGTGAACAGCACCGGCGCCTGCAGGCTGGCGGCCACCGTCTGGCCGATGTCGACGTCGCGGCGGATGACGACGCCGTCGATCGGAGCCTTGATCTCGGCGCGGTCGAGATCGACCTCGACCTGGCGCAGCACTGCCTCGCGCTGCGCCAGCTGCGCCCGTGCGGCGGCGATCTGGGTCTCGGCCACGACCAGCCCCGCCTGCGCCGCCTCGCGCGCGGCCCGCGCGGCGTCGCCCTGCGCGCCGGCCGCGGCGCGGGTCGCCTGGGCCTGCAGCGCCGCGGCTTCGGCCCGTTCCAGATCGGCCGTCGTCCCGGCGCCGCGGGCGACCAGGGCGCGCTTGCGTTCGCGCTCGCGATGGGTCTCGTCCAGCTGGCTCTGGGCGCGGGCGGCCTGGGCGTCGGCAGCGGCGATCCCCGCCTCGACGCCGCCGAGATCGGCGCGCAGCCGGTCGAGCTGGGCGCGCGCGGTCGCGAGCCCGGCCGTGGCCTGGGCCAGATCGGCGCGCGCCGCCGCCAGCCGAGCGCGCAGCTGGTCGTCGTCCAGCCGCGCGATGACCTGCCCGGCGCGGACCTCGGTGTTGAAATCCGCGAGCAGCTGTCGGACCTGGCCCGAGAGCTGCGAGCCGACCAGCACGGTCGTGACGGGTTGCACCGTCCCGGTCGCCGAGACGCTGGCGACGATGGCGCCGCGGTCGGTGGTCGCGAGACGGTAGGGCGGTGGCGGCGGTTCGCGGTCGTGCCACCACAGCGCGCCGCCCGCGGCGGCCAGCGCCAGGGGGATCGCGAAGATCCAGATCGCCGCGTCGCGACGCCTCGTCATGCCGCCATCCGCCTCGCCTGCCAGCCGGGACGGGATCCTGCGCGGCCGGGTATCGGATTGTCCAATGCCGATGCGTTACACTCGGTCACGCGCGCGGCCATCCCGGCCATGCGCGTCACCGGTGGGAGAGCGCAGGATGGGCTTCGGGTTCGAAGGCAGGCGCGTGGTGGTGGCCGGCGGCAGCCGTGGCATCGGTCGCGCGATCGCGCAGGGCTTCGCAGCCGCGGGAGCCGATGTCTCGATCTGCGCGCGCGGCGCCGCGACGCTGGAGGCGACCCGCGCAGAGCTCGCCGTCCATGGCCGGCGCACCCATGCCGCGACCTGCGATCTTGCCGACGGCGCCGCGGTCGGCGCCTATGTCGCCGCCGCGGAGGCGGCGCTGGGCGGGATCGACGTGCTGGTGAACAACGCCTCCGGCTTCGGCATGGGCGACGACGAGGCGGGATGGGCGGCCGGGCTTGCGGTCGACGTGATGGCGATGGTGCGCGCCTCGCATGCCGCGATCCCGGCGCTGTCGCGCCAGGCGGGCAGCTCGATCATCCATGTCTCGTCGATCTCCGGCCTGAGGCCTTCGACGCGCACCCCCGCCTATGCCGCGGTCAAGGCGACGATGATCCACTACACCCAGAGCCAGGCCGCGACGCTGGCGGCCAAGGGCATCCGCGTGAACTGCATCGCGCCGGGGTCGATCGAATTCCCCGGTGGCCTGTGGGAGCGGCGCCGGCTTGCCGGCGATCCGCTCTATGACCGGATCCTCGGCGGGATCCCGTTCGGTCGCCTGGGCCGGCCCGAGGAGGTCGCGGACGTGGCGCTATTCCTGGCTTCGCCCTATGCGCGCTGGGTCACCGGCCAGACGATCGCCGTCGACGGCGGACAGGTGCTCGGCGCGTGAGCCTGGCCCGCGGCATCGCCACGGTCGGGGGCTACACGCTCGTCAGCCGGGTCCTGGGCTTCGTGCGCGACGTGCTGGCCGCGGCCTATCTGGGCGCGGGGCCGGTGGCCGACGCGTTCTTCGTCGCCTTCAAGTTCCCGAACTTCTTCCGCCGCCTCTTCGCGGAAGGCGCCTTCAACGCCGCCTTCGTGCCGATCTTCGCCGGGATGGTCGCGCGCGACGGGCGGCTCGTGGCGCGCGACTTCGCCGAGGACGCGCTGGCGGTGCTGCTGGCGGCGCTGCTGGCGCTGACGCTGGCGGTCGAGATGCTGATGCCGCAATTCGTCGCCGTCGTGGCCCCCGGCTTCCGCGACGAGCCGGAGAAGCTGGCGCTGGCGATCGAGTTCGCGCGCATCACCTTCCCCTATCTGCTGTTCATCAGCCTGGTCAGCCTGCAGGGCGGGGTGCTCAACAGCCTCGACCGGTTCGGCGCGGTGGCGGCGACGCCGATCCTGCTCAATCTCTGC
Source organism: Alphaproteobacteria bacterium (assembly GCA_044359885.1). Lineage (GTDB taxonomy): Bacteria > Pseudomonadota > Alphaproteobacteria > CACIAM-22H2 > CACIAM-22H2 > CAIOSQ01. Next base: position 1,787 of record JBIKLI010000039.1, on the reverse strand, counting down.
CTGATCGGCGGCCTGATCTTCCTCACACCGGGTCTGGGCTCGGCGGGTCTGGCGATGAGCTGGTCGGTGGCGATCGCCGGCGTGGTCCAGTTCCTCTGGCTTGCCGCGGCCTGCGGTCGCGAAGGCATGGCGCTGCGCCTTCCGCTGCCGCGCCTGACGCCCGACATCCGGCGGCTGTGGCGGCTGATGCTGCCGGCGGCGCTGGGCAGTGGCGCGGTGCAGATCAACCTGCTGATCGACGTGATGATCGCCTCGCTGCTGCCGACCGGAGCGGTCAGCTATCTCTACTTCGCGGACCGCATCTACGAATTGCCGCTGGCGGTGATCGGCATCGCCATCGGCACGGCGCTGCTGCCGCTGCTGTCGCGACAGATCCGGCTGGGCGAAGCGGCCGCCGCGCGCGAAACCCAGAACCGCGCGCTCGAGGCGGCGCTGGTCCTCGCCCTGCCGGCGACCGCGGCGCTGCTGGTCCTGGCTGAACCGGTCATCGTCGTGCTGTTCCAGCGCGGCGCCTTCGACGCGGTCGCGGCGTCGGCGACCGCGGCGGCGCTGGTCGCCTATGCGGCGGGGCTGCCGGCCTATGTGCTGATCAAGGTGCTGGCGCCCGGCTTCTACGCCCGCGAGGACACGACGACGCCGGTGCGCATCGCCGTCGCCTGCGTCGCGCTGAACACGCTCGCCGCGCTGGCGCTGATGGGCGTCCTGGGCCATGTCGGGATCGCGCTCGCCACCGCGCTCTCGGCCTGGGTCAATTGCGCGCTGCTGGCGCGTGGCCTGGCGGCGCGCGGCGCGCTGGGTCCCGACGCCCGGCTGCGCCGCGCGGCGCGCGGGTCGGCCTTGGCCAGCGCCGTCATGGCGCTGTCTGTGTACGCCGCGATGCGCGCCGGGCTGTCGCCGGCGGGCGAGGCAGGCGGCGTCGCGCGCTGGGCCTCGCTGGCGCTGCTGGTGGCGGGCGGCGCCGGGCTCTACGCGCTCGTCGGCGCGGCGCTGGGCGCGTTCAGGCCGCGCGAGGTGCTGGCGTTGCTGCGCCGGTCGCGCCGCGCCTAGGGCGCCAGCCAGGTGGCCGCCGGGGCTGCCGGATCGGTCCAGTCGAAACGCGCGCGACGGTGGCCGCCGGCGGCGAGATGCAGCCAGTCCAGCGTCAGCAGCCGCAGCGTCACCGCGCAGAAATTGGCGGCGCCGGGTGCGGATTCCTCGGGCGTGGGGCCGCGCGTTTCCAGCTCGGGCGGCAGCCCCGAAACCGGTCCTGCGCTGACGCTGCCCGGCGCGAGGCCCAGGTAGCAGCGCCGGCTGGTTGCGGCGACGCCCTGCCAGATCCCGCGCGCGACGTCGTCGCCGGCATGCAGGGTCGCCAGGGCACGGAAGCGGAACTGAAGCCGCGCGCGCGGCTCGTAGAACAGCAGCGCCGCGCGCGGGTCGGCCGTCAGTTCGGCGAATTTCGCCGACCGCCGGTCGGTATGGACGCGCAGCGTCCGCGCCGCCGTATCGACCGCCCGCAGCACCACGGTGCGGGCGGCGGGGAAGCCGTCGTCGCCGGCGCTGGCCAGCACGGCCAGATGCAGCGCGCTGCGCCGGTCGCGCACGCCGCGGGCGAGCAGCGCGAAGCAGTGCCGCTCGATCTCCGCCAGCGTGCGCGGTGCGACGGGATCCTCGCGCATCGCCGCCTCAGCCGGCGGGTGCCGGCCGGTAGCCCGGACGGCCGAAGAGGGGGGCGGTGTCCGGCCGGGCGCATCGCGCGCATGCAGGACGGGGGATCGGGCTCATCGGGCGTTCGTCTCCAGCGACGG
>JBIKLI010000295.1:0-5527 GCA_044359885.1 Alphaproteobacteria bacterium | reverse complement strand
TGAACAGGTCACGGTCGGCGTCCTTCCCGATCCAGAGCTGCGGCATCGACGCGTTCAGCGCCCGGTTGCGTTCCCATTCGGACCCGATCTGCCGGGCGCGTTCCATCACGGCCGACCAGCCGGGCGGTTGCGCGCCGGTCGTCAGTGCGTGCGACGCCTCCGCGAGCGCCTTCACGAAGCACGTGCTGGTCTCGGCCGGGCTGCAGCCGAACGACGTCCGGTCCGAGCGGGCCGACGCCACGACCATGACGCGCCGGAAATCCTCGCGTTCCAGGATCTCGGCGAAGGATCCCGAGTGGCAGGCCGGCAGCATCAACAGCGTATGCAGATCGCCCAGGCGCCGGAGGCGCCGGATCAGGAAGGCCGCGTCGACGGGTCTTTGGTTCTGGGTGCCGATCCTGTTGGACAGGCGCCCCGGCGCGCCATGGCTCGACGCCGCGATCACGAGCAGATCGCCCGGGCCGGCCTTGGCGCCGACGAGATCGATCGTCTTGTCCAGCATCGGCGGATCGAAGGACGGCATGTCGGCCGGCGGCGAGGCCGGTGGCCACGCCGGCACGGTCCGCGGCGTAGCGGTCCTCACTCGGCTTGCGCGTGCTTTCCAGCCGCGCGATCGGTGGGCGCAGGCCGGCCAAGACGCGGAGATCCACCCGATCGAGGCGCAGATCGAGGCGGCGCGCGGCTGACCAGCACCGCCGCGGCGTTGCGTTCAGGCCCCGTCGAAGAACCCCGACAGATTGGCGGCGATCTCCTGCCAGCGTCGCGTGAACATCCGCTGGGTGCGCCCGGAGCAATGCGGCGTGATGACGATGTTGTCCAGTTCGTGGAACGGGAACGACGCCATCGGGACTTCGGTCTCCACGCTGTCGGGATAGTTGTACCAGACATCGATCGTCGCGCCCCGGATGCGCCGGTCGCGCAGCGCGGCATAGAGCGCGGCCTCGTCGACCACCTTGCCGCGCCCGATGTTGATCAGCACCGCGCCGGGGTCCATCCGGCCGAACCAGCTGGAATCGACGATCCCCTCGGTCTGCGCATCCAGCGGCAGGGCCACGACGACGAAGTCGCAGCCGGCGAGGAAATCCGCGACGCGGTCGGTGGCGAAGCGTTCCACCGCCGGCTCGCCCTCGTCCGGCCGCGACCAGCGCGACAGCGCCCGCACGCGCATGCCGAGCGCGGCCGCGCGGTGCGCGATCTGGCGTCCGATGCGGCCATAGCCGGCGATGCCCAGCGTGGCGCCGAAAGCCTCGCCATGGACCTCGCCCTTGATCCAGTGGCGCTGCGACCATCTGCCCGCCGTCACCAGCTCCGACTGCCGGCGATATCCGATCTGCCAGTCGAGGATCGTGCAGATCGCGTATTCGGCCATCGGGATCTCGTGGCCACCGACCGCGCGGACCATGCAGCCCGGCGGCAGCGCTGTCGCATCGATCCCTTCCATCCCGGCCGAAGGCGATTGCAGGAAACCGAGATTGGGGACCGGCGGGTCGTCCTGGCCGAAGGCGTTGGCCACCATCGCGCGCGCCGCGGCGAGCGCCGCGGCGGCGTCGGGCGCCGGCATGGTCGAAGGGACCGGCTGGATCGCGTAGCCCGGCCCGAGCAGGCCCTCGAGGCGTCCGGCCTGTCGGGCCGCGTAGTCGCCGTAAAGGACGATGCGTCTTGCGTTGCTCATAATCCTGCCATCTCCATCTGGCGCAGCAGGTCCTGCTTGGCGCCGTCACAATGCTCCTGGACGATCCGCGCGGCGAGAACGCGCTCGCCGCGGCCGATCGCCTCGATCAGCCGCCGATGCTCGCCGGTGATGGCGGCGGTGCGCTGCGCGCCGAAGCCGAATCGGTTGCGCAGGCCGAAGACCAACTCCCATCCCTGCTCGACATAGCGGCTGGCCTCGGGATTGTCCGCGATCTCGCCGATCCGGCGATGCAGCGCCTGGTTCTCGAGCAGCATCAGCCGGCGGTCGTCCACCGCGGCCGCGGCGGCGTAGCGTTCCGCCATGGCCGCGAGGTCGCGGATGTCGGCCGGGACCGCGCGCGCCGCGGCGGCCCCGGCCATCAGCGCCTCGATCACCCCGCGCACGTCGTACATGTCCGAGACGATCTTGCGGTCGAGCATGCGCACGACCGCGCCGCGATGCGTCTCGATCACCACCAGCCGGTCGCCTTCGAGCGCGCGCAGCGCCTCGCGCACAGGGATCGAGCTGACGCCGAAGCGCTGGCTGAGATCCGCGATGCGCAGCCGGTCGCCGGGCCCGACGCGGCCGGCGAGGATGTCCTCGCGGATGCGCCGCCTGACGCGGTCGCTGACGCTGTCGGCGATCAGGTCCATGAACGGGCCAGCGTCAATTCTGCTTGAGGCCGAACTTGTCGACCAGTCCCTGGATCTCGGCGCGCTTGCGTGCGACATGCGCCTCGATGTCGGCGCCCGACATGAAGGTCGTCTCGATCATGCGCGCCGTCAGCTGGGCGCGCACTTCGGCGTCCTGCATGGCGCCGGCCAGTTGGCCGCGCAGCCACGCCACGCGGTCGGCCGGGGTCGCGCGCGGCACCCACCACATGTGGTTGAGGTCGGAGACGGAAGGAAAACCCGCCTCGGCCGAGGTCGGAATGTCGGGCAGCGAAGCGCTGCGCTGCTCGGCCATCACCGCCAGGATCCGCATCTGCCGGGCGTTGTGGTACTCGATGACGTCCGAGGGCACCGCGAAGATGACCTCGACCTGGTTGCCGAGCAGCGAGCGCACCGAGTCGGCGCCGCTGCCGTGCTGGACGGGACGGATCTCGACCTTCGCGGATTCGGCGGCGATCAGCGACGTGAAGTGGTTGAGGCCGCCGATGTTCACCGCGGTGCGTATCGGCCGCGTCCGTGCGGCGTCGAACAGGTCCTTGAGCGTACGGAAGGGAGAGGCGGCGTTGACCACCACCGTGTAGATGTCGCGGCCGGTCATCGCCAGCGGCGTCAGTTCCTCGACGCCGGGCTTGAAGATGCCCTGTGCGGTGGCGACGATGACTGCCTCGTGCATCATCAGCAGCGTATGGCCATCGGGCGCCGCACCGGCCACCTCGCGGCCGCCGATCGACGTGCCGCCGCCAGGCATGTTGGCGACGACGAAGGGCTGGGGCGACGTCCTGGCGACCGCGCGCTGGATCATGCGCGCGACGATGTCCGACGCGCCGCCCGCGCCCGAGGCGACGACGACCCGCACGGGCTTCGCGGGAAATGCCTGCGCGGCGGCACCGGTGGCGGCGAGCGTGGCCGTGGCCGTGGCGGCGGCCGTGAGCAGTTGTCGGCGTTTCATGTCCATGGTTTCTTCCTCCGTCGGTTCTGGTTCAGCCGGGACCGGTGGCGCGCCGTTCGCGCAGGAACGGCCAGGCGAAGAGCGCCAAGGCCAACAGCAGCAGGACGAGCGCGATCGGGCTCTGCGCGAAGGGGGCGAGGCTGCCGCCCGAAGACATCATGGCCGCCCGGAACTGGCCCTCGGCCATCGGTCCCAGGATCAGCCCGATGGCGAAGGGGGCCAGCGGCACGCGCACATATTCCAGGGCGAGGCCGATCGCGCCGAAGGCGAGCATTGTCCAGACGTCGAACATGCGGCCGTTGAGCGCGTAGGCGCTGACCACGCACAGCACCAGCACGCCCGCCGACACCCAGCGCCTGGGGATGTCGACGAGGCGCAGGATCCATAGCGAGCCGACGACCATCATCGCGAACATCACCGCATGCGCGACCAGATGTGCGGCCATGATCGTGTTCACGATCGTGGTGTTGGTGGCGAAGAACAACGGGCCGGGCTGGAAATTGTGGATCATCAGCGCCGCCAGCAGCACCGCGTCGGTGAAGCCGCCCGGCAGGCCCAGCGTGATGATCGGGATCAGCGTGCCGCCGGTCGTGGCGTTGTTCGCGGTCTCGGCGGCGACGATGCCCTCCTCGCTGCCGGTGCCGAACGCGTCGGGCGTCTTCGACAGGTTGCGCGCGGTCGTGTAGGCGGCGATCGATCCGACGCTTGCGCCCACGCCCGGCATCGCGCCCATGAAGATGCCGATCGCCGCCGAGCGCAGCATGTTGCGGCCGTGGACCCAGTAGTCGTGCAGCGAGATCAGCATGCCCTTGCGATCCGCCGCGACGCGCTCGGCGCGCGCATCGGGCGTCATCAGGTCGGCCAAGACCTGGCTGAGCGCGAACACGCCGAGGATCACGGGCAGCAGGTTGAAGCCGCCATTGAGCGCGTCGATGCCGAAGGTGAAGCGCAGCTGGCCCGAGGTCTCGTCCAGGCCGGGAACGCCCACCAGCATGCCGAGGAAGCCGGCGACCAGACCGCGCACGAAGGATCGCCGGCTGAGCGACGAGATCAGGACCAGTGCCAGCATCGCCAGCGCGAAATTCTCGAATGGGCCGAAGCGCAGGCCGAAGGCGGCGAGCGGCGGCGACAGCAGGACCAGTGCTGCCCAGGAGAGGGCGCCGCCCACCAGCGAGGCCGCGATGCCCAGGCCCAGCGCGCGTCCCGGCTGGCCCTTGCGCGCCAGCGGATAGCCGTCGAGCGTCGTCATCACCGAGGACGGTTCGCCAGGGATGCGCATCAGCGTCGCGGTGATCAGCCCGCCGCTGATCCCGCCGACATACATGCCGATCAGCAGCGTGATCGCGTTGGTGTCCTTCATGTAGTAGGTGAAGGGCAGCGTCAGGGCCATGAGCATGCCGCCGGTCATCCCCGGGAGCGCGCCGACGACGATGCCGAGGAACACGCCAAGCGACAGGGTCAGGAAGGCGACCGGCTCGAACGACGCCGCGAAGGCTTCGAGCAGCGTCATGGCAGGTCGACGCTCAGCACGCGGCGGAAGATGACATCGAGCCCGGCGCCGAGGACGGCTGCCACGATCGCCGCCATCGCGTAACCGCGCCGTCGAGGCGGGGCCAGCGCGATGGCCAGCGCGAAGACGAAGGCGAAGGTCGACGCCCAATAGGGCAGCGCACGCAGATGAAGGATCCCGGCATAGGCGAGTGTCCAGACGAAGACCGCGGCCGCCCGCAGGGGTGCCGTCGTCGTGTCCGCGGCGTCGAGACCGGTGAAGAGGCGATCGCCGTCGCCGATCCGCAAGCGCGTCGTGGCCGCGGCGAGGATCGCCAGGGCCAGGATGATCAGTACCGCCCCAATCAGCGCCGGCACCGCGCCCGATCCCAGCGGATCGAAGCGCGAGGCGGGGATCCGCAGGCCCATGGCGACAGCGACCGCGCCGATGGCGATCAGGACGAATGCGAAGGCGATGTCGGTGCGCCGTTCGGCCGGCGATTTGGTCATGTTTCCCTGCTTATTGCATATAATATACGTTAATCGGCGTCAATTTTTGCTTTATGGCTTTTCGACGAAAAAGTTGTTCAATAAGCATCATCAATAATATATATCATATATGAACTGACTGTCCAGAGGGAGCTGACGTGAAGATCACCGACATCCGCACCCATGTGGTCGACGCTTTTCGCGCCAATTATGTATTTGTCGTTGTCGACACGGATGCGGGCATCTCCGGCGTCGGGG
>JBIKLI010000038.1:0-18794 GCA_044359885.1 Alphaproteobacteria bacterium | reverse complement strand
GCGGCGGGAACGACGTCCGAGAAGCTTCGCGCGCCCTGGCTGCCGCCGGTGACGAGCACCGCGAAGCGGCCGTCGCGATCCTCGGTCAGGTAGGGGACGTCGCGCAGGACGCGGATGGCCGGGCGGACAGGATTGCCGACCAGCCAGGCCGGCTTGCCGGCCGGCAGGCGCGCGACGTCGGCGAAGGACGTGGCGATGCCGGCGGCGAAACGCGCAAGGAGCCGGTTGGCGCGTCCGAGGACGGCGTTCTGCTCGTGCAGCATCGCCGGCACGCGCGACCAGGCCGCCGCGAGCACGGTCGGTACGGAAGGATAGCCGCCGAAACCGACGATGGCCGCGGGCGCAAGCCGTGCAACGAGGCGGCGCGCGCGGGGGATCGCGGCCGCGACGGCGGCGAGGCCGAGCGCGCGCGAGAGCTTGCCCGCACCCATGCGGCGCAGTCCGAGCGCGTGGCTCTCGGTCGCGCCGCCGCCGCCTGCCGCGTGCGGCCGGTCGGTGACCAGGGCCGCGCGCACGCCGCGCGCGCGCAGCGCCGCGGCAAGCGCTTCGGCCGGGAAGAGATGGCCGCCGGTGCCGCCGGCGGCGAGAAGGACGAGGGGCGCGCTCACGAGTACTCGCCCGGGCCGTAGCGCTTGCGCGTCAGCGCCAGCATGAAGCCCATGCCCAGCGCCATCGCCAGCAGCGACGAGCCGCCATAGGAGATGAACGGCAGCGTCATCCCCTTGGTCGGCAGGATGTGCAGCGTCGATCCCATGTTGATCAGCGCCTGCAGGCCGAACTGGGTCAGCAGGCCGGAGGTCGCGAGCAGCGCGAAGAGATTGTTCTCGCTCAGCAGCCGCGCGAAGCCGCGCAGGACCACGAAGCCGAACAGGACGGCGATGAAGATGCAGGCGATCAGGCCGAACTCTTCGCCGGCGACGGCGAAGACGAAGTCGGAATGCGCGTCGGGAAGATGCGTCTTCACCGTGCCTTCGCCGGGGCCGCGTCCGGAGAGGCCGCCATTGGTGAAGGCCTCCAGCGATCGCGTGACCTGATAGGTGTCCCCCGATTGCGGATCGAGGAACCGCTTGATCCGGCTCTGGACGTGCGGGAACACGGAATAGGCCGCCACGGCGAGCATGCCGGCGGCGCCGATCAGCGCCAGGCCCCAGATCATCCGCAGGCCGGCCAGGAAGATCTGCGCCGCCCAGATGGTCGTCACCACCAGCGCCATGCCGACGTCCGGCTGCAGCAGCAGCAGGCCGGCGACGAGCAGGTAGAGCGCGCCCGCGATCATGTCTCCGGGGACGCCGGACCGGCGCCGCTGAAGGGCGAACAGCCAGGCGCAGATCACGGCGAAGCTCGGTTTCACGAATTCCGACGGCTGCAGCGAGAAGCCGGGCAGGCTGATCCAGCGCCGCGCGCCCTTGATCTCCGTTCCCAGCACGAAGGTGGCCGCGAGCAGGGCGATCGAGAGCAGCAGCACCGCCATCGCCACCCGCCGGACCCCGGAAAGATCCAGCAGCGAGGCGCCGATCATGATCGCCACCGCGACCGGCAGCAGCGTGAAGTGCCGGCGCACGAAATGGAACGTGTCGAGACCGAGCTTCTCGGCGACCGGCGGCGTCGCGGCCATCGCCATGATGGCGCCGATCCCGATCAGCGTCATCAGCGCCATCAGCGTCCAGCGGTCGACGGTTCGCCACCAGGTGGCGACCAGCGAATTGTCGGGGCGCGCGAAGCCCGCGGTCACGGCCGGCCTCCGGTCCGCGCCCGGGCGGCCACGAGTTCCCTGAACCGCTCGCCGCGGGCCTCGAAATTTGCGAACTGGTCGAAGGAGGCGCAGGCAGGCGAAAGCAGCACGACGCGCCGGGGGTCCCCGGCGCGCGCGGCATCCGCGGCCGCCGCGTCCACCGCGGCCTCGAGCGTGCCGCAGACCGCATGCGGGACGCCTTCCCGGGCGAGCGTGGCGGCGAAACCCGGCGCGGCGTCGCCGATCAGGTAGGCCCGGCGGACCCGCGGAAAATATGGCGCCAGCGGCTCGATGCCGCCGGCCTTGGCGAGGCCGCCCGCGATCCACCAGATCGCGTCGTAGCAGCCCAGCGCCCGCGCGGCGGCGTCCGCGTTCGTGGCCTTGCTGTCGTTGACGAAGGCGACGCCGCCGATCTCGCCCACGCGCTCCTGGCGATGCGGCAGGCCGCCATAGCCGGCCAGCGCGTCCGCGATCCCCGATGCCGGCGCCCCCATCGCGCGACAGGCGGCATAGGCCGCGGCCGCGTTCTGCCAGTTGTGCCGCCCCGGCAGCGTCGCGATCTTGCGCAGGTCGGCGACGTCGCGCGGCGGGCCGTCGATCGCGTCGACCAGGATGCCGCCGGCCGCGCCGACGTCGACGCCGTCGTTCGTCGCGGCGGAGATCGCGAGCGTGCGACGGCCGCCGGCAGCCGCGAGCTCCGCCCGGATGCCGGCGCAGACCGCATCGTCGACGCCGACGATCGCGGTGGTGCCGGTGCCCTGGCCGCGGAAGATCATGCGCTTGGCCGCGACATAGCCGTCCATGCCGCCATGGCGGTCGAGATGGTCCGGCGAGACGTTGAGCAGCACCGCCACGTCGAACACGGCCGACGGCGTGATCTCCAGCTGGTAGCTGGACATCTCGAGGACATAGGCGCCGCGCGGACCGGGCGGCGCGAGCGCCAGGGCCGGAATTCCGATGTTGCCGCCGACGCGGACGTCGATGCCGCAGGCGGCCAGCACGTGGCCGGTCAGCGCCGTCGTCGTCGACTTGCCGTTGGTGCCGGTGATGCCGATCCAGCGCGCCGGCCGGGCGCTGCGGCGCAGCAGTTCGATGTCGCCGACGATCTCGACGCCGTGCGCGCGCGCGGCGGAAGCGGCCGGATGCGGGGCCGGATGCAGATGCGGGATCCCCGGGCTGATGACCAGCGCCCGGCAGGCGCGCCAGTCGACCGCACCCGGTTCCACCAGATCGAAGCCGCGCGCCGCCGCGGCCGTCCGCGCGGCGTCGCCGTCGTCCCAGGCGGCCACCCGCGCGCCGCCGGCGCGCAGCGCCTCGGCGGCGACGATCCCGGACTTCCCCAGCCCGAGGACCGCGACCGTGGCGCCGGCGAAGCAGGTGACGGGAAGCGGCGTCATCCGGTCCTCATCGCAGCTTCAGCGTCGACAGCCCGGCCAGCGCCAGGATCATCGCGATGATCCAGAACCGGATCACGATGGTGGGTTCCTTCCAGCCCTTCTTCTCGAAATGGTGATGCAGCGGCGCCATCCTGAAGACGCGCCGGCCGGTGAGCTTGAACGAGGCGACCTGGACGATGACCGAGACGGTCTCGACCACGAACAGCCCGCCGACGATCGCCAGCACGATCTCGTGCTTGGTGACCACCGCGATCGCCCCGAGCGCCCCGCCCATCGACAGCGACCCGGTGTCGCCCATGAACACCATGGCCGGCGGCGCGTTGAACCAAAGGAAGCCCAGGGCTGCGCCGACGATCGCGGCGCAGAGGACCGACAATTCGCCGGTGCCCGGCACGTAGTGGATCAGCAGGTAGCCGGAGAACACCACGTTGCCGACGACATAGGCGAAGATCGCGAAGCAGCCGGCGGCGATCGCGACCGGCACGATGGCGAGTCCGTCCAGGCCGTCGGTCAGGTTGACCGCGTTCGACGCGCCGACGATCACGAAGGCGGCGAAGACATAGAAGAAGATCCCGAGATCCAGCAGCACCGACTTGAGGAAGGGCACGGCGAGCGAGGTCGACAGCGCCTCGCGCTCGGGCATCTCCCAGACGATCCAGACCGCGGCGACGATGCCGAGGGCCGTCTGCAGGGCGAACTTGGCCCGCGCCGAGATCCCGCGGCCACGCCGCGTCAGCTTCTGGAAGTCGTCGTAGAAGCCGATCAGCCCGAAGCCGCATGTCACCAGCAGGACAGACCAGACATAGCCGTTGCGCAGGTCGGCCCAGAGCAGGGTCGACACCGCGACCGCGAGCAGGATCAGGACGCCGCCCATGGTCGGCGTTCCCTTCTTGGCGAGATGGCTCTCGGGCGTGTCCTCGCGCACCGTCGCGTTCGGCTGGCGCGACTTGAGCCAGCGGATGATCGCAGGCCCGCACAGGAAGCTGACCAGCAGGGCCGTCATCACCGCGCCGCCCGACCGGAAGGTGATGTAGCGGAACAGGTTGAGCGGGCCGATCTGGTCCGCGAATTGGGAGGAGAGGTAATGCAGCATCCTGTTCGGCCCTACCGCCTTGCGTTCGTGCCGGATCCGGCGAGCGCGTCGACGACGCGCTGCATGCGGCTGGCCAGCGATCCCTTGACGACCACGACATCGCCGCGGCGCAGCGCCGCGGCCACGACCGGCGCGATCTCCTCCGACGAGGCCCCGTGGCCGCCGCGAACGGCCGCCGGAAGCGCGTCGTGCAGCCGTCGCATGCGCGGGCCGCAGGTGAAGACCAGGTCGATCCCGGCCGCCAGGATCGGCGCGGCGAGCGCTTCGTGCTCGGCTTCGCTGTCGGCGCCGAGCTCGAACATGTCGCCCAGTACCGCGATGCGCCGCCCGCCCGCTGCGGGGGCGATCCCGGCGGCGACCGCGATGGCGGCACGCATGGAGGCGGGGTTCGCGTTGTAGGACTCGTCGATCAGCAGCGCCTCGGCGCCGGCGGGCCCGATGCGGCGCTGCTGGCCGCGGCCCCGGGGCGCCGACACCGAGGCCAGCGCCGCGGCGGCGGCGTCGAGATCGGCGCCCAGCGCCTGGACCGCGGCGAGCACGGCGAGCGAATTGACCGCCCAGTGGCGTCCGGGCGCCCCGACGCGATAGGCGATGTCGCGCCCGTCGACGCGCGCCGCGACCTCGCAATGGCCGGGATGCAGGACGACGTCGCGCAGCCGGAATTCGGCTGCGGGGTCGGCGCCGAAGCCGATCACCCGATCGAAGCCCCGCGCGCGCGCCGACGCCGCAAGGCTCCCGAAATGGGGGATGTCGCGATGGATGATCGCGGTCTCGCCGCCGGCGGCGAAGATCTCGCCCTTGGCGCGCGCCACGCCGTCGATGCCGTCGGCGAAGTTCTCGACATGGGCCGCCGCCACGGTGGTGATCGCCGCGACCGCCGGCCGCACCATGCGCACCAGCGGCGCGATTTCGCCGGCATGGTTCATGCCGATCTCGTAGACCGCGTAGCGCGCGTCGCGCGGCAGGCGCGCCAGCGTCGCCGGGACGCCGATATGGTTGTTGAAGCTGGCCGCCGCGCCGTGGGTGGGCGCCTGTGCGCCCAGCACGTGCCGCAGCGCCTCCTTGGTGCCGGTCTTGCCCACGCTGCCGGTCACGGCCACGCCGCGCGTGGCGGCGGCGCGGGACCGCGCCGCGAGCCCCAGCCGGGTCAGCGCCTCGAGCGTGTCCGGCACGAACAGCAGCGGCGCGCCGGCGGGAACGTCCGCGGGGTGCCGCGCGACCAGCGCCGCGGCGGCGCCCGCCGCGAGCGCCGCTGCGACATGGGCGTGTCCGTCCTGTCGTTCGCCGGCGAGCGCCACGAAGAGGTCCCCGGGCGCCAGCGTCCGGCTGTCGATCGAGACGCCGGTGGCGCGCCAGGGACGCGTCCCGCGGCCGCCGGTCGCGGCCTCGGCCTCGGCGCTGGTCCACAGCGCGGGGATCACGGGCCGGCTCCGTCGTCGGCGGCCGCGACCGCGGCCTGCGCCTGCGCGACGTCGTCGAAGGGATGGACCGTCGCCCCGACGATCTGGCCGGTCTCGTGGCCCTTGCCCGCGATCGCGAGCACGTCGCCCGGCGCGAGGTCGCGCACGGCGCGCGCGATGGCCGTGCGGCGGTCGGCGATCTCGATCGCGCCCGGACAGGCGGCGGCGACGGCCGCCCGGATCGTCGCCGGATCCTCGCCGCGCGGGTTGTCGTCGGTGACGTAGACGCGGTCGGCCAGACGCGCGGCGATCGCGCCCATCTCGGGCCGCTTGCCGGTGTCGCGCTCGCCGCCGCAGCCGAAGACGACCGCCAGCCGTCCGGCCGCATGCGGGCGCAGCGTCTCGAGCAGGTTTCGCAGCGCATCGGGCTTGTGCGCGTAGTCGACATAGACGGCGGCGCCGTTGCGACGCGTGGCCGCGCGCTGCAGGCGCCCGGGGACGCCGGTCAGCCGGTCGAGAGCCGCGGCCGCCGCGTCGGCGTCGCCGCCCGCGCCGATCACCAGTCCGAGCGCCGCGAGCGCGTTCATGGCCTGGAACCCGCCGGCGAGCGCCAGACGAACCCGCCGGGCACGGCCCGCGATCCGCAGGTCGAGGATCTGGCCCCCGGCGTCGACCTCGCGGCCGACCAGCCGCAGATCCCGCCCGGTGCGCCCGAAGCCGATCAGACGGTGTCCGCGCCGGGCGGCGATCCCCGCGATGGCTCCGAAATTCGGGTCGTCGGCGTTGGCCACGGCGGCGCCGCCGCGCGGCAGAAGGTCTTCGAACAGCCGCAGCTTCGCGGCCAGATAGGCGGCCATGTCCCGGTGGTAGTCGAGATGGTCGCGGCTGAGATTGGTGAAGGCGGCGGCGGCGAGCGCGACGCCGTCGAGGCGGAACTGATCGAGGCCATGGCTGGACGCTTCCATCGCAAGATGGGTGACCCCGTCGTTGGCGAGGCGCGCCAGTTCGCCATGCAGCGCCACCGGGTCGGGCGTGGTGAGCGATCCCGCGACCCGCCGGCCCGGCGCCACGACGCCGAGCGTGCCGAGGCTGGCCGCTTGCGCGCCGGTCGCCGCCCAGATCTGCCGCGTGAACTCCGCGACCGAGGTCTTGCCGCTGGTTCCGGTCACGGCGCAGACGGTCGCGGGCTGCGCATCGTGGAAGCGCGCCGCGGCGCGCGCCAGCGCCTGGCGCGGGTTGTCGGCGACCAGCACCGCGATCCCCGCCGGCGCGTCGAGCCCGGGCGGACCGAGCACGGCGACGGCGCCGCGCGCGACCGCGTCGGCGACGTATCGCGCGCCGTCGGCGCGCCGTCCCGTCAGGGCGGCGAACAGGCTGCCCGGCCGCGCGGCGCGCGAATCGGACGTCAGCGACGTCACGTCGGTGGCGTCGTCCCCCGCGCCCAGCGCCAGTCCCGGTTCGATCAGGGCCGAAATGCGCATGTCGTCAGCCGCGCCGTCCATGTCCGCCGGTCATCGAACGGCGACGTTGATGAACATCTGGTCGCGGACGCCCGGCGCGGTCTCGTCGACCGGCTCGATGCCGTAGAGCGCCGCGACGCGCTGCACGATGCGCTGGATCGACGGCGCGACGACCCAGCCGGCCGTCGCGTAGCCGAAGGTCGACTTGTTGCCCTTCGGTTCGTCGAGCATCATGTAGAGGAGGAACTTCGGCGCGTTCATCGGGAACGCGCCGACGAAGGACGAGATCCGCATGTCCTTCTTGTAGGCGCCGTTGACGATCTTCTCGGCGGTGCCGGTCTTGCCGCCGACGAGATAGCCGGGAACGTTCGCGCTCTTCGCGGTCCCCTTGTCCACCACGAGGCGCATCAGCCGGCGCATGTGCTCGGAGGTCCGCTGCGAGATGACGCGCTCGCCGGCCACGCGTTCGCCCGGCTCGCGCCGCAGGATCGTCGGCGGCCGGTAGATGCCGCCGTTGACCATGGCGGCGGTCGACGCGGACAGGGCGAGCGGGCTCACCGAGATGCCGTGCCCGAACGAGATCGTCATCATGCTGACCTCGCGCCACTGGGCCGGGAACTGCGGGCCGCCGATCTCGGGCAGCTCGAACTGCGGCGCCTGCAGCAGGCCGGCGCGCTTCAGGAATTCGCGCTGCCGGTCGCGTCCGACGGCCTCGGCCATGCGCACCGACCCGATGTTCGAGGAGTGCATGAACACCTCGGACATGTTCATGACCCGGCGCTGCGGCTTGTAGTCGTCGATCTTGAAGCGCGAGATCGTGATCGGCCGCGTCGCGTCGTAGGGCGTCGCGGGGTTGCCCAGCCCGTAGTCGAGCGTCATCGCCGCGGTGAACGTCTTGAAGGCCGACCCAGGCTCGTAGATCCCGAGCGTCAGGCGGTTGAACCGGCTCTCGGGCACGGCTTCCGCGCGCTTGTTGGGGTCGAAGTCGGGGAGCGACACCATCGCGTGCATCTCGCCGGTGTCGACGTCCATCAGCAGCGCCGCGCCGCCGATCGCGCCGAACTCCTTCATCGCGGCGGCGACTTCCTCGCGCAGGATGTGCTGGGCGCGGATGTCGATCGACAGCTGCAGCGGCTCGGCGCGCGACTTGAGACGCTCGTCGAACGCCTGCTCGGCGCCCATCAGCCCGTTCTTGTCGATGTCGGTGAAGCCGACGATATGGCCGGCGAGGTCGCCATGCGGATAGACCCGCCGCTCCTCGCGCTGGAAATGGACGCCCGGCAGGCCAAGCCGGATCACCGCGTCCTGCTGGCGCGGGGTCAGGTTCCGGCGGACCCAGACGAAGCTGCGATCCGCGGCCAGGCGCTGCGCGAGATCGCGCTCGTTGATCCCCGGCAGCGTCTGCGCCAGCTTCGCGGCGGTTTCGGCGGGGTCGAGGACCTGGCGCGGATTGGCGTAGAGCGACGCCTGCGCCAGCGAGGTGGCGAGCAGGGCGCCGTTGCGGTCGACGATGTCGGCGCGTTCCATCTCCGGACGCTGGAGCTGGACGGTGCGCGGCGCCCTGCCCTCGCGCGGCTCCTGGAACACGGTGACGTCGAACAGCCGGACGCCGATGACCACGAAGCACAGCGCGAAGACCGCGCCCGCGATGGCGATGCGCGTGCGCGCGGTCTCGATCGCCTCCTTGGCGGTGCCGTCGAGCGTCAGCCGTCCGGGGACGCGGGTCAGGATCTCGCCGACGCGGCTCGCCATCAGCGCGGCCCCCGCTGCGCGGGCAGGCTGGCCGCGGCGACCGCGCGGGACGCGGCCGGCGCCTCCGCGGGCCGGGCGCCCGGACGCGGCGTCTGGGCGGTGGCGAGCGCGGCGCCCGGTCCCTGGGAGGGGGCCGGATCGCGGCGCGGCAGATCGGAAAGGCGCGACATCTGCGCCGGCTTCATGGGCTGAAGGTCGAGATGGCGATGCGCCAGCTCCTGCAGCAGCCGGGGCTGGTTATGGTAGTTCCACTCGGCCCTCAGGATATGCGTGTCGCGATGCTCCTGGGCGATGGCGCGGTTCAGTCGCGCGAGCTCGTCGTCCATCTCCTGCACGACATGCTTGATGTGGAACAGCGCGGTTCCGATCGCCGCGGTCAGGACGATCCAGAGGATCATGGAGAGGCGCATCATGCATCGGCACCATCGCCGGCGTTCCAGGCCGGTGCGCCGGTGCGCCGGGCGACCCGCAGCCTTGCCGAGCGCGCACGCGGGTTGCGCGCGATCTCGGCCGGGGTCGGTTCGACCGGCCGGCGGCCCTCCAGATCGAAGCTGGGCGCGCGCGGCGTGCGCGCGGGGGCGTGGCGCGAGATCCCCTCGCCGCCGCTGCGCGCCCGCAGGAAGCGCTTCACCAGACGGTCCTCGAGGGAGTGGAAGCTGACCACGGCGATGCGCCCGCCGGGCTTGAGGATGCGTTCCGCCGCGGCAAGCCCGCGCTCGAGTTCGCCCAGCTCGTCGTTCACGCGAAGCCGAAGGGCCTGGAAGGTGCGGGTGGCCGGATCGATACCGTCCTTCGCTCGCGGGACCACGCGCCGGACGATCTCCGCGAGTTCCAGGGTTCGCCGGATCGGCCCTTGGCGTCGCGCCGCGACGATGGCCCGTGCAACGCGGCGCGCATGCCGCTCTTCGCCCAGTGCCGCAATCGTCTGCGCGAGATCATGCTCCGAGGCGGTGTTGACGATGTCGGCGGCTGTTGCACCTGTCTTCTCCATGCGCATGTCGAGCGGACCATCCGCCCGGAAGCTGAAGCCGCGCGCGGCGTCGTCGATCTGCGGCGACGAGACGCCGACATCGAGCGCCACGCCGTCGACTGGCCCGGCGCCGCGCGCCTCGAGCAGACGATCCATGTCGCCGAACCGGCCTTCGATCATCGTCAGCCGCCCGGGGAAGGCCTGCGCGAGGGCGTCGCCATGCGCGATCGCCTCCGGATCGCGGTCGATCGCGTAGATCCGCGTGCGTGCCGCGGCGAGCAGCGCGCGGGTATAGCCGCCGCGTCCATAGGTGGCGTCGACCAGCACGTCGCCGTCTCGCGGCGCCAGCGCCGCGGTCACCGCGTCGGCCATGACGGGGGCGTGGCTGCCGGTCATGCGCCGCTGCCCGGGGCAAGACGCGTCCGCAGCGCCGCCTGGTGGGCGGCGAAGGCGTCGGGGTTCCAGATCTCGAAATAGGAGCCGCGGCCGGCGAAGAGCGCCGTGCCGTCGAGCCCGGCGTGCTCGATCAGGTGGCGCGGCAGCACCGCGCGGCCATCGGGATCCGGCTCGATCGGATGGATTTCCGGCAGCGCGACGGTCGCCAGGGTCGGGTCTCCGATCCCGAACGCCGCCAAGGGGTTCTGTGCCGCGGTCAGCTGTTCGATCAGCTGCGCGGTGACGCAGTGGATCGCGCGCGCCGAGGGGGATTCGAAGGCGAGGAACTGCGTCGATCCGAACTCGACCAGGGTCGTGCGGAAGGCGGCCGGGATCGAGACGCGGCCCTTGGCGTCGATCTTGAACGCGTATTTGGAGAGGAACGCCCTCATCCCTGCCCCGCAACCTCGTTCTGGCCACGCTGTCCTGCCGCCCGGACACGCGGATCCGATCCGTTCCCTGGCGAGGCGGTTCAGACCACCGGCACGGGATGGAATGGGATATCATGGGAAAGCATGGGAGTCAAAGGGACCAGGCGGAAAAGTATGGGCATTGCGGGGCGTCGCCGTCCCGGCCAAGCCTGTCCAACGTCATGAAATACATGATTGTTCCGATTATGTTCCAAATCGGGCTTGGATTGCCGGACATGGAGCGGGAGAGGATGCCAGACGGTCTGTAAGCCGGGTTCTGTGCCCCGTTCCGCAGAACGGGCGACGACCATTCCTCTGGGACGCCTGTCGCCAGGCGCCTCGCGCGACCGACCCGGGCGACGGCCCGGAAGCAAGCCTGCGCCGGCCGGCGAACCGGCACGACGCGCGTCGCCCCTATTTGGTCTTGCTCCGGGTGGGGTTTGCCATGCCGGGTCCGTTGCCGGACCCGCGGTGCGCTCTTACCGCACCCTTTCACCCTTGCCCGCCCCGTTGCCGGGACGTCGGCGGTGTCCTTTCTGTTGCACTTTCCCTGGGTTCGCACCCGCCGGGCGTTACCCGGCACCCTCGCTTCCGTGGAGCCCGGACTTTCCTCGAGCGGCCCGGAAGCCGCCCGCGGCCGTCCGACCGTCTGGCGGCGCCATCTACGTGCGCCCGTCCTCGGTGGTCAAGGGGCGTGGTCGTCGCGCGGCCGCACGAGGCTGGCATAGGCGCGGTTGACCGCTGCCAGACGCTCGGCGGCGACGGCGACGAATTCCGGCGGCATGCCCGCGGCCACCAGCCGGTCGGGATGCAGGTCCCGGACAAGCTGCCGCCAGGCCGCCTTGATCTGCGCCGTCGAGGCGTCCGGCGGAACGCCGAGCACGTCGTGCGCCGATCCGCCTTCCTCGCCGCGGCCGGCGCGAATCCGTCCGAAATGCCGCGCGTCCAGCCCCATCGCCGTCGCGGTCGCCGACAGGAAGCGGATCTCGCTCTCGCGGATCCCGCCGTCCTGCTCGGCGATCAGGAAGAGGATGTCGAGGATCTCCTCCAGCATGACCGTGTCGTGGGCGAACATCTGGCCCAGGCGCCGCGCATAGACCTCGAAGCCATGGGTGCTGCGGCGCGCCAGATCGAAGACCCGCGCCACCTCCGCCAGGCGGGCGTGCTCGACGTGGAAGCTCTCGCGGAAGACGCGGATCTCGTCGTGGGTCACCCGACCGTCGGCCTTGGCCATCTTGGCCGCCAGTGCGATCACCGCGACCGTGAAGGCGACGCTGCGCTCGGGGGGCTGGCGGTGGCCGCCGCCGAAGAGCGACCTGAAGCCGGCGACCAGCCGCCGCCAGATGGGCAGGCTCGATTCCATCGGCGGAGGATACCGGACCGCTCGTCGCCTCTGCCAGTTTCCCGGCATCGCCGCGCTTCCGGTGCGGGCCGCCGCCTTGTATACGGCAAAGGCGCGGGGCGAACGCTCGGGTCTGCGCGCGAGCCGGGGAGGGAAGATTGGGCCTCGACGACGTCATCCGCCGCATGCCGAAGGTGGAACTGCACACCCATCTGCTCGGCTCGATGCGCGCGTCCACCTTCGCCGAGTTGGCCGCACGGCGCGGCATCCGCCTTCCGGCCGATCCGCTCGAGATCTTCGCCAATATCAACTCGCCGGCGCGGCCCAACCCGATCTACGCCCGCACGCGCATCCCGGTCCCGGTCTCCGACCCGGCCACCGAGCCCAACCCGTCCTATCCGCTGCTCGAAGTGTCGCGCTGGGCGGCGCCGGCGCTGGTCGACGCCGGCGACTTCGCGCGCGTCGCCTACGAGGCCTTCGAGGACGCGGTGCGCAGCAGCAACGTGCGTCACTGCGAGATGTTCTTCGAGCCGACGCTCTATTTCGGGCACGGCGTGCGATACGCCACGATCGCCGAGGGCGTCGCCGAGGGGGCGCGCGCGGCGGCGCGCGATTTCGGCATCGGCGCCCGGATGATCGCGGGCATCAACCGCGCCCAGCCGCCGGCGCTGGCCGAGGAGCTGGTCGACGCGGTTATCGCCCATCGCCGCGACGAGATCGTCGGCATCGGCCTCGAGGACTACGAACTCGCCGGACCGCCCGAGCGCTTCGTCGGGGCCTACGACAAGGCGCGGCGCGCCGGCCTGAGGCGCACCGCGCATTCCTCCGAGCACGCCCCGACCGCCGCCAACACGGTGACGTGTCTCGACCTGCTCGGCTGCGAGCGCATCGACCATGGCTATTTCGTTCTCGAGGACGACGCGGTCGTGGCGCGCTGCCGCGAACAGGGCGTGGTGTTCACCTGCGTGTTCTCGACCTCGCGCCGGTCCTGGCGGCCCTGGCGCCGCGCCTCGGTGAAGGCGATGGTCGAAGCCGGCCTGCGCGTGACGCTGGGCGCGGACGATCCCGGCATGTTTCCGACGACGCTGACCGACGAGTATCTGATCGCGGCCAACGTGATCGGCTTCGATTATCCGCGCATCCGCGAATTCTGCCTCGCCGGCGTCGACGCCGCCTGGATCGAGCCGGACGCGCGGGCGACGATGCGCGCCGATTTCGAAGCGGCGCTCGACGCGCTGGCCGCGGAATTCCTGTCCTCGCCCTCCGATGGAGACCGCCGATGAAGATCCT
Organism: Alphaproteobacteria bacterium; assembly: GCA_044359885.1. GTDB lineage: Bacteria > Pseudomonadota > Alphaproteobacteria > CACIAM-22H2 > CACIAM-22H2 > CAIOSQ01. Next base: position 5,513 of record JBIKLI010000038.1, on the reverse strand, counting down.
CTCGCGCATGCTGGCCGCGCTGGCGCCGGCCGCCCTCGTGCTGGCGCTCGTCGCGCCCGCGACCGCTCCCGCGCAGCAGCGCAGCCTCGTCGTCTCGACCTTCGCGATCCAGCAGGATGCGACGCGCCGCAACCTCTACGCCCCCTTCGAGGCGCAGTGCGGCTGCCGCGTCGTCACCGATCTCGGCAACAGCGCCGAGCGCCTCGCCAAGCTCGAAGCGCGGCGCGCCAGCCCCGAGGTCGACGTCGCGGTGCTCTCGGACGTCAACGCGGCCGAGGCCGCGCAGAAGGGGCTGATCGAGCCGATCGATCCGGCGGCGCTGTCCAACTTCGCCCGGCTGCACGACTTCGCGAAGGATCCGGTCGGCGGCGGTTTCGGCGTCGGTTACACGTTCTATTCGACCAGCGTCGTCTACCGTACCGATAAGCTGCCGCAGCTGGCCTCGTGGAAGGATCTGTGGTCGCCGGCGCTGAAGGGGCGCCTGGCGCTGCCCAACATCACCACCACCCAGGGCCCGCTGCTTCTGTTCATGGCCGATCGCGTCCATGGCGGCACCAGCCCCGACTTCCAGGTCGGTCTCGCCAAGGTCGCCGAGATCAAGGACAGCACGGTCGTGTTCTACGAGCGCTCCGCCCAGCTGACCCAGCTCTTCCAGCAGGAAGAGATCTGGGCCGCCGTCACCGGGCGCTTCAACTGGCCCAATATCCGCAAGCTCGACCTGCCGCTGGGCTGGGCGCAGCTGGCCGAAGGCCAGACCGGCGGCATCAACGTGCTGACCCTGGTCAAGGGCGCGCGCAACCGGGACCTGGCCCTGCGCTTCATCGACGCCTGGCTGTCGACCGAAGTGCAGACGCGCATGGCGATGGACCTCGTCGACAGCCCGACCAACAAGGAGGTCCGGCTGCCGCCCGCGATCGCCGAGCAGCTCTCCTATGGCGAGGACATCGCGCGCGCGCTGCGGCTGATCCCGCCCGCGGAGGCCCTGGCGAACCAGCGCGCCTGGGTCGCCGGCTGGAACGCGCGCATCGCGCGCTGAGCCTCCCGCCTTGTTCCACGGCCGCCGCGCGCCGCTGCTGCTCGTCGCGCCCGCGGCGGCGGTGATCGCGGGCGGGTTCCTGCTGCCGGTGGGCGTGCTGCTGTTCGAGGCGGCGCGCGCGTCCGGCGGGATCGTCGGCGCCTATGCCGAGTTCTTCGCCGACCCGCTGCATCGCACCGTCTTCTGGCGCACCTTGCGGCTGGGCGCGCTGGTGACGCTGGTCTCGGCCGCGATCGGCTATGCCGTCGCGCTGGCCATCGTCGACGCCTCGCCGGGCGCGCGCACCCGCCTTGTCGGGCTCATGATCCTGCCGCTGATGATCTCGCCGGTGGCCCGCACCTATGCCTGGATCGTCATCCTCGGGCGGACCGGGCTGGTCAACGGCGCGATCCTGGCGCTGGGCCTGTCGGACCAGCCGCTGCGGCTGCTGTTCACGGAGACGGCGGTCTTCATCGGCCTCGTGCAGCTCTTCCTGCCGCTGATGATCCTGTCGCTGGTCAGTGCGCTGGAGAACCTGCCGCCCGACGTGGTGGCGGCCGCACGGACGCTGGGGGCCGGCTGGTTCTCGGTCTTCGTGCGCGTCGTCCTGCCGCTGACCCGCGAGGGGCTGGTGGTCGGCGGTACGCTGGTCTTCACCGGCGCGATCACCGCCTACATCACGCCGGCGGTCCTGGGCGGCTCGCGCGTGCTGATGCTCGAGACGCTGCTCTACCAGCGCGTCTCGGTCGCCAACGACCTGGTCTCGGCCAGCGTCATCGCCGCGATCCTGATCGCCATGAGCCTCGCGGCCAGCCGCGTCCTCGCCCTGGCGGCCACCGCGCGCGGGCGGCGGCGATGATGCGGGCGCTGGGACGCGTGGCGATCGCGCTGGCGCTCGTCTTCCTGGTCGGCCCCTTCGTGGTCGTGATCGGCGCCGGCCTCACCGCGGGCGAGGTCCCGGTCTTCCCCCCGCGCGGCCTGTCGCTGCGCTGGGTCGAGGCGGTGTTCGCGGTCGAGAGCTTCCGCGGACCGTTCGCGGTGTCGCTGCTGCTGGCCTTCGGCGCCACCGCCGCGGCGCTGCTGCTCGGCGTTCCGGTCGCCTACGCGCTGTCGCGCTACGCGCTGCCGGGCGGCGAGGCGCTGCGCACGCTGCTGTTCTCGCCCGCGATCGTCCCGGCGATCGTCGTCGGCCTGGCGCTGCTGCGGCATCTGGTCGTGCCGCTGGGGCTGCCGGTGCTGCACGCGCTCTTCCTCGCCCATACGGCGCTGCTCGTGCCCTATGCCGTGCGCGTCGTCGGCGCCAGCCTCGCGAACCTGCGCGCCGACATCGAGGAGGCGGCGGTCCTGCTGGGCGCCAGCCGCGCGCGCGCCTTCTTCGCGATCGTCCTGCCCAACATCCGCAGCGGCATCCTCGCCGCCTTCATTCTGGGTTTCATCTCTTCCTTCAACCAGGTGCCGGCCTCGCTCTTCCTCACCGGGCCCGGGATCAGCACCCTGCCGATCCAGATGCTCGCGTACATGGAATACACCTACGATCCGTCGGTCGCGGCGCTGTCGGCGCTGATCGCGCTCGGCTCGATCGTCGTGGTGTTCGCGGCCGAGCGCGCGCTGGGGATCTTCCGCTATGTCTGACGCCGCCTTCCTGCGCCTGTCCGGCCTGTCGCTCGGCTACGGCGCGGCCAACGTCGTCGAGGGGCTGGAGCTCTCGGTGCGGCGCGGCGAACTTGTGGCGCTGCTCGGACCCTCGGGATGCGGCAAGACCACGACGATGCGCGCGATCGCCGGCCTGGTCGAGGCCCGTGCCGGGCGGATCGAGCTCGACGGACGCGACATCACCCGCGTGCCGGCCAATCGCCGCGACGTCGGGCTGGTCTTCCAGTCCTACGCGCTGTTCCCGCATCTCTCGGCCTTCGAGAACGTCGCCTTCGGCCTGCGGCTGCGGCGTGTCCCGCGGGCCGAACTCGATCGCCGTGTCGGTGCCGCGCTCGGGAGCGTCGGCCTGGCCGGTCTCGCGGCGCGGCTGCCGCGCGAGCTGTCCGGCGGCCAGCAGCAGCGCGTCGCGCTCGCCCGGGCCATGGTGGTCGAGCCGCGGCTGCTGCTGCTCGACGAACCGCTCTCCAATCTCGACGCGCGGCTGCGGCTGGAGATGCGCGGGGAACTGCAGCGGTTGCAGCGGGCGCTGGGCATCGCGATGCTCTACGTGACGCATGACCAGGCCGAGGCGCTGGCGCTGGCCGACCGGGTGGTCGTGATGAATGCCGGCCGCATCGAGCAGGCCGACGACGCCGAGACGATCTATGCGCGCCCGCGCACCGGCTTCGTCGCGCGCTTCATGGGCTTCGAGAACGTCTTCGCGCTGGACGCCGGACGGCTGCGCGGCGCGGGCGACGGCACGCTGCCGGCGCCACCGGGCGCGCCGGCGACCGGCGCGCTCGCCTGGCGCCCCGACGGCGTCGTGCTGGGAACCGGGCCGCATCGCGGCCGCGTGCGCGCCGCGTCCTTCGGCGGCGCCAAGGTCGAGTATCTCCTCGACGCCGCGCTCGGCCCCGTCAAGGCCGAGATGCCCGCCCGCGCCCCGCGCCATGCCGCGGGCGACGCGGTCGAATTCGACCTGCCGCTCGACACGGCCGCGCCGCTGGAGCGGGCGTAGCGGCGGGCGAAGGTTCTTGGCGTTGGCCCGTCCTTGTCGCCGAGATCCGCGCGGCGGGGCTGCCGCGGCGCCCTGCGGCCGCGCGACCGACCCCGTATGGGGTCACGCGCCGTGGGGGCATTTCGTCGGGCCACTTTTCGGGAGCGCGTCGAACTTGTTATGATAACTTGACGAAGCGCCGGCGTGCGCCGCGTTCATCGCGGTGGACGGCAAGGCGGAAGCCGCGGGGGAAGCGATGTCGCAAGGGTTTTCGGCGCCACAGCTCGGGCAGGACGTGCCGGCCGACGCGGTCGGCCGGGTCGCCGGTGCCATCCGCAGCGGGCTCGACGCGATCCTGAGCCATCTGGGTGCCGCGCTGCTGACGGGCATCATCCTGGTGGTGCTGGGCGGGGTGGTGTCGCGCTACGTGTTCAACGCGTCGTTCAGCTGGACCGAGGAGGGGGGGCTCTGGCTCTTCACCTTCCTGATCTTCGCCGTGCTGCCGATCGCGACGCGCCGCAGCCGCCATATCGCGCTCAACATCGCCGTCGACCTTCTGCCGCCGCGCGGGCAGTCCTTCGTGGCGATGCTGGCGACGGCCACGATCGTCTACACGATCATCCGCCTGTTCACGGCCGGGGTCGGCATCGCCTCCCTGACCTCCGGCACCAGCATCACGCTGGGCCTGCCGGCCTGGTGGCAATACGCGATCATTCCGGCCTCGGCGGCCGTGCTCTTCGTGTGCCAGATCCTCGAGGCGCTGGAGCCGGGCAGCGACCGGCGCGCCGGGCTGTCCGCGATCGCGCTCGCGCTCGTGGCGTGGCTCGCGATCGACGTGTTCGAACTCGTCGGCATCGAGAGCGGCAGCCCGACGGTGCTGCTCGGCCTCGCCTTCGTCGTGACGCTGCTGCTCGGCGTCCCGGTCGCCTATTGCATGCTGTTCGCGGCGTTTCTCGCGAGCGACGCGGGCGATCTGCTGCCGCCGGCGGCGGTCGTCCACAACGTCGTCGTGGGATCGTCGAAATTCGTCCTGCTGGCGATCCCGCTCTTCATCGCGGCGGCGCAGGTCATGAACGCGGGCGGGCTGACGGTGCGGCTGATCGCGCTCGCCCGGTCTCTGGTCGGGCATCTGCGCGGCGGTCTGGCGCAGGTCAATGTCGTGACCAGCGTCTTCTTCGGCTTCGATTCCGGATCTTCGACGGCCGACGCCTCGCTGCTCGCCAAGATGACCGTGCCGGAGATGGTGCGAAACGGCTACCCCGCGCCGTTCTGCTGCGCGGTGATCGCGGCCTCCGCGATCCTGCCGAACATCATCCCGCCCTCGATCGCGATGCTGATCTTCGCGTCGATCTCCAACGTCTCGGTCGGCAAGCTGTTCCTTGCCGGCATCGTGCCCGGGCTGCTGATCGCCGGGCTGCTGATGACGGTCGTCTACGTCCAGGCGCGGCGCCAGGGCTACGGCACCGCCAACGCCAAGCCGTCCTGGCGGACGATCGCCCGGCCGCTGCTGATGGCGGTGCCGGTGCTGCTGCTCTCCGTGATGATCATCGGCGGGATCCGCTTCGGGGTCGTGACCGCCACCGAGGCCGGGGTCGTGGCCGTGGTCTACGCGCTGGCGATCGGCGTGTTCTTCTATCGCGACCTGCGGCTGCCCGCGATCTGGCGGGGCTTGCGCGAATCGAGCGTCGACAGCGGCATGGTCGGCTTCATGATCGGGGTCGCGGCTCCCTTCGCCTGGGTGCTGGTCTCGGGGCGCGTGCCCCAGGGGTTCCTGCAGTTCATGCTGGCCTATGTCAGCGAGGGCTGGGCGGTGCTGTTCTGCCTCAACGCGCTGATGCTGTTCGCGGGCATGTTCCTCGACCTGACCGC
>JBIKLI010000294.1:0-5609 GCA_044359885.1 Alphaproteobacteria bacterium | reverse complement strand
GCGCGCCCGCGCCGGCGCGCGACACCGCCCTCCCGCTGCGCGGGCTGACATAGGCGAGATCCTCCGTCGTCCCGGTCGCCGCGCAGCGCGACAGGTCGAGGCCGAAGCCGAGCGCGGCCAGCAGTCCGGCCTCCCAGCGGACCAGAAGCGCCGCCGGCGGGGCGGGCGCCGTCAGCGCGGCCAGGAACGCGCGCGTCGCGGCATGAAGCTCGGGATGCGTCTGGCGCTCGGGCAGCGTCGCGTCGAGCAGTTCCAGCGCCGCGGCCATCGCGTCGAGACGGCCGGGATCGTCGAGAAAGGCGACCGCGGTCGTCTCGATCGGCTCGCAGGTGAACCAGCCCAGCTGGTCCTCCAGCCGCGCCCGCCAGCGCGCGGCGACGACATTGCCCAGCTGGAGCGCGGCCGCATGGCGCCGGCCGGCGCCGCCCCGCACGAGACCCAGATGGCGGCCATGGTCTCGCGTGAACAGCGCGACCACGGCATCCGACTCGCCGAGCCGTCGCCGCGACAGGATCACGCCGTCGTCGGTCCATTCCATGCCCCAGGCTTAGCGCGGACGCGCCGCCGAGACGAGACCCCCGCCGGACCTGCTATGCTGCCTGCGGCGATCCTGCCATGGAGGAGGACGACGATGCGGTTCGCCGTCGGGGCGATGCTGTTCGAGGGCAACACCTTCTCGCCGGTGGTGGCGACGCGGGCGGATTTCACGGCCAAGTACCTGTTCGAGGACCAGGCGGTCCTCGACCGGCTGCGCGGCACGGGCACCGAGATCGGCGGAGCGATCGACGAAGCCGCGGCCTGCGGCGACACGCTGGTCCCGCTGCTTGCCACCCATGGCGGCGCCGGCGGACGGGTCGCGGCCGCGACCACGCGCGACGTCGTGTCGGCGCTGCTGGCGCGCATCGCGGCCCTGCCCCCGGTCGACGGAATCTATCTGGCCCTGCATGGCGCCTTCGTCTCCGAGGACAGCCTCGATGTCGACGGCGAACTCCTGCGCGCGGTGCGCGATCTGCGGCCCGGCACCCCGGTCGCGGTCAGCTGCGATCTCCACGCCCACGTCACCGACGCCATGCTCGCCCATTGCGACGTGCTCACCGGCTATCGCCACTATCCGCATGACGACACCCACGAGACCGGGCGACGCGCGCTCGCCATGCTGCGCGACATCGTCGCCGCGCGGCTGAAGCCGGTGATGGTCCGCTGTCGCCTGCCGCTGATCGTGCCAGCCCAGAAGCAGCGCACGCGCGGCGACGGCCCGATGGCCGAACTGCGCGCGCTGGCCGCGGAACTGACCACCGGCCCGATCCGCGACATCGCGCATTTCTGCGTCCAGCCCTGGATCGACGCGCCCGGCCTCGGCTTCACGACCGTGGTCACGGCGCATGAGGACGCAGTCGCCGCCGAGGTCGCGGCGACACGCGTCGCCGCGGCGATGTGGGCGCGGCGGCATCGCTTCCTGGTCGAGACGCTGCCGCCCGCCGCGGCGATCGCGCGCGGCCTTGGAGCCGACGGTCTCGTCGTGCTGGCGGATGCGGCGGATTGCGTCGGAGGCGGCGCCAGCGGCGACAGCGCGGCGGCGCTCGCCGCGCTCCTGGCGCACGCGCCCGCGAGCCCGGCGGCGATCCATATCGCCGACGACGTCGCCGCCAGGACGGCGCTCGCGGCCGGCGCCGGCGCGAAGATCGCGATCGGGCTCGGCAATCGCCGCGATCCGGCCTATGGGGCGCCGCTGGCGGTGACCGCCGAGATCCTGCGCCCGGCTCCAAGCGACTTCGTCTATGCCGGTGGCCTGATGCGCGGCGTCAGGGCCCATGCCGGGCCTTCGGCGGTGCTGCGGGTCGGCGCCGTCGACGTGCTGGTCACCAGCAACGCCTGCTACGAATACGCCGACGAGGCCTTCGCCGCGGCCGGCATCGATGTCCGCGCGAAGAAATTCGTGGTGGTCAAGAACCCCATGAACTACCAGCAGGCCTATGCGGCGGCGGCCGCGATGTTCATCCTCGACACGCCCGGCCCGACGACCCCCAACCTGGCCGCGCTGGATTTCCGCGCCGTCGACCGGCCGCTGTTCCCGCTCGATCCCGAAATGCCGCGCCGGCTGGAGTTCCGCTGCGGGAGCCGCACATGGACCGCGTGAGCGTCGTGAGGCCGGCCGGGCCGGTCCGCGACGCGGCCTATCCGGCGGCGCTCGGCAGGATCCTGGGCAAGGCGCAACTGGCCGAGGCCCGTGCGGCGATCGCCGGCTGGGCCGGTTATGCGCCAACGCCGCTGATCGACCGGCCTCGCCTCGCCGCGTCGCTCGGGATCAGCCGGCTGCGGATCAAGCACGAGGGGCTGCGTTTCACGGTCGGCAGCTTCAAGGCGCTTGGGCCGCCCTATGCGCTGCAGCGCGAGATCGACCGGCGCGGCGGCGATGCGCGACGCTTCACGGCGATCGCGGCGACGTCGGGCAACCATGGCCGGGCGCTGGCCTGGGGTGCGGCGCGGCTGGGGGCGGCCTGCCGCATCTTCATGCCGGCACATACCTCCGCGGGCCGCGAGGCGGCGATCGCCGCCTTCGGCGCCGAGACGATCCGGATCCCCGGAAACTTCGACGATGCGCTGGCTGCGGCCTATGCCGACGCCGCACGCGGCGCGGACCGGATCCTGGTCGCCGACGCCGTGACCGCCGGCAGCGACGCGATCGCGCGCGACATCCTCGCCGGCTACGCCGTGCTGGCGGCCGAGATCGCCGACGCCTGCGCCGACGGGCCGCCGCCCAGCCATGTCTTCGTCGCCGCCGGCAACGGCACGCTGGCCGCCGCGACCGCCGCCGGGTTGTGGATCGCCCAGGCGGCCAGGCGACCGGCGATCGTGACGGCCGAACCCGAGACGTCCGACTGCGTACGCCGAAGCCTCGCCGCCGGCGTCCCGGTGGCGCTGGCCGATGCCGGGGAATCGGTCATGGACGGGCTCGTGGTCGGCACGCCCTCCGCGGTGGCCTGGCCGATCCTCGCCGCCGGGATCGACGCCGCGGTCGCGGTCGACGATCCCGCCGCAGTGGAGACGCTGCGCCGGCTCGCGCACGGAGCGGACGGCGACGCGGCGCTGGAGATCGGCGAGACCGGGATCGCGGCGCTCGCCGCCCTGGTCAGAAGCGCGACGACACCGGCGGACCGGGCCGCGCTCGCTCTGGGCCCCGGCAGCGATGCGGTGGCGATCGCCTGCGAAGGGGTCACCGATCCGGCGGTCTTCGCGCGGCTCTGCCGCTGATGACCGCTCAGCCCGGTGCGCGCGTGCCCGGGCCGGCGGCGAATTCCAGTCCCCAGTCGGTGTAGAAATCCCGCCGCTCGGCCCAGTCGGGCGCCACCTTCACATGCAGGAAAAGATGGATGGGCCGGCCCAGCGCCTTGGCGATCTCGCCGCGCGCCGCCGATCCGATCGCCTTGAGCCGGGCGCCCTGGGCGCCGATCACGATCGCCTTCTGCCCCTCGCGCTCGACATGGATCGTCTGGTCGAGGCGGGCGGACCCGTCGGGCCGCTCGCTCCAGCGATCGGTGGTCACGGCCGCCGCGTAGGGCAGTTCCTGGTGAAGCTGCCGGAACACCTGCTCGCGGGTCAGTTCGGCGGCGAACAGCCGCTCGGACAGTTCCATCAGGTGATCCTCGGGAAACAGCCAAGGCCCCTCCGGCATCCGGCCGGCGAGCCAGGTGCGCAGGTCGGCGATGCCGTCGCCGGTCTGGGCCGAAACCATGAAGATGCGCTCGAACCGACCCGCCGCGTCGATCTGCCGGGCCAGATCCAGCAGCCTGGGCCGCGCGATCGCGTCGATCTTGTTGATCGCCGCGTCGGCCCGGCAGCCCGGCCGCTGCGCCAGCCCGGCGATCGCGGCCAGCGCCGCGTCGTCGAGCCCGTCGAGCGCGTCGACCACGAGCAGGACGCGGTCGGCATCCTCGACCCCGCGCCAGGCGGCGTCGACCATCGCGCGATCGAGCCGCCGGCGAGGAACGAAGATCCCGGGCAGGTCCAGCAGGACGATCTGGCTTTCGCCCGAGATCGCGATGCCCGTGACGCGCGCGCGGGTGGTCTGGGCCTTGGCCGAGACGATCGCCACCTTGGCCCCGACCAGGGCGTTGGCAAGGCTCGACTTGCCGACATTGGCGGCACCCAGAAGCGCCACATAGCCGCAACGTGTCATGGTCCGGGCTCCAGCATTGAAAGCAGCGCCGCCGCCGCGGCGCCCTCGGCGATGCGCTTGGCGCTGCCAGTGCCGCGCGCGGTCAGCCCGGCGGCTTCGACTTCGACGACGAATTCGCGCGCATGCGCCGGCCCGGCGGCCGTCACCAGCCGGTAGACCGGCAGGCCCTGCCCTCGCCCTTGGGTCAGTTCCTGCAGCGTGGTCTTGGGTTCGCATGGCGGCTCGCGCATCTCGGCGATGCGTCCGGCCAAACGCGTCTCCACGAAGGCCGCCGCCGCGGCGAAGCCCCCGTCGCGGTAGATGGCCCCGGTCAGCGCCTCGAAGGCGTCGGCCAGGATCGACGGCCGGACGACCTCGCCCGGCCCCTCGCTGGCGCCGACCCTGAGCGCGGCCGGCAGCCCGATCTCGATCGCGAGCGCAGCAAGGCTCGGGGCGCTGACCAGCGCCGCGAAGCGTCGGCCCAGCCGGCCCTCGTCCTCGCCGGGAAAGCCACGCTCCAGAAGATCGGCCACCACCAGTCCAAGGACACGGTCGCCGAGGAATTCCAGACGATCGAACGCATGGCGATCGCGACGTCCGCCGGTCGACAGCGAGGAATGGGTCAGCGCGCGCTCCAGCAGGCGCCTGTCGCGGAAGGCGTGTCCGATCCGGCGTTCGATCTCACTCAATGCCGCTGAACATCCTGCCGAAGCGAAGGCCGGTCGGCCAGCGCCAGAACTCGAACCAGCGCATGTCTTCCTCCAGCGACAGCCAGACGATCTCGGCCCGTCCGACGAGGTTGGCAGCCGGAATGAAGCCGACCGGCCGCGAGCCGTCGCCGGCGCGGAACCGGCTGTCCACCGAATTGTCCCGGTTGTCGCCCATCGCGAAATAATGGTTGGCGGGCACCAGGAACTCGGGCGTGTTGTCGAGCTCGTCGCGGTCCGTGCGCTCGAAGATGCAGTGCCGCTTTCCGCCGGGCATGATCTCGAGGTACCCGGTCTTGTCGCGCTCCGCCCCTTGGGCGCGCGCCCGGCATTCCTCGCTTCGCTCGCGACGCACCGCCTCCCCATTGATGTGGAGGATGCCGCCCCGGACCTGGATCCGGTCGCCGGGAATGCCGACCAGACGCTTGATGTAGTTTTCCGACGGATTGCTGGGCAGCCTGAACACGGCCACGTCGCCGCGTGCCGGTTCGCCCTTCGGGAAGCGATCCGGAATCGGCACGACGCCGAACGGGAAGGAATAGCGGCTGTAGCCGTAGCTGAACTTGGACACGAACACGAAATCGCCGACCAGAAGGGTCGGCACCATCGAACCGGACGGGATCGTGAACGGTTCGAACAGCAGGCTGCGGATCCCCACCGCGATCACGACCGCCCAGGCGACCGTCTTCACCGTCTCGATGAAGCCGCCGGCGGAGTCCTTGGTGGATTGCTCTGACATGGTCGCG
>JBIKLI010000293.1:0-5610 GCA_044359885.1 Alphaproteobacteria bacterium | reverse complement strand
ACGTCACGGGGGCGTTCTGGTGTCTCTATCGCGCGCCGGGCGCGGCGGAGGCCGGACGCCTCGCCGCCGCCCAGGCGAAGCTGCTCGACGCCTGCTGGCCGGGCGTTCCGACCGATCAGGCGATCGAGGATGCCGGCGGCGGCGTCACGCGACTGATACAGGACTGGCATGTGGCCGCGGAGCGCCGTGTCCGCCTCGTCCAGCGGCGGGCGGTGCCCGCCGACGGCTTGAACGCGGTCTTTCTCTATCTCTACTGAAGATCTCCGCCGAAGCGCCGCGCTCAGAGCTTGCCGGGGGTCATCGTCGCAAGCTTGGCGTTCGCTTCGGCGATGTCGGCCGGCGTCAGCCGGCGCGACAAGTCCGACATGATGGCCGCGGCCTCGCGCTTCAGCTCGCCGCTTGCCTTGTGTTCGACGAAGGCCGCGCTCGCATAGGCATCGATCAGCGCGCTGCGCTTGGGTTCGCGCTCGCGCAGGATGTCGCGCGCGCGGCTGATCAGGCCCATCGGTTCCGCCGCCGACGCCGCCCGCTCGCGCCACACCTCGGCCAGCGCCTCGTTCCGCGCGACGCCGATCCCCGATTCCAGCCGGTCGGCGTAGATGGCCTGGGCGCGCGGATCGCCATGCTCCGCGGCACGCCGCACCCATTCGGTCGCGGCGGCGCGGTCGCGCGGCCTCGCGACCCCGTCGTCGTTGAGGCGGGCCAGGTTCATCATCGCCGGCACATGCCCGTTCATGGCCGCCTGGGTCAGCCAGTGCAGGGACCGGTTGGCGTCCACCGGTACGCCGTCGCCACGGGCATGGGCCTGGGCGAGGGCGAACTGGGCCTCGGCATGGCCGCGCGATGCCGCCTTGGTGTACCAGCGCATCGCTTCCTTGGGGTCGCGGGCGATCGGCGGGCGTCCGATGAGGGACAGGTTTCCGAGCAGGAACTGGGCGCGCGGATCGCCGGCCTGGGCAACCGGCAGGCCGATCAGATAGGCCTGGGCGAAGTTGCCACGCTTGAAATAGGCCTCGGCGAGTTCGAAGCCCTGGACCGGCGCCTGCGCGGACGCCGTCATGGCGCCAAGCACCAGCCATCCGGCGATCAGGCATCGTATCGAGCGCATGAAGATCTCCTAGCGTCGGCACACCAAGAAACCGTTAACCGCCCGCCACGCCCGCCGTCAGGTGCGCGCCGCCCAGGCCTCGATCTCGATCCGGTACGATGGGCTCGCGAGGCCCGATACGACCAGCAACGTCGAGGCCGGACGATGCGCGCCCAGGAACGACTGGCGCACCGCGCGGCTGGCCGGGATGTCGGCCGCGTCGACCAGATATGTGTTCACGCGCACGAGGTCGTTCAAGTCCATCCCCGCCGCCCCCAGGATCGCCACGATGTTCTGCCAGACCAGCCGGGCCTGACCCTCGAAATCCGCTGCGGCGACGCCGTCGCGGTCGATTCCGACCTGGCCGCTGACATGGAGGAGCCGCGCACCGGGCGGCGTCTCGATGGCGTGGCTGTAGGTGCCGACGGGGGCGGCGATGCCGGGCGGGTTGATGGCCTTCATGGTCGGTTCCTCCAGGAACATGGCGACAGGCATGCGATGGCGATTGCCGCGCAGGCCAGCCTCGCCCTATCTAGCAACGTCATGACCGAACCTGTCCATGTCGTCGGCGGCGGCCTTGCCGGGGCGGAAGCCGCCTGGCAGATCGCCCGCCGCGGCGTCCCCGTCGAACTGCACGAGATGCGTCCGGTCCGCGCCACGGAGGCGCATGCGACCGGCGATCTCGCCGAACTGGTCTGCTCCAACTCGCTGCGCTCCGACGATGCGGACACCAACGCCGTCGGACTGCTCCATGCCGAATTGCGGGCCGCCGGATCCCTGATCATGCGCGCGGCGGATGCGAACCAGGTTCCCGCCGGATCGGCACTGGCCGTCGATCGCAACGGCTTCGCGGCCGCCGTCACCGCGGCGCTCGCCGCCCATCCCCTGGTCACGATCCGGCGCGAGGAAGTCGCGGGCCTGCCGCCGCCGGACTGGGACAACGTGATCGTCGCCACCGGTCCGCTCACCTCGCCCGCGCTGGCCGCGGCGATCCGCGACCTGACCGGTGCCGACTCGCTCGCCTTCTTCGACGCGATCGCGCCGATCGTGCACCGCGACAGCATCGATTTCGACGTCGCCTGGATGCAGTCGCGCTGGGACAAGCCCGGGCCGTCGGGCGACACCGCCGCCTATGTCAACTGCCCGCTGGAGAAGCAGGGCTACCGCGACTTCGTCGCGGCGCTGCTTGCCGGCGAGAAGACCGAGTTCAAGGAATGGGAGGCCTCGACGCCCTATTTCGAGGGCTGCCTGCCGATCGAGGTGATGGCGGCGCGCGGCCCGGACACGCTGCGCTTCGGGCCGATGAAGCCCGTGGGCCTGGTCGATCCGCGCAGCGGCCGCCGTCCCTACGCCGTCGTGCAGCTGCGCCAGGACAACGCGCTGGGGACGCTCTACAACATCGTCGGCTTCCAGACCAAGCTGCGCCATGGCGAGCAGGTGCGCATCTTCCGCACGATCCCCGGCCTGGAGCGCGCGGAGTTCGCGCGGCTGGGTGGCCTGCACCGCAACACCTTCATCAACTCGCCCCGCCTGCTCGACGCCACGCTGCGCCTGTCGGCCATGCCGCGCCTGCGCTTCGCGGGACAGATCACCGGCGTCGAGGGCTATGTCGAAAGCGCGGCGATCGGACTGCTTGCCGGGCGCTTCGCCGCCGCCGAGCGGCACGGCGCCGCCCCCGTGCCGCCGCCCGCGACATCGGCGCTGGGGGCGTTGCTGGGCCATGTCACCGGCGGCGCCGACAGCGCCACGTTCCAGCCGATGAACTGCAATTTCGGCCTGTTCCCGCCGCTCGCCGAGGACGCGGATCGCGACGCCAAGGGCCGTCCGGTCGTCCGCGGGACCGATCGCCGCCGTCTGCTCACCGCCAGGGCGCGCGCCGACATCGCCGCCTGGATCGCCGCTGCCGGCTGAGACCCGCTCACCACCGCCGCGCGACCCGCGCCCAGGCCAGCCGCAGCGCGTCGCCGGGCGCGGGCTGCGCCAGTCCGGGAGCGAAGGGATCGTGTCCGGCGCGGGCGAGCCGGCGCAGATGGGCCCGCCCGAGAACCGCAAGCCCGCCCAGCGCCAGCCCGGCCGCGGCAAGGTCGCGCCGCGCGATCCCGGCGAAGCTGGCGGCTGCGTCGCGGGCGATCTCCGCCGCCACCGCCGCCGCCGGCGCGCCTGCCCGGCCGGCGAACCACGCCTCCGGATCGATGCCATGGCGCGCCAGGGACTGGGCGGGCACGGGACAGCGCCGCAGCCGCGCGAGGGGGACGACGGCGCGCAGCAATCCGGCCAGGGCAGAGCCGCGTCCCAGCGCCAGGGCCGCCGCCTCGGCGCGCGGCCCGGCATCGTCGTCCAGGGCCAGGATCGTCGCACGCGCCAGCGCGCCGCCGGTGCCGTCGGCATAGGCCAGGAGATCGGTGGGCGCGACGAACGGCACCTCCTCGATGTCCTTTTCCCGCGCGTCGATCATCTGCTGCAGGGCCGGCGCGATCGCCTGACGATCGGCCAGCAATCGCGCCAGTGCCGTCGCGACCGGATGCCGACGTGGCGTGCCGGCCGTGCATTCGGCGACGGTCTCGCGCCACCAGTGCAGCCGGATGAGGGCCATGTGCGGCTCGCGCACGGAATCGCGGATCCGTGCCAACTCGAGATTGAACGCCCCCAGGGCCAGAACCGCGGGCCGTCCCCGCTCCGGCGCGAACAGCGCGCAGAGCCAGCGGTCCCGATCGCCCTGGCGCAGCTGGCCGGCGCAGTACTCGACCTCGTCCGTCGTCATCGTGCCGGTATATAAACCGGTTCGACCCGATGCCCATCTCCCCGCAAGACCCGACCGAGGCGGCGCGCCGCGCCGAGAATTTCCCCGTCGCCTCGCGCTTCCTGGCGCCGGCGATGCGCGGTGCGGTTGCCGATTTCTATCGCGTCGCGCGCGGCGCGGACGATGTCGCCGACATGCCGGGCATGGATGCGGCGGCAAAGCGCGCGCGGCTGCTGGCCCTTGACGCCGTGCTGGCCGGCGGCGCGCCGGCGCCGGACGACAGGCTTGCGCAGGATTGCGCGCGGCTCCGGCGGACGGCGGCGCGCCAAGCCTTCGACATCGTGCATGCGCGCCATCTGATCCAGGCGTTCCTCGCCGATGCGGATGGACGGTCCTGCGCGACCTGGAGCGATCTGGTCGCCTATTGCCGCTTCTCGGCCAACCCGGTCGGACGTTTCCTGCTCGAGCTCCATGGCGCCGACGCAGGCGCCGCCAGGGCCAGCGACTCGCTCTGCACCGCGCTGCAGATCCTCAACCACCTGCAGGACCTGCGCGACGACCATCTGCGCCTCGGCCGGCGCTACCTGCCGGCCGAGTGGCTGACCGCCGCCGGACTCGATCCCGGCGCGCTGGCGGCGCGGCGGTGCGCCCCGGGCCTGCGCCGCGTGATCGACCACACGCTCGATCGCGTCGACGCGATGCTGGACGAGGCCGCGGCGCTGCCCGGTCTGGCCGGCACGGCCGGGCTGGGCCGCGAGAGCGCGGGCATCGTCGCCCTGGCCCGCGCGCTGTCGCGCCGCCTGCGCCGGCATGATCCTCTGGCGCGACGCGTCGCGCTGCCGCGCTGGCAGAAGGCGACGCGCTTCCTGGGTGCGGCGCTCCGCCATCGCGGCCGCAGCGGCAGTTCCAGCTTCGCGCTCGCCATGCGGCTGTTTCCCGCCGACGCGCGCGCGGCGGTGGCCGGGATCTATGCCCTGGCACGGCGACTGGACGACATCGCCGACGGTCCCGCGACGCCCGCGATGCGCCTTGCGGCCTTCGCGGCCTGGCGCCGCGCGATCGCCGAAAACGACAGCGAGGAACCGCTGGTGACGGCGCTGGCGCCGCTGGCCGCGCGCCTGCCGGCCGCGGAGTTCCTTGTCCTGATCGACGGGCTGGAAGCCGACTGCGCGGAGGAGCGGCGGCTCGCCGATCTCGCCGCGCTGCGGACATATTGCCGGCAGGTCGCAGGTTCGATCGGCGTCCTGGTGCTGGCCGCGAACGGCCTGGACGGCGAGGCGGACACGGCCTACGCGATCGCCCTCGGCGAGGCGCTGCAGATGGTCAATGTCCTGCGCGACATCGACGAGGATGCCGCGCGCGGCCGCCTCTACGTTCCCGCCGAACTGATCCGGCAGGCAGGCCTCGACCCCTCGGCCGAGCTCGGCCGGCTGGTCGCAGCGCCCGCCTTCGCGATCGTGCGCGCGACGATGCTGACGCTCGCCGAGAACGCGTTCGCGGCGGCGGACGCGCTGGCGCCGCGGACCCGCGCGACGCGGCTGATGGCGATCCGGCTGATCGCGGCGACCTATCGCCGGCTGCTCCGGCAACTTGCGCGCCGGCCCGGCGCGCGGCCGCGGCTCGGCCTCGGCGCGCGCTGCGGCGCGCTGGTCGCCGCGTTGCGCGGGACGTCTTGAGATGACCATCCATGTCGTCGGTGCCGGCCTCGCCGGGCTCGCCGCCGCCGGCACCGTCGCCCGCGCCGGGCGCGGGCGACGGGTCGTGCTCTACGAAGCGACGGCGG
>JBIKLI010000292.1:0-5630 GCA_044359885.1 Alphaproteobacteria bacterium | reverse complement strand
CCGGCGCTGCGCCTCAAGGCGCCAGTTCCTCGAACTCGGCGGCGGCGATCTGCCAGCTGCGGCCGCTGCGCGCGGCCCGGCATGCGGCGCTCATGCGGTCGAAGGCCTCGCGGTCGGACAGCAACTGTACCGCGCCGCGAGCGAATTGCGCGTCGTTGGTGGCGATATGCGCGGTCTGCCCGTCTGCGACGCGCTCGAACAGGACGGGGGCCGCCGGACGGATCACGGCCGGCAGGCCGACGGCCTGGCTCTCCGCCAGCGTGAAGCCGAAGATCTCGTTGGGCATGCCCGGATAGAGGAACGCGCGGGCCGAGCGGTAGGAATCGGCCATGCCCGAATCGCCCTGCGGGCGCATGACGACGATGCCCCGATCGCGTGCCGCCTGCACCAGCTCGACCAGCGGCCTGACATTCGCCGGCACCTCGCTGCCCAGGATGCCGCGATTGAGCAGCGCCGAATAGACGTGCAACTCGGCGGTGGGCACCGCGGGCCGGATGCGGTCGATCCACAGGGTCAGGAGCCAGCCGAGCCCGCCCTGGGGATGCGCCGTGGTCACCGCCCGGGGCGGGTCGTAGGCGCGCATCGCGTCGTCGCCCAGATAGTTCGAGGCCAGCCCGGGCGCGAAGACGCGCGTCTCGAGACCGAGCGGATTGGCCCAGCGCTGACGATGCGCCTCGGAAAAGAACAGCAGCGTCGGCCGGTGCCGGGCCAGCGCCGCCTCGTTGTCGGTGCCGGACAGCGGCGCGAGGTCGCCGGTGCACCACAGGACACGCTTGCGCGCGCCAGCGACCAGATCGAGCAGCGCCGGCGTGCGGAACGCGACGAGGACATCCGTGTCGGCCGGCTTCTCGGCGTCCATCGGCTCCCATCTTGCGCCCTCGATCTGCAGGCCGTAGGTCGTGCGGTTGAAGACCGTGACCTCGTGCCCGCGCTGGGCAAGCGGCGACACCAGGCAGGCGAGCGCCTTCTCCGGCCCGCCGAGCGGCTGGCTGGACGGGCTGTAGCCGTCGAAGGCGAAAGAGTCGTCGGCGAAGACAAAGCGCATGGCAGCCCGGGGTTATAGGGTTCGACCGCGCGCTTGCCAAGACGAGGCCGCGTCCCTAGCTGTTCGCGAGCCATGGACCCGATCGATCCCCAGACGCCGACCTTCCTGAAGCTGGCCGCGCGCGCCGTCCTCGCCGTCGGCGGCCCCGATCGCGCCGCGTTCCTGCAGGGCCTGATCACCAACGACATCGGCCGGGTCGCCCCGGCCCGTGCCATCCATGCCGCGATGCTGACGCCGCAGGGTCGCATCCTCGACGATTTCGCGATCGCCGCGCTCGGCGACCGCTACCTGTTCGACGTCGAGGCGGAGGGCCGCGAAGCGCTCGCGAAGCGGCTGGCGACCTACCGGCTGCGCGCCAAGGTCGCCATCGAGCCCTGCGATGGATGGATCGTGGCGGCTCTCCCCGGCGGCGCGGCCATCGCCCGGCTGGGGTTGCCGGCCGAACCCGGGGCGGCGATGCCGGCCTTCGGCGGCGTGGCCTTCGTCGATCCGCGCCTGCCGGCGCTGGGCGCCCGGCTGATGGCGCCGGCAGCGGCCGCCGACGCGCTGCTGGCGGCCGGCTGGCAGCCGGCGGGCGCTGCGGCCTACGAGACCATGCGCCTCTCGCTGGGCGTGCCCGAGGGCCGCCGCGATCTGGCGAATGCCCTGCCGATGGAAAACGGGTTCGACGCCCTGAACGCGCTCGACTGGAAGAAGGGCTGCTATGTCGGCCAGGAAGTGACGGCGCGCATGCGCTATCGCGGCCTCGTCAAGAAACGGCTGGTGCCGGTGCGCATCGCCGGTGCAGCGCCGGCACCGGGCGAGATCGTGACGCTGGACGGCGACGAGGCCGGCGAGATGCGCAGCAGCGCCGGCGATCGGGGGCTGGCGCTGCTGCGGCTCGACAAGCTGGCCGAGGCGGCGGCGCGCGAGGCTCGCTTTGCCGCCGGTGGTGCCGCGCTGGACGCGCTGCCCCCGGCGTGGCTGGCGGCAGACGAAGCGGGCTGAGGCCAGCGACCGCTCAGCGCTTGCCGCGTTTTCCCGCCTTGCCGCCGGGCTTGCCGCCAGGACGGCCCTTCGGCGCCTTGGGCGGCGGCGGTGGCGGGTCGGACCGCTTGCCGGCGCGCGGTGCCGCCGGACGGGCGGATCCCTTGCCGACCGAGACGCGGACCGCGGCGGAGCGCCGTCCCGCCGCAATCAGAACCCGCTGGTTGCGCGCCCCGCCACTCGACCGCGGCGCCGCCGGCACGGGTGGCGTGCCGCGCGCCGCCGCCGCCGCCAGTTCGGCCTGGGCCGCGGCCAGCCTTGCGATCGGCACCCGGTAGGGCGAGCAGGAGACGTAGTCGAGCCCGGTCCGGGCGCAGAAACCGATCGAGGCCGGGTCGCCGCCATGCTCGCCGCAGATGCCGAGCTTGAGACCCGGGCGGGTCGCGCGGCCCCGCTCGCTCGCCATGCGCACCAGTTCGCCGACGCCGTCCTGGTCGAGGCTGACGAAGGGATCGGCGGCGAGGATCCGGGCCGCGGCATAGGCGTCGAGGAAGGCGCCGGAATCGTCGCGGCTGAGGCCGAACGTGGTCTGGGTCAGGTCGTTGGTGCCGAAGGAGAAGAACTCGGCGGTCTCGGCGATTTCGCCGGCCCGCAGCGCCGCGCGCGGCAGTTCGATCATCGTGCCCAGCTGGTAGGCGATGTCGGGGTCGCCCGGCGCGCGCATCGCCACCTGTTCGCGTGCGATCAGGTCTCGCATCAGGTCGAGCTCGCGCCGCGTCGCGACCAGCGGGATCATGATCTCCAGCTGCGGCGGCTGGCCGCCGGCGCGGACCACGTCGCGCGCCGCGCCGAAGATCGCGCGCGCCTGCATCGCATAGATCTCGGGATAGGTGATCGCCAGGCGTACGCCGCGATGGCCCAGCATCGGGTTGAACTCGTGCAGGCGCAGCGCGCGCGCCTTCACGGCCGCGACGTCCTTGCCGGTCAGCCGCGCGAGCTCGGCATGGTCCTCCTCGCGCTGCGGCAGGAACTCGTGCAGCGGCGGATCGAGCAGCCGGATGGTCACCGGCAGCCCGGCCATGATCGAGAAAAGCTCGGCGAAATCCTTGCGCTGCATCGGCTCGATCCGCGCCAGCGCCCGGGCACGTCCGGCCGCGTCCTCGGCCATGATCATCTCGCGCACGGCAAGGATGCGTTCGGGATCGAAGAACATGTGCTCGGTGCGGCACAGGCCGATGCCCTCGGCGCCGAATTCGCGCGCCGTGCGCGCATCGAGCGGGGTCTCGGCGTTGGCGCGCACCTTGAGACGGCGCAATCCGTCCGCCCAGCCCATCAGCGTCGCGAAATCGCCCGACAGCGCGGGCTGCACGGTCGGCACCTCGCCCAGGAAGACCTCGCCGGTGCCGCCGTCCAGGGTGATGCGTTCGCCCGCCTTCACCCGCCGCTCGCGCACGGTCATGTGCCCGGCGGCATAGTCGATGCGGATCTCGCCCGCACCGGCCACGCAGGGCCGGCCCATGCCGCGGGCGACGACGGCGGCATGGCTGGTCATGCCGCCGCGCGTCGTCAGGATTCCGGTCGCGGCATGCATGCCGTGGATGTCCTCGGGGCTGGTCTCGACGCGCACCAGCACCACCGCCTCGCCTGCCTTGGCCCGCCGTTCGGCCTCGTCGGCGGAGAACACCACCGCGCCGGCGGCGGCGCCGGGCGACGCCGGCAGGCCGCGCGCGAAGCCGACGCGCGGCGCCTTGGGATCGAGCGTGGGATGGAGCAACTGATCGAGCGAGGCCGGCTCGATGCGGCGCACCGCGGTGGCCCTGTCGATCAGCCCCTCGGCGACCATGTCGACCGCGATCTTCAGCGCCGCGGCCGCCGTGCGCTTGCCGCCGCGCGTCTGCAGCATGTAGAGCTTGCCGCGCTCGACCGTGAACTCGATGTCCTGCATGTCGCGGTAGTGCCGCTCCAGGCGGTCGCGCACGTCGGCCAGCTGCGCGAAGACGTCGGGCATGACCTCTTCCATCGCCGGCATCTTCGATTTCTGCTTCGCGCGCCCGGCGATGGTCAGCTGCTGCGGCGTCCGGATGCCGGCGACCACGTCCTCGCCCTGCGCGTTCACCAGATACTCGCCGTAGAAGACGTTCTCCCCGGTCGACGGGTCGCGGGTGAAGGCGACGCCGGTGGCGCAGTCCTCGCCCATGTTGCCGAAGACCATGGCCTGGACGTTCACCGCCGTGCCCCAATCCTCGGGGATCGCATGCAGCTTGCGGTAGGTGATGGCGCGCTGGTTCATCCAGCTGGAGAACACGGCGCCGATCGCCCCCCAGAGCTGCTCGCGGGGATCCTGCGGGAAGGGCCGGCCCAGCTCCTGCGCGACCATGTCCTTGTAGCGGCCGACCAGTTCGCGCCAGTCCTCGGCCGCAAGCTCGGTGTCGAGCGAGGCGCCCTTCTCGTCCTTGAGCTGGTCGAGCAGTTCCTCGAAGTGATGATGGTCGATGTCCAGCACGACATTGCCGTACATCTGGATGAAGCGGCGATAGCTGTCCCAGGCGAAGCGCTCGTTCTTCGCGGCGCGCGCGAGGCCCTGAACCGAGCGGTCGTTGAGGCCCAGGTTGAGGACCGTGTCCATCATCCCCGGCATCGAGGCGCGGGCGCCTGACCGCACCGAAACCAGCAGCGGATCGGCCGCGTCCCCGAAGCGCCGGCCGACGATGCGCTCGATCTCGGCCATCGCGGCCCTGACCTGCGTCTCGAGTTCGGCCGGATAGCGCCGCTCATGCGCGTAGAAATGGGTGCAGACCTCGGTGGTGATGGTGAAGCCCGGCGGCACCGGCAGGCCGAGATTGCTCATCTCGGCGAGATTGGCGCCCTTGCCGCCAAGCAGGTCGCGCAGACCCGCGTTGCCGTCGCTGCGGCCCTCGCCGAAGGAATAGACCCATTTCGCCATCTGCCCCACCCTCAGCCTTCGATGCGGGTGAAATCCGCGACCTGACCCAGCGTGGCGCGGATGCGCGACAGGAGGCGCAGCCGGTTGGCGCGCAGCGCCGGGTCGGGATCGTTCACGGTCACCTTGGCGAAGAACGCGTCGACCGGGCCCCTTAGTCCGGCCAGCGCGGCCATCGCGGCGGCGAAATCCTCGCGCATCAGCGCGGCATCGACCACCGGCCTCGCGGCGTCGAGCGCCGCGGCCAGGGCCTGCTCCTCGGCCAGGACCAGCGCCGTCGCCAGGACCGCACCGTCATGGCGCGCCTTGTCCTTCTTCTCCTCGATCGCGACGATGTTGGCGCCGCGCCGGAAGGCGATCAGCAGATTGGCGCCGTCCTCGCCGCCGAGGAACGCGGCCAGCGCCTCGACCCGCGCCAGCAGGCGAACGAGGTCGTCCTCGCCGCCCAGCGCGAACACCGCGTCGATCAGGTCGTGGCGAACGCCCTTCTCGCGCAGCGCCACCTTGAGCCGGTCGGCGAAGAACGCCAGCAATTCGCCCGCGACCACGCCAGTGCGGGACCCGTCGTCGCCGATCCGGCCGTGCAGGCCGAGCGCGGCGCCGAACGCCGCCGTCAGCGGCAGGCGCAGCCGGTTCTCGACCACCAGGCGGATTGCGCCCAGCGCCGCGCGGCGAAGC
>JBIKLI010000291.1:0-5643 GCA_044359885.1 Alphaproteobacteria bacterium | reverse complement strand
GCCGAGGGGCGCGTGGACCTGTCCGGCGTGGCCTGCGCGGTCAAGGTCTGGACCGGTGAGACGCGCGCCGGTCTGCATCCCGCCGGCGGCGGTTCGGGCGAACTCGCCTGCTCCGCCGACATGCTGCTGGAGGCACTGGTCGGGTGCGCCGGCGTTACCCTGGCGGCGGTCGCGACCGCGATGTCGATCCCGATCTCCGGGGCGCGGATCGTCGCCGAAGGGATCTGGGACGCACGCGGCACCCTTGGGGTCGACCGTACCGCACCGGTGGGCCTGACCGAGGTCGGGTTGCGTTTCGACATCGAAAGCACGGCTCCGGCGGAGAAGATCGCCAAACTCGTCGAGATGGCAGAGCGCTACTGCGTGATCGCCCAGACGTTCCGCACGCCGCCGCGGCTGACGGTCACCCACACCATCGCCTGAAAAGCCTGGATCGCCGCCGGGATCACGGCAGCGCCCATTGCATGTCGAGATCCAGCGGAAAGATCGGGCGAGGGTATCGTCGATGGCCGAAGCGCGACAGCACCGGCATGTTGAGCCCCGGCACGTCGACCTGAAGGATCCCTTCCGGTGGAAACCACAGGTCGAAGGCGGCCCGGGAATGGCCCTGCGGCTTCACCACCATGCTGCGGGCCGCCGCGATGTCCATCCCGAACATCTCGAAGAAGACGGGATCCAGCATCTGCTGGCGATGCGGATTGACCGTGATCCGCATGTCGTCCACCCGCAGCGGCGTCGATGCGCCGAGATCCATGCGGCGTCCGGCGAAGATGCCGCGTCGTCCGACGCATACGCCGTCATGCAGCGTCTCGACGACGGCCTCCACCGCCCAGGATTCCGAGAACCGGCCGGTTTCGGCCGTGTCGAAGCATGGCGCGACAATCTGGATGAGAGGCCGCATTGCCTCACCAAACGATTTTACCGGCGCGCTATGCCGGTTGCCTCACGCGGATGCTCCCG
Source organism: Alphaproteobacteria bacterium (assembly GCA_044359885.1). Lineage (GTDB taxonomy): Bacteria > Pseudomonadota > Alphaproteobacteria > CACIAM-22H2 > CACIAM-22H2 > CAIOSQ01. The sequence continues at coordinate 4,683 of JBIKLI010000291.1, read as the reverse complement.
AGGGACCATCCGCGTGAGGCGGCGCCGGGTCGGCCGCCCCTCCGAGAATTAGGGCGCGTGCATGTTCCATCCGCCATCCCTCAACTCGCCTCCGAAGGGTACGCAGACGGCCATCGGGATAGTCCCCGGGATGTCGGGCCTGGAGACGGTCGAGGCGTTCACGACTTGTCTTCCAAGGTTCGGCCAGGAACCAGACGCGTGATTGCTCGGTGACCGACACCAGCGGGTCCGCACGCCGGCGCCCACGCTTCACCTTCGGATTCGCCGCCGATGTCGGACGCACGTCTCCACGCTGCCATGCCGTTCGCAACCCCGACAGGAAGCGCGCGAGGTCGTAGACTGGCTGATCTTGATGACGCGGTTGCGCCGGATCGGCATCGAACGCGAAAAGCGTATCGTCAACGAGATAGGCATGCTGGTTGGTGATCGCCGCGGTGTTGTGGACCGGATCGACCACCTTGAGGTCAGGATGCGGAACGAAGCGCAGCGTCGATTGCTGTGCGCTCGCACCGGCCGATAACTAGACAGCCAGGGCGGCTGCGAGGTTCCAACGAAGACCCGTCCTGACCTTCCCCTGCAACGACCGGCCGGGGCTCGAGCGCCACGCGACCTTTCAAGATGCTGGAGACGATTTCCAAGCGTCGCGCCAGGGAGAAATCGTATTTCGCATCCAGGATCCGCGGCTGAATGGCGACCAGCCTATTCCGTCGCGGACGGTCCGACCGAATCTGAGCGCGAGGTCTCGGACTGGTGGCGGGCCGACATCCGCGTGCCGCTCGGCGGCGCCGGTTGGCAGCGGACGTCCGGCAACACGTTCGAGACCAGCAGCGCCGTGGACTGGACGACCATCGAACGCCAGAGCGGACTCAATCATCGCGTCCGTCAGGCGATGGAAGTGCTCGCGGTCCTCGAGTCTTCGAAGGACGAACCAAGCTATGGCTGGCAGACGAACAATCATCGCCACTCGCTGCAGAGCGCCACGCTGGCGCTTCGCGACGGTGCCGATGAGGAGATGGTCGTGCTGGCGTTGCTGCACGACATCGGCCAGACCCTCGCTCCTTCCAGTTCTACCACCGCGCCAACCACCCGACCTCCGGCCGCCATGCTCGAGAAATTCCGTGGTCATCCCGCGTTCCAGATTACGGCCTATTTCTGCGAGAAATGCGACCGGAACGCCATAGAGCCGGATTATGGCACGCTGCCCATCGCAGCGTTCGAACCTATGGTCTATCGGTTCTTCCGCAAGCCGCAGCGCTTCCAGAGCCGCCGCCGAACCCGGGACGCGTCCATGCCGGGCGGCGGGAATCCTTTCCTCAGGGCGACGGCCAGTCCGCCCCGCCTCCCCAGCGGGCCTCGCCGCGTCGGAAGGCGCCCAGATCCACGCGTGCGGCGGCACGGGCCGCGAATTCGCGCGCCGTCGCCCTGATCGCCGGCGCGTCGACCCGAGTGGGTCTTCGGTCGCGGAGCAGCACCTCGCCCTTGGCGACGACGTCTCGGACATCGGCGGCGGTGGCGTAGAGCGCGAGGCTGGTCGGCAGATCGTGCACAGGTCCCAGATGGGCGGCGTCGAGATCGACCACGATCAGGTCGGCATCCTTTCCCGGCGCAAGCGAACCGATACGTGCGTCGTGTCCCAGCGCCCGTGCGGCGTCGATCGTCACCATGCGCAGAAGCGTCTCCGGCGGCATGACGGACTGCGTATCCGCCGCGATCCACTGGTTCCAGGCGGTGCGGGACAGTTCCCGCCAGGGATCCAGCGACGCATAGGGGGCGGCGCCGTCGGTCGTGATCGCCACCTTGCAGCCGGCGCGCACCAGCGCCGGGATCGGCGCCATGCCGTACCAGAGGTTCTCATGGGTGAAGGCGACCGCCGCGATCCCGCAGCCATGCGCGCCCAGGACCCGGATCTCCCGCTCCGAAAGGCCGTTCGCATGCGCAGCGACGACCGGACCGGCGAGCAGTCGCTCGACTTCGGCCTCGCCGAAATGTCGCAGCGCGAACTCGACCGAACCGCGGAACACATGGGTCTGGATCGCGACGCGATGGCTGTCCGCGACCTCGCGCATCAGTCGTGCGTGGGCCAGCATGACCGGAGCGTCGGTGGCATCGGGCAGTCGATGCGGCTGGCGCCGGTGCATGACGTGACGCCCGAAAAGATAGGGCGGAGCCAGTGCGACGCCGATGCGGCCGCCACCCGCCCCGTTCCAACGGCGGATCACCGCACAGGACACCGCGAGCGCCTCGGCTTCGGTGAATGGCCGCGCCGACCATCCCGCGCCATCCGGGAAACTGCCGGCGAGCGGCAGCGGCAGATGCGGAAAGATCGGATCGGGCGGTCCGATGGCGATCACCAGCGATAGGCCGGCTGCGAGATAGGCCTCGGCGTTCGCGTCCGCGAAGGCCGTGTCGTCGGCCCGCGCCGGCGTGGCTCCGATCACCGACAGGCCAGTGGTCACGCCGGCCATCAGCCTTTCGAGCGCGGAAAGATCGGCCTCGGCGCGCCACCATTCGGCTTCGGTATGGTGCCAGTACAGCGGATAGGCGGGCCATCCGGATTGCGGGTGGAAAAGCCCGCGGATCATGCCGTGGCCCGCATGCGCATAGGCGTCGACCAGTCCCGGCATCACGACGCATCCCGACGCGTCGAGCGTCGTGCGGGCAGCATGACGCGCGGCGATGGTCGCGCGTTCGCCCACCGCGAGGACGAGGCCGTCTGCGATCGCCACCGCGCCGTCGCGGAATTCGGCGGCGCCCGGTTCCATGGTCAGTACATGGCCGCCGGTGATCAGAAGGTCGCAGGGTAGCGGCTGGACCATCGAGGTCATCTCCTCGCCGCGGAATCGTCGTCCGGCCGCGCGTCGTCCGGGGCTAGATTCGCGGCACCTGCCGCGGCAGGAATATGGCCAGCAATCCGATTGCCGGCAGGAAGGCGGAGATCGCGTACACGGTCTCGAGGCTCGTCCGGTCCGCAAGTTCGCCGAGCGCCGCCGCGCCGATTCCGCCGAGCCCGAAAGAGAAACCGAAGAACACGCCCGCGACCAGCCCGACGCGGCCCGGCAGCAGATCCTGGGCGAACACCAGGATCGCCGAGAACGATGACGACATGATCAGCCCGATGACGAAGGCGAGCGCGACAGTCGCTGCCAGTCCGACATGCGGGAGGGCCAGCGTGAAGGGCAACGCGCCCAGCACGGATATCCAGATGATCGGCAGGCGACCGATCCGGTCGCCGAGCCATCCGCCCAGCAGGGCACCCAGGGGGGCCGAGACCAGGAAGGCGAACAGCGCGAACTGCGCCGTCTCGACGTCGACCCCGAACCTCCGCATCAGATAGAAGGTGAAATAGGAACTCAGGCTGGCGCTGTAGAAGGTCTTCGAGAAGAGCAGGGCGACGAGGACGGCCAGGGCGACGGCCACCCGGGGCTGCGCGAGTTGCGAGGCGAGCCTGGCGCCGGGGCCGGCACCAGGGGTCCTGGGCGCCGGACGGTTGCGCGCATACCATCCCCCGACGAGGACGAGCACGAACATCGCCATGAACGCAGCGGCGGAAAACCAGGCGACGCTCGCCTGGCCGTTCGGAACGACGATCAGCGCCGCCAGCAGCGGACCGATCGCCGATCCTGCGTTGCCGCCGACCTGGAACAGGGACTGGGCGAGCCCGTGGCGGCCACCCGAGGCCAGGCGTGCGACGCGCGACGCCTCCGGGTGGAACACCGCCGAGCCCAGTCCCACCAGACAGGCGGCGACCAGGATCGTCGCGTAGTCCGCGGCGCGGCTGAGCAGCAGCAGCCCGAACAATGTCGACGCCATGCCGGTGGCAAGCGAATAGGGCATCGGCTTGCGGTCGGTGATCATGCCGACGACCGGCTGGAACAGCGAGGCCGTGCACTGGAACGCCAGCGTGATCAGCCCGATCTGGCCGAAATCGAGGCGGTGCGCATCCTTCAGCACCGGATAGATGGCCGGCAGCATCGACTGCATGAGGTCGTTCAGCAGGTGGCAGAACGACAGCGAGAAAACGACCGCGAATGTCGCGGCCTGGGGCGGCATGGCGGGGGCTGCGAGAGGGCGGCTATCCGGCGTCATGGATGGAAGTCTATGGCCGCCCGCGGGCAGGCGTCGATTGGGAAACCGCGCAACCCGGCCATGCGTGGCGTCGCATGCGTCTGCCCGGCTAGGCCTCGAATTTCGCGATGGTCACGTTCGCGGTGCGCAGATGGATCGCGAGCTGGCGTGCCACGGTCGCCAGGAACCGCCAGGCGATCTCCGGCGAGTTTTCACGCAGCTGGGCGATGTCGGCCCCATTGATGCGCAGGCAGACGACGTCGCCGCGCGCGGTGGCGTCGGCCGTCCGCCGGGACTGTCCGAGGAGGGCGGTCTCCCCGAAGAGCACGCCCGGCGCGAGCACCGCAAGGCGTGCCGCCGGCTTGCCGTCACCTGCGCCGAGGCTGATGAGAACTTCTCCGGAAAGCAGCAGATAGGCGGCTTCGGACGCGTCGCCCGCTTTCAGGATCATCCCGCCGTCGGGGAATCGAACCTCGGTCGACAACGCGATGATGGGGGCCACGCAGTCGGCCGGCAGGCCGATTCCGATCAGCGCGTCGGAAGCGCAAACGGGGCGATCCGCGGCACGGAGGCCGCGGGTCCGTCCGAGGACGATCGTCTCGGCGAGTTCGACGGCGC
>JBIKLI010000037.1:0-19246 GCA_044359885.1 Alphaproteobacteria bacterium | reverse complement strand
AGGCGATCCGCAATCCGGCGAAGCCGCGCTGAAGACGTCGCCGGACGCCCCGTATACGGCGGCCCCCGGGTCGTGCTTTCCTTCGCGTCGCGACGCGGCAGTGCGCCTGTGCGAGGTGTCCCATGCAAGATCCCCGGCCGTCGGCGACGGCATCGAGCTATCCGCCCCTCTGGCGCGCCCTGCATTGGGGCATCGCCGCCGCCGTGGCGATCCTGATCCCGGTCGGGGCGTGGATGACCGCCCGCGGCGAAGCCGGTCTCTGGGACGGGCTGACCAACACGCTCTACGCCTGGCACAAGGCGATCGGCTTCCTGGTCCCCCTGGCGATCGTGCTGCGCCTCGCGCTGCGGCTGCGGCTGGGCGTGCCGGCCTATCCGGCGGAGCTTTCGCCGCTGCGGCGGCGGCTGGCGGGGGGGCTCGGCCGTGTCTTCTACGTGCTGCTCTTCGCCGTTCCCCTTGCCGGCTGGGCGGGCGTGACCGCCTATCCGGCGCTGGTCACGGTCGGCGGCTTCAACCTGCCGGCGATGCCGCTGGTGCCCCAGGACAGCGATCTGGCGGGCCGCTTCTTCGCGGTCCACGGCACGCTGGCGCTGCTGCTGGGTGCGCTGGCGCTGGGGCATGTCGCGATCGCGCTGCACCACCTGCTTGTCAAGCGCGACCGGGTGTTCGAGCGCATGTGGCCACGCGGCGGCGACGCGTCCGGGGGTTGATCGCGGCAGGCAGACGCTTCATTTTCCCGGCTCCCAGCCTGGACCCGGAGACGCCATGAGTTCCGTGCGCACCGACGTCGCCATCATCGGCGCCGGCCCCGTCGGCCTGTTCGCCGTGTTCGAATGCGGCATGCTGAAGATGCGCTGCCACGTGATCGACGCGCTCGACGCGATCGGCGGCCAATGCGCGGCGCTCTACCCGGAGAAGCCGATCTACGACATCCCCGGCCATCCGCGCATCGACGCGATCGACCTGATCCGCCGGCTGGAGGAGCAGGCGCAACCCTTCGCGCCGGTGTTCCATCTCGGCCAGCGCGTCGAGGGGCTGGCGCGCGTGGGCGACGACTGGATCCTCACGACCTCGCGGGGCACGACGATCGTCGCGCGCGCCGTGATCGTCGCCGCCGGCGTCGGCGCCTTCGGGCCGAACCGCCCGCCGATCGCCCGGCTGGAGGAGTTCGAGCGCGGCTGCGTCCATTACCTGGTGGCGCGGCGCGAGGATTTCCGCGGCAAGCGGCTGGTGATCGCCGGCGGCGGCGACTCGGCGCTGGACTGGACCATTTCGCTCGCCGAGATCGCCGCGCATATCGACGTCGTCCATCGCCGCGACAAGTTCCGCGCCGCACCGGACACCGTCGAGAAGGTCAAGGCACTGGCCGCCGCCGGCCGGATCGCCCTCGTCACGCCGTATCAGCTCGACGCGCTGGAGGGCGAGGGCGGCGTCCTCGGTGCCGTGACGGTCAAGGATCTCGACGGGGGCACCCGCCGCCTTCCCGCCGACCATCTGCTGGCCTTCTTCGGCCTCTCGCAGAACCTGGGTCCGATCGCCCAATGGGGCCTGGCGCTGGAGCGCAATCTGATCACGGTCGATCCCGCGACCTGCGCCACGTCGCTGGACGGCATCCACGCCATCGGCGACATCGCGACCTATCCCGGCAAGCTCAAGCTGATCCTGTCGGGCTTCGCCGAGGCGGCCGCCGCGGCGCATGCGATCCATGGCCGCGTGCATCCCGGCACGGCGCTGCATTTCGAGTATTCGACCAGCAAGGGCGTCGCCGGCTTCGCCGCCTGAAGGCGGCTGGCTCAGAACGCGATCGGCGGGCCGGCGCGCCGCAGCACCGAACCGGCCCGCGCGCCGGTCGGCGCGCCGTCCACGAGCGCCGGCACGCCGTTGACGAGGACATGGCGCATGCCGGTCGCCAGGATGTTGGGCTCGAAGATCGTGGCCCGCTCCCCGAATGCAGCGGGGTCGAAGATCGCCAGATCGGCGCTGGCGCCGACCCGGATCGTGCCGCGGCCGGAGAGACCGAGGATCGAGGCCGGCAGCCCGGTCAGGCGATGGACCGCCTCTTCCGGCGTCAGCAGCCGCCAGTCGCGAACCATCGCGCGCCAGTACCAGGACGCCCAGGAATAGGCGCCATGGAAGGTCTTTTCCGCCAGCGGTCCGTCCGGCGCCAGCGTCGTGGCGTCGGAACCGGGCGCGCAGAGCGGATGCACGAACGCCTCCTTCTGCATCTGCGCGTCGTAGGTATGCAGGATCATCATGATCCGGTGCGGCGTCGCCGCCTCCTCGGCGAGCAGGTCGAGGGCCGCGTCGTGCGGATCGCGCCCCATGCGCCGCCCGATCTCGGCAAGGCTGAGGCGGGAGAGTTCGGGGCGACGCGGCACCGCGAGCAGCACGACCTTCTCCCAGTCGCCGACGCTGGTCGCGATCGAGGGATAGGTCTTCATCCGCGCCCGGCTCGCGGCGCTGGCCAGATGGCGGCGCAGCCCCGCCTCGCCCTCGGCCAGGGCCCAGGAGGGGATCAGCGTCGACAGCATCGTCGTGCCGTAGAGCCGCGTGTGCATGTCGAAGGCGACGTCCTGGCCGGCCGCGCGCGCCGCGTCGACGGCGTCGATGCAGCGCCGGCTCTCGTCGATCCCGGAACGCGGCACGATATGGCTGACCTGCAGGCGGACCGCCGCCGCGCGCGCGATCGCGAGCACCTCGCCGACCGATTCCGCCGCGCGCTCGGCGCGCCGCCGGGTATGGGTGGCGAAGAGCCCGCCCGCGCGCCCCGTCTCCTGCGCGAGCGCGGTCAGCTCCGCCGCCGAGGCGCCGCGCTCGGCCGGGTATTCCAGCCCGACCGAGTAGCCGAAGGCCCCCTCCGACAGCCCCTCGCGCAGCAGCACGCGCATGGCCTCGGTCTGCGCGCGATCGGCGGGATCCTCCGACAGCCCGACCGCCGCCAGTCGCAGCTGGCCGTTCGGCACCAGTGTCATCACGTTGACGGCGGGCTTCGCCTGCTCCAGCCGGTCGAGATAGCTGCCCAGGCCCCGCCAGGCGAGCGGCACGGAGCCGTCGAAACCGTATATGGCCGTCCCGGCAAGACGCGGGTCGCCCACCGGCGCACAGCCGAAGCCGCAATTGCCGATCACCTCCAGCGTCACGCCCTGGTGGATGGCGCTCGCGGCGCGCGGGTCGACCAGCAGCGTGTAGTCCGAGTGGCTGTGGATGTCGATGAAGCCCGGCGTCACCAGCAGGCCGGCGGCGTCGATCTGCCGCGCGCCCGGCGCGTCGATCGCGCCGATGGCCGCGATCCGGCCGCGGTCGATCCCCAGATCGGCCCGGACCGGCGGTTTCCCGGCACCGTCATGCACCAGGCCATTGCGCACGACGATGTCCATCCCGGCCCTCCGTTCAGCGCCGCCCCGGCACGGGCATCGTCAGATCCGGCAGCCAGAGCGAGAGCGCCGGCACGAAGGTCAGCAGCATCAGCGCGGCGAGCAGGACGAGGATGAAGGGGATGCAGGCGCGCACCAGCTCGCCGAACTTCAGCTTGCCGATCGCGACCAGGATGTAGAGCCCGATGCCCATCGGCGGCGTCATGATCCCGACGATCAGGTTGAAGATCACGACGATGCCGAAATGCACGAGATCGATCCCCAGCGACTGCGCCGCCGGCAGGAGGATCGGCAGCGCGATGAGCATCGCCGGCAGCGTCTCGATCAGGCATCCGAGCACGAGCAGGAAGACGTTGGCGACGATCAGGAACTGCACCGGCCCGTCGACGACGCGGCCGATCAGCGCGGCGATGTCGGCCGCCGTGCCCTCGGCGACGAAGACCCAGGACAGCGCCGAGGACACGGCGATGATGTACATCACCAGCGCCGTGGCGACGATCGTCTCGCGCAGCGCCTCGCGCAGGACGGCGAACGAGAATTCGCGATGGATGCAGCCGACCAGGATCGAATAGAGCACCGCGAGCACGCCCGCCTCGGTCGGCGTCGTCCATCCCACCGCCATGCCGCGCAGGATCACGACCGGTGCGAGCAGCGCGAGGAAGGCGTGCCGGGTCGCCTGCCACAGCGCCGCGCCCGAGAAGCGGGTGGGTTCGGGATAGCGGACATGGCCGGTCCGCCCCAGCAGCCAGATCATGGCCATCAGCAGCGCGGCGATCAGCAGGCCGGGCACGATCCCGGCGACGAACATGCGTGCGATCGAGACATTGGCGACGATCGCGTAGACGACCATCATGATCGAGGGCGGGATGATCGGCCCCAGGGTCGAGACCGCGATCACCACCGCGCCCGCGAAGGGGCGGGGGTAGCCGGCCTTCGGCATCTCCTTCATCGAGATCGAGCCCAGCGCGGCGGCATCGGCCACGGCCGCACCGGAAATGCCGGAGAAGATCGTCCCGGCCACCACGTTCGCCTGCGCGAGCCCGCCGCGCATCGATCCGACCAGCGCGGTCGCGAAGGCGAAGATCCGCCGCGTGATGCCCATCGCGTTCATCAGGCAGGCGGCGAGGATGAAGAAGGGGATCGCCATCAGCTCGATGCTCTGGACGCTCGCCGCCATCTTCTGCGGGATCGACATGGGATCGTAGCCGCCCACCAGCATCCCGACGACGGTCGCCATGCCGATCGCGACCGAGACCGGCAGCCCGATGGCCGTCAGCGCCAGGAACAGGCCGATCAGGATCGCCGACACCATCGCGACGATCCCCCGTCAGCCGGCGGCGCCGGCGGCCGGCGGCGGACCGGCCTCGGCGCCGGCGAGCGCGGCAAGCATGTCGCGCAGCGTCATCAGCACGAGGATCGCGGCGCCGGCCACGACCGGCGCGGAGAAGGCCGGGTTGGGGATGCCCATGCCGGTGCTGCGGAACGGCGCCTGGAGCTTCAGCAATTCCCATCCATGGACGGCGACGATCGCGAAGAAGGTCGCGGCGGCGAGATGGCAGGCCGCCGTCCAGTAGCGGCGCGTCGCCGGACCCAGCCGCTCGACGAGGAAGCCGACCGTGACGTCGCCCTTGTGCTGGTAGACGATGCAGATGCCGAGGAAATAGACCCAGTTGGCGAGCAGCAGGGCCGCTTCATGCGCCCAGACGAAGGAGTGGTTGAAGAGATTGCGGCCGGCCAGCTCCGCCGCGCCGATCGCGACGATCGCGGCGAGCATGAGGCAGGTCGCGGCGTCGATCAGCCGGCAAAGCGCGGCGATCGGCACCGACAGCAGCCGCAACGCGACGGCGGCCACCCCGCCGCCTCACCGCGCGTCGGCGAGGCGCGCCACGGCGTCGTAGAGCGCCTGCGGCATCGCGCCTTCGCGGATCAGCTCCTGGTGGAAGGCCTCCATGTGCTTGCGGAACGGCGCGAGATCGACATCCGCGATCTTCAGGTTGTTCTCGCGCCGCATCGCCTCGACGTCGCCGTCGATCCGCCGCAGCGTCTCGCTGGCGTAGAGCTTGCCCGCGGCGTTGGCGGCGGCGACGATCGTCTCGCGCTGGGCGGCGTTGAGCTGGCCCCAGACGCGATCGGAGATCGTCATCGGCCAGGTCTGCGGGAATTCGTCCGTGCGGAACAGGAAGGCGGCGACCTCCGCGAAGCGCGTCGGCCGGATCGCGGCCATCGGATAGGGCGCGCCCTGGACCACGCCCTGGCGCAGGGCCAGATAGGTCTCGGTGTGCGGCAGGATGGTCGGCACGGTGCCGAGATGGCGCCACGCGCGTACCGCGATCTCGTTGGGGAACATGCGGATGCGCAGGCCCTGCAGATCCGACAGCTGGGTGACCGCGCGCGTCGAGACGAACACGCGGTAGGGCCCGCGATCGGCGTTGAATTCCGTCGAGACGAAGCGGATGCCGCGGGCGAGGAGCTGCTGGCGCGCGGCGTCGAAGGCGCCGCTGGTCAGGTAGCGGCGCATATGGGCATGGTCGCGCAGCACGTAGGGAACCGACATCAGCCCGATCTCCACCGGCGCGATCGGCTGGTAATACTCCATGGCGCCCGAGTAGAGGTCGAGCGTCCCGGTCATCAGGTTCTCGAGCGAGGTCTGCGGATTGCCCAGCGCGTCGTTATGGAAGATCCGGATCTGCAGACCGGCGGCGGCGTTGGCCTCGACCAGCCGCTTGAACTCCTGCAGGGCGACATCCTCGACGCTGCCCGGCCCGAGGGATTCGTTGATCCGCAGCGTCCGCTGCGCCTGGGCCGCGCCGGTCGCCGCCACGGCGAACGCCAACGCGACAACCGCCATCATCAATCTGCGCATCGCTGAGCCTCCCCTGGATCGTTGGGGGGATGCGTGGCGCCGTCGGCAGGCAGGCCGGCGGCGCGGCCGCGCACGCCCCGTCATCTCCGAAGTTGAACCTTGCACGTCATGCAAGTCCAATCATAAGTCCTGATCCGGACACATTTGCCGTCGTTATGGATGGCCGCGCCGGCGGCCCGGCGCCGGGGATCGTCCGGCGCCCGCCGCGCGCTGCGTCGCCGTGGCGCCGACCTCCGCCGCCAGGCTGGCGACCATGCGGCTGGCGACGGCGCCCTCGGCGGCCAGATGCGCCGCCGCATATTCGATGTCCGGGACCGGCAGCGTCGTCGCGAGCGGGACCAGTTCGCCTGCCGCAAGCTCGCGCGCCAGGACCTGGGGCGTCTGCAGGCAGATGCCGAGCCCCGCGGCCCCGAGGCGCACGATCGTGGCGAGGCTCGAGCAGATCGTCAGCCGGCGCGGCATGGCCCCGGCGGCCTGGAACCAGCGCAGGATCGTCTGGTGCTGATGCGAGCCGCGCGTGTAGGTCAGGACCGGCAGCTCGGCCAGGTCGTGCGGCGTCAGCGCCGCGCCGCCCCTGCGCGTCAGCCGCGGCGCCGCGAACCAGCCCTGCGTGCGGGCGTGGATGACGGTGACGGCGAATTGCGGGTCGTCGACCGGACCGGCGACGATCGCCAGATCGATGTCGCGCTGGGCGAGCTGGCCGAGCAGCGGGAAGGTCTGGTGCACCTCGAGCTCGATGTCGAGCTTCGGGAAGGTGGTCCGGATGCGCGCCAGAAGCTCGGGCAGCCAGGTGAGCGCGATCGAGTCGACGACCCCCAGCCGCAGCCGGCCGGCCAGCGCCGCGTGGTCGCCGATCCGCTCGCGGATCCGGTCCGCGATCGCGAGCAGGTCGCGCGCCTCCTCGACCAGCTCGCGCCCCTTCGGCGTCAGCCGCGCGGTGCGACCCGTGCGGTCGAAGAGTTCGACGCCGAGCGACTGCTCGAGCTGCCGGATGCGCATCGAGATGCCGGGCTGGGTGGTGGCGAGGCGTTCCGCGGCGGCCTGGAACGACCCCAGCCGGGCCGCCCAGTAGAAGGTCTCGATCTGGACGATGTTCATCGCCGCCCTCCGTCACATAAGCGAAGCTCATGCTCGACGAAAATTTCCATTCATTTGACGTTATGCCAGCATGCCGCCTAGCCTCAAGCGATCCTCCATAGCCAGAAGGACCGGACACGTGGCCGAGACCGGCACCAGCACCGACACCAAGTCGTTCCGGGTCGCCGCCGACATCGGCGGCACGTTCACGGACCTTGCCTATTTCGGCGCCGACGGGACGATCGCCACATGGAAGGTGCCGTCGACGCCCGACGACTATGGCCGCGCGGTGGTCGAGGGGCTCTGCGCGCTGCTCGCCGACGTGGGCGCGCCGCGCGCGCAGGTCGGCGAAGTCCTGCATGGCTGCACCGTCGCCACCAACGCGATCCTCGAGAATCGCGGCGCGCGCACGGCGCTGATCACCACGCACGGCTTCCGCGACGTGCTGGAGTTCCGGCGCATCCGGGTCCCGCGCCTCTACGACCCGCTCTACGTCAAGCCGGCGCCGCTGGTGCCGCGCGACCTGCGCCTGGAGGTCCGCGAGCGCCTCGGCGCCGACGGCGCCGTCGTCACGCCGCTCGACGAGGACGACGTGCGCGCCGCCATCGAGATCCTGCGGCGCGAGAAGGTCGAGGCGGTCGCGGTGTCCTTCCTGCACGCCTATGTCAATCCCGCCCACGAGCGGCGGGTCGGCGCGATGCTGCGCGAGAGCCTGCCCGGCGTCTACGTGACGCTCTCGGCCGACATCCTGCCGGAGATGCGCGAATACGAACGCACCTCGACGGCGGTGATCAATTCCTATGTCGGCCCGCCCGTGGCCGGCTACATCGCCTCGCTCGCGCGGCAGCTGCGCGGGGCGAAGATCGGCGCGCGCCTGCTGGTGATGCAGTCCGCGGGCGGCATCCTCGACTCGGCGATGGTGCGCAAGGTGCCGGCGCGCATCGTCGAGTGCGGGCCCGCGGCCGGCGTGATCGGCGCCGCGCACCAGGCCGCGCGCAGCGGCTATCCCAACGTCATCACGCTCGACATGGGCGGCACGACGGCCAAGGCATCGATGATCGAGGGCGGCCGCATCCTGCGCACCGACGAGTACGAGGTCGGCGGCGGGATCTCGCTGTCGTCGCGGCTGGTCAAGGGCGGCGGCTATGCGCTGCGCCTGCCGGTCATCGACATCTCCGAGGTCGGCGCCGGCGGCGGTTCGATCGTCTGGTCCGACAAGGGCAACGCCCTGAAGGTCGGCCCGCGCAGCGCGGGCGCGGTGCCGGGTCCGGCCTGCTACGGCCTCGGCGGAACGGATGCGACCGTCACGGACGCCAACGTCGTCCTCGGCTTCATCAACCCCGTGGCGATCGCCGGCGGCACGGTGCCGATCGACGCCGCGCTGGGCGAGCGGGCGATCGCGCGCCATGTCGCGGAGCCGCTCGGCCTGTCGCTGCGCGAGGCCGCCTGGGCCGTGCATCTGGTGGCGAGCGCCAACATGATGCGCGCGGTGAAGGCGGTCTCCACCTATCGCGGCCGCGATCCGCGCGACTGCGTGCTGATGGCCTTCGGCGGCAATGGCGGCATCTTCGCGGCCGAGCTCGCGCGCCAGCTGCAGATGACGCGCGTGCTGGTTCCGCCGGCGGCCGGCGTGTTCTCCGCCCTCGGCCTCGGCGTCGCGCCGGTCGAGTTCAGCCGCAGCCAGGCCTTCCTGCGCCGCATCGACGCGGTCCGGCCCGCGGCGCTGGCGCGCGCCTTCGCCGCGCTGGAGAAGACCGTCGCCGGCGCGCTCGGCTATGCGACCGAGCGTCTGGTCCTGCGCCGCGCCGCCGCGATGCGCTATGCCGGCCAGGCCTTCGAGCTGCAGGTGCCGCTCGGCGAGACGCTGGATGCGGGGTCGCTGGCCGCCGCGGCCGCGGCCTTCGAGGCCGAGCACGCGCGCACCTATGGCCACCGCATGGACAACGCCCCCGTCGAACTGGTCGCGATCGAGGCGACCGCGACGCTGGTCGACGACGGGCGCGGCGCCACCCGGCTCGCCACGCCCGCACGACGGCGCGGCGGCGCGACCGCCGCGCGCCTGGCCTATTTCGGGCCGGCGACCGGTGCGATCGAGACCCCGGTCGTCGACCGCGCCGATCTCGGCGAGGCGCCGCGCGCCGGCCCGCTGATCGTCGAGGAATACGAAGGCACGTCCGTCGTGCCGCCGGGCGCGTCGGCCGCGCTCGACGCGGCCGGCAACATCGTCATCGAGGTGGGACCATGACCGCCGCCGACGGGACCGCGCCGCCCGGCGCCGCGCCCGAGATCTCGCCCTTCCTGCTCGAGATCGTGCGCAACGCGCTCGACACGATCGCCGACGAGCTCGCCCTCATCGTCATGCGCACGGCCTATTCGAGCATCGTGCGCGACGCGATGGACTACTCGACCGCGGTCTGCGACGCCGCGGGCCAGACGCTGGCGCAGGGGCTGACGACGCCGCTGCATCTGGGCTCGTTCTTCGACGCGATGAGCAATCTGATCCGGCGGATGGGCGACGACATCCATCCCGGCGACGTGTTCGTCTTCAACGACCCCTATCTGGCGGACGGCCAGCATCTGCCGGACATCTACATCGTGCGTCCGGTCTTCGTCGAAGGCACGCTCGAGGCCTGGGCGACCACGGTGGCGCATCACAACGACGTCGGCGGCATCGTGCCGGGCTCGAACTCGATCGGCTCGACCGAGATCTACCAGGAGGGACTGCGCCTGCCGGTCCTCAAGCTGGTCGATCGCGGCCGCGAGAACAAGGCGATCTGGGACATCGTCGCGGCCAATGTGCGCCTGCCCGATCTGGTGATCGGCGACCTCAGGGCGCAGATCGCCGCCTGCCTGGTCGGCGAGCGCGAGCTGGGCGAGCTGTTCCGGCGCTACGGCAAGCCGACGCTGCGCGCGGCCTTCGCGGCCATCCACGACTACGCCGAGCGCCTGGCGCGCGCGGAATTCCGCGAGATCCCCGACGGGACCTACCGCTTCTCCAACCATATCGACGGGCTGGGCGAGAATCCGGAGCCGATCGCCTTCCATGTCGCCTTCACCGTCGCGGGCGACGAGGTCACCGTAGACTGGACCGGGACCTCGCCCGAAGTGCGCGGCGGCATAAACTCGCCGGTTCCCTTCACCAAGGCGGCGGCCTACGCCGCGCTGCGCTCGGTGGTGGGCAGCGAGATCCCCAACGCGCAGGGGTTCACGCGCGCCGTGCGCGTGATCGCGCCGCCCGGCACGATCGCCAATCCGCGCCCGCCCGCCGCCTGCGGCGCGCGCGGCATCACCGGCTTCCGGATGATCGACTGCCTCATGGGCGCCCTCGCCCAGGCCGTGCCGCACAAGGTCCCCGCCGACGGCAGCGGCGGCTCGACCCTGCCGACGATCGGCGGCCTGCATGGCGGGAAGGCCTTCGTCTTCGTCGAGACCATGATGGGCACCACCGGCGGGATGCCGGCACAGGACGGACAGGAGGGCGTCGTGCATGTCGGCGCCAACCAGTCCAACGTGCCGGTCGAGATGATCGAGGCGACGCAACCGCTGCGCGTGGAGCGCTACGCGCTGGTTCCCGACAGCGGCGGTCCCGGCACGCATCGCGGCGGCTGCGCGATGGTGCGGGATTTCCGCATCCTCGCCGACGACGCGCTGCTGACCGTGCGTTCCGACAAGCGCCGGTTCCCCCCCTTCGGCCTGCATGGCGGCCTGCCCGGCAGCCCGTCCTGGAACATCGTCAATCCCGGCCGCGCCCAGCGCGTGCTGCCGGTGCTGATGACGGAGCCGGTGCGGCTCGCGAAGGGCGACCTGTTCCGCCACGTCATCGCCGGCGGCGGCGGCTATGGACCGCCGCTCGCGCGCGACCCGGCGCTGGTGCTGCAGGACGTGCGGCTGGGCAAGGAGACGCCGCGCCATGCGCGCGAGGCCTACGGCGTGGTCCTGCGCCGGCACAAGGGCGACTGGCGCGTCGACGCGGCCGCGACGGCGGCGCTGCGCAAGGCCGCGGCCGCCAAGGCGGCGTCCCCGCGCAAGGGCGGCAGCAGGCGGACCCGGCGATGACCGCGCTGCCGGCCGCGCGCGTCGCGGACTACGCCGCCCGAGGCTTCCTCGCCCCGCTGCCCGCGATCGGCGCCGCGGCGGCGGCCGATGCGCGCGCGAAGCTGGAGGCGTTCGAGCGCGCGCAGGGCCATCCGCTGAAGGGCGACCAGCGGCACAAGAGCCATCTGCTCTTCACCTGGCTCGACGCCATCGTCCGCCATCCGGCGATCGTCGGACCGGTGGCCGAGATCCTGGGCCCGGACCTGCTGGTCTGGAACAGCAATTTCTTCGTCAAGGAACCGGGCGATCGCGGCTTCGTGTCCTGGCACCAGGACTCGACCTATTGGGGGCTGAGCGAGCCGGAGGTGCTGACCGCCTGGGTCGCCTTCTCGCCCAGCACGCGCGCCAGCGGCTGCATGCGCGTGGTGCCCGGCTCGCATCTGCACGACCAGCTGCCCCATCGCGAACGCGTGGACCGGGACAACATGCTCTCGCGCGGCCAGGAGGTCGCGGTCGCGGTCGACGAGGCGCAGGCCGTCGACCTCGAGCTCGCGCCCGGCGAGATGTCGCTGCACCATGTGCGGATCGTCCATGGCTCCGCGCCGAACGTCGCGGCGGACCGGCGGATCGGCTTCGCGATCCGCTACGTGCCGACGCGCGTGCGCCAGCTGCGCGGCCGCGACACGGCCATGCTGGCGAGCGGCGTGGACCGGTACGGGCATTTCGATCCCGAACCGCGACCGCAGGCCGATTGCGACGACGCCGCACGCGCCGCGCACGCCGAGGTCATGCGCCGCCATGCCGCGCTGGTGATGGCCGGCAGCAGCGCCGCCCTGCGCTGACCCCTGCGGTCTCCCCGGACACCCGCGGCCAGGATGTCCCCGCCTTCGCCGCCCGGGGCGCCTCAGCCGCGCGCCGCGTCCGTGGCGACGGGGATGCGGCAGATCACGGTCGTGCCGGCGCCCGCATGGGATTCGAGCCGCACCTCGCCGCCGTGCAGCTCGACGATGCGGCGCACGAGGCTGAGCCCGAGCCCCGCCCCCTGACCCGGCTGGCCGGGCGGGCCGCCGCGCTCGAAGGCGCGGAAGACACGGTCCTGGTCCTCGGGCGCGATGCCCGGCCCGGAATCCGACACCGCGAGCGCCGCCATCCCGTCCGGGTCCTGGCGGGCGGACAGGATCACGGTCCCACCGGGCGGCGCGAACTTGATGGCGTTGGAGACGAGGTTGCACAGCGCCTGCTTCAGGCGTCGTTCGTCGGCGTCGAGCGGCGGCAGCCCCTCGCCCGACGACACGCGCAGGGTCATGCGCGCGTCGCGCGCCAGATCGGCCATCACCTGCACCGTGCCGTCGAGGACGGCGCGGGCGTCGACCGGCGCGCGCTCCAGCACCAGGCGTCCGGCCTCGATCGAGGCGAGATCGAGGATGTCGTTGATGATCGTCAGCAGGCGGTGCGAGGCCGAAATGATGTCGCGGCAATAGTCGAGCTGGCGCGGATTGAGCTCGCCGAAATACTGGTTCGCCAGCACCTCGGTGAAGCCGATGATGCCGTTGAGCGGCGTGCGCAGCTCGTAGCTGACCGACGAGATGAACTCGGACTTCAGCCGGTCCGCCGTCTCCAGCGCCGCGGCCCGCGCGCGCAGCGCGTCCTCGACGCGCGTCGAATCGGTGACGTCGACATAGCTGAGCAGGACGCCGCCGTCGGGCAGGGGAACGGAGCTCAGCGCCAGCACCATGCCGTCGCCGCGGTCGATGCGCTCGCGCCGCGGCGTGCGGTCGATCAGCCGCGCGATGGCGCGCTCGCGCGCCGCCTCGGGATCGGCGCCGGCCCCGGCGAAGGGATCGAGCCGGCGCATGCGGTCGACCAGCTCGCCGACATGCATCTCCGCCGCCAGCACGTCGTCGGACAGGTCCCAGAGCCGCTGGAAGACCGGGTTCCATAGCTTGATGCGGCCGTCGGAGCCGATCACCGCGACCCCTTCCTGCAGGTTGTCGATGGTCGCGCGCTGCACCGCCATCAGCGTGTTGTAGGACCGCTCCAGCACCAGATTGTCGGTCACGTCCTCGTAGGTGAAGAGCAGGCCGCCCAGCGGATGCGGGATGACGCGCGCGCGCAGGGTGGTGCCGTCGGGGATGTAGATCAGCTCCTCCAGCGGCTCGATCAGCGACGTGAACTGCTTGAGCCGCTGGCGCTTGAAATCGCGGAAATTGGCGTATTCGGGCAGGCGGCGCTGGGCGCGCAGCTCCTCGAGCACGGTGCCGAGGTCGGGCTCGCCGCGCAGCCAGGCCTCGTCCAGCCGCCAGAGCCGCGCATAGGCGCCGTTGAAGAAGCGCAGGCGCTGGTCGGCGCCGAAGATGGCGATCGCGGTCTCCAGGTTCTCGAGCACGTCGGCATGCGCGGCGACGACGCGGCGCAGCTCGGCCTGCAGCGCCTCGCGCGCGGTGACGTCGACGGCGACGCCGATCGTCCCGCCGCCGGGCAGCGGCGCCTCGATCAGCTCGAGGCGCCGGCGCTCGCCGCCGACCACGACATGCGATTCCGCCCGCGCCGGCGCGCCCGAGGCGATCGCGGCCTCGGCGAGCTCGCGGCCGCGCTGCGCGACCTGGGGTCCGCCCAGCATCCGGCCCTCGGCGATCGCCTGCTCGACGCTGGCCTCGGCGGCCGCCGCGAAGGCCGGATTGCAGTCGACGATGCGCAGCTCGGGCGAGCGCCGCCATACCGGCAGCGCCAGCCGTTCCACGGCTCCGGCGAGCAGGGCGCGCGCGGCTTCGAGCGACTCGGCCTGCCGGGCGGCCTGGGCGCGCAGGGCCGCGAGCTCGGCGGCGATCGCGTCGGCGCGCGCCGCGGCCGCCTCGCGGGCGGCGGCGGCCGATTCAAGCCGGCCGACGAGCGCCGCCTGTGCCTCGGCCGCGGTGGCGGCGGCCCGCCGGGCGGCACGATGGCGCAGGGCAAGGCCAGTGCCGAGCCCGCCCGACAGCGCCGCGAGGGCCAGCGTGACGGGATCGACGCCGAACATCGCGCCCCTGGCCGGCCCCGGCGCGGCGCCGGCGCCTCAGTAGCGGTAGTGGTCGGGCTTGAAGGGACCCGCCTCGCCGACGCCGATATACCCGGCCTGGGCCGGGGTCAGCCGGGTCAGCCTGGCGCCGATCTTCTCCAGATGCAGCGCCGCCACCTTCTCGTCGAGATGCTTGGGCAGGGTGTAGACCTTGCGCGCGTACTTGCCGCTGTCGCGGTTGGTCCACAGTTCGATCTGCGCCAGCGTCTGGTTGGAGAATGAGGACGACATCACGAAGCTGGGATGGCCGGTGGCGTTGCCCAGGTTCACGAGCCGGCCCTCGGACAGCAGGATGATGCGCTTGCCGTCCGGGAACTCGATCTCGTCGACCTGCGGCTTGACGTTGTGCCAGCGGTAGTTGCGCAGGCCCGCGACCTGGATCTCGCTGTCGAAATGGCCGATGTTGCAGACGATGGCGCGGTGCTTCATGGCGCGCATGTGGTCGACGGTGATCACGTCGACGTTGCCGGTCGCGGTCACGAAGATGTCGGCGCGCGGCGCGGCGTCCTCCATCGTCGTCACCTCGTAGCCTTCCATCGCCGCCTGCAGCGCGCAGATCGGATCGACTTCCGAGACCATGACGCGGCAGCCCGCCTGGCGCAGGCTGGCGGCCGAGCCCTTGCCGACGTCGCCGAAGCCCGCGACCATCGCCACCTTGCCCGACATCATCACGTCGGTGCCGCGGCGGATGCCGTCGACCAGCGATTCGCGGCAGCCATAGAGGTTGTCGAATTTCGACTTGGTGACGGAATCGTTGACGTTGATCGCCGGGAACAGCAGCCGGCCGTCCTTCTCCATCTGGTAGAGGCGGTGGACGCCGGTGGTGGTCTCCTCGGTGACGCCGCGGATCGCGGCGCCCTGGCGCGCGTACCAGCCGGGGCGCTCCTTGTTGGTCTTCAGGATCGAGGCGTAGAGGATCTCCTCCTCCTCGTTGGTCGGCTTCGCGACCAGCGACGGATCCTTCTCCGCGCGCATGCCCAGATGGACCAGCAGCGTGGCGTCGCCGCCGTCGTCCAGGATCATGTTCGGCGTGCCGCCATCGGCCCATTCGAAGATGCGGTGGGTGTAGTCCCAGTAGTCCACGAGCGACTCGCCCTTGATCGCGAAGACCGGCGTGCCGCCGGCCGCGATCGCCGCGGCGGCGTGGTCCTGGGTCGAGTAGATGTTGCACGACGCCCAGCGCACGTCGGCGCCCAGCGCCTTCAGCGTCTCGATCAGCACCGCGGTCTGGATCGTCATGTGCAGCGAGCCGGCGATGCGCGCGCCCTTGAGGGGCTGCGACGGGCCGTATTCGGCGCGGATCGCCATCAGACCGGGCATCTCGGTCTCCGCCATCGCGATCTCCTTGCGGCCCCATTCGGCGAGGTTGATGTCGGCGACGCGATACTCGGAAGCGATGGCCATCGGCGGCTCCTGGGTCGGGACGGGACGCGCGGACGGCAGCCCGTCCGGTCGGCGCGTGATATCAGCGCGCCGTAAAACGATCCAGAGCCGTTTTCGCTTCCCCCGCCGGCCGGCCCCGCCGGTCAGGCGAGGGCGTTGAAATCGTCCAGCAGGGCGGCGATCCGGCCGGGATCGGACTGGGCCATGATCGACTGGGCGCGGTCGGCGGCGGCGGCGAGGTCGATGCGGCGCACCCGGCTCTTGATCCGGCCGATCTTGATCGGCGCCATCGACAATTCGCGGATGCCCAGCCCCAGCAGCAGCGCGGTGTAGCGCGGATCGCCCGCCATCTCGCCGCACAGGCTGACCGGGATGCGGTTGCGCAGCGCGGCCTCGGCGGTGAACTGGATCAGCCGCAGCACCGCGGGGTGCAGCGGGTTGTAGAGATGCGCCACCTGCTCGTCGCCGCGGTCGATGGCGAGCGTGTACATGGTCAGGTCGTTGGTGCCGATGGCGAAGAAATCGCAGGCCCGGGCGAGGCTGTCGGCGGCCAGCGCCGCCCCCGGCACCTCGATCATCACGCCCAGCGGCGGCCGCCGCTCGGCAAGCACGGTCCCCTTGCGCAGCAGCCGGCGCTCGACCCGCGCCAGGACCTCGCGCACTTCGCGCACCTCGTGCAGATGCGCGATCATCGGCAGCAGGATGCGCACCGGGCCATGCGCCGCGGCGCGCAGGATCGCCGCCAGCTGGGTTTCGAGCAGCGCCGGCTCGCGCAGGCTGAGGCGGATCGCCCGCAGCCCCAGGGCCGGGTTCGGCCCCGGGACCAGCCCGGCGCGCAGCGCCCGCGGCAGCTTCTCGCCGCCGGCGTCGAGGGTGCGGATGGTGGCCGGCCGGCCGCCCAGCGCCCGCACCGCCCGGGCCAGCGCCTCGTACTGCTCGTCTTCGCCGGGCAGGTCGTCGCGATTCATGAACATGAACTCGCTGCGCAGCAGCCCGATCCCGGCCGCCCCGTGCTCCATCGCCAGTTCGGCGTCGCGCGGCAGTTCAAGATTGGCGTGCAGCGCGATCTCGACGCCGTCGCGCGTCGTCGCCGGCAGCCGCACCAGTCGCCGCAGCTGGCGCTCGGCGCGCTGGAAGGACGCGCGCTTCTCCTCGTAGGCGGCGAGCGTGGCGGCGGCCGGGCGCAGCACGATCCGCCCGGCGCTGCCGTCCACGATCACCGTGTCGCCCTGGCCGGCGGCCTCCATCACCCCGGCCGCGCCCAGCACCGCCGGCAGGCCCAGCGAGCGCGCCATGATCGCGGTATGGCCCTCCATCCCGCCGGCGATGCAGGCGAAGGCGGCGATGCGCTCGGGATCCATCAGCGCGGTGTCGGCCGGGGTTATGTCCTCGGCGACCACGATCGTGCCCTCCGCCAGATCGCTGAAGGCGCGGTAGGGCGTGCTGGTCAGGTTGCGCAGCAGCCGGCTTCCCACTTCGCGCATGTCCGCCGCGCGCGCCGCCAGATAGGCGTCCTCCATCGCGGCGAAGGACCTGACGATCGCCGAGGTTTCCTGCGCCACCGCCGCCTCGGCGTTGACGCGACCCTCGGCGATGCGCGCCTCGACGCCGCGCACCAGCCGCGAGCCCGACAGCATCTGGGCATGGGCGTCGAGCAGGAAGCCGATCTCCTCGGCCGCCGCCGCCGGCAGCCGCGCCCCGCGCTGCTTCAGCCGCCCGATCTGGCGCAGCGCCGCCGCGACCGCGGCGCGGAACCGGTCGAGCTCGGCGGCGATCCCGGCGGGCGGGATGGCGTATTCGGGCACC
Source organism: Alphaproteobacteria bacterium (assembly GCA_044359885.1). Classification (GTDB taxonomy): domain Bacteria; phylum Pseudomonadota; class Alphaproteobacteria; order CACIAM-22H2; family CACIAM-22H2; genus CAIOSQ01. The sequence goes on along the minus strand of JBIKLI010000037.1, from coordinate 1,653 downwards.
GGTGACGCGCCGGCTTCGTGGCGGTGGACGAGGCCGATGGCGACGCCCGGGGAGGCCGCGATGCCGTCGAGCACGATCTCGCCGCCGGTCGGCTGGCCGCGGCTCGGGGCGGCGGGGCGGGCGCGGGGCTGGGTCAAGGGCGGCGGCTCCTCCGTGCTGGCGGCGTCGTCAATCCTCGTCGAAACGCGCGGCGATCAGCGCCGCGATCGCGTCCAGCGCGGCCTCGGCGTCGGGGCCGGCGGCGCTCAGCGCCAGTTCGCTGCCCGGCCCCGCGGCCAGCATCATCAGCCCCATGATCGACCGGCCGGAGACCGCGACCCCGTCCTTGACGACCGTGACCTCGGCCGCGAACTGCGCCGCCAGCTTGACGAACTTCGCCGCCGCACGGGCATGCAGCCCGCGCTTGTTGAGGATGGTGGCGCGCCGCTCGGCGCGCGGCGCGGCGTCCGTCATCGCGCCGCGCCGGCCAGCAGCTGCGAGGCGACGTTGATGTACCGCCGCCCGGCCTCGCGCGCCTCGACGACGGCGACGTCGAGGGGCTTGGTCGCGCGGACCGAGGCCAGCTTGATCAGCATCGGCAGGTTCATGCCCGCCACCACCTCGACCTTGCCCTTGCCCAGGATCGACATCGCGAGATTGGACGGCGTGCCGCCGAACATGTCGGTCAGCACGGCGACCCCGTCGCCCTCGTCGACCTGGGCGACCGCGGCCAGGATCTCGGCGCGGCGCATCTCCATGTCGTCCTCCGGACCGATGCAGATCGCGGCGATGTTGCGCTGCGCGCCCACGACATGCTCGAGCGCCGCGACGAACTCTGCCGCGAGCCGACCATGCGTGACCAGGACCATGCCGATCATGTGACCATCCGTCGCCTGTCTCAGTCTCAGCGCGCCGCGTCGCCGCGCCGTTCGATGTCGCGGTGGACCAGATTGACCGTCCGGCCGCGCGCCTCCAGCCAGCGCGCCAGCCGCTCCGCGACATAGACCGAGCGGTGCTTGCCGCCGGTGCAGCCGCAGGCGATCGTCAGGTAGCTCTTGCCCTCGCGCTCGAAGCGCGGCAGCAGCCCGGCGAGCATGCCGGTCAGCCCTTCGAAGAAGGGCGCGAAACCGCCATCGTGCTCGACGAAGGCGCCGACCGCCGCGTCGCGACCGGTCAGCGGCTGCAGCGCCGGAACGTAATGGGGATTGGCGAGGAAGCGCACGTCGAAGACCAGATCGGCCTCCCGCGGCAGGCCCCAGCGATAGGCGAACGACTGCACCGCGATCACCAGCCCGGCGCGCAGGCCCTCGGCCAGGCCCTCCTGCACCAGCCGGCGCAGGTCGGCGCCCGACGTGGCCGTGGAGTCGAGCGCCAGATCCGCATCCGCGCGCAGCGGCGCCAGAAGCGTGCGCTCCGCCAGGATGCCGTCGAGCACCGGCCGGTCGAGCGCCAGAGGGTGGCGCCGGCGCGTTTCGGTGAAGCGCCGGCGCAGCACCTCGTCGTCGGCATCGAGGAACACCAGCCGCGCGTCCACGTCCGGGCGCGCGCGCAGCTCGGCCAGGGCGGCGAGCACCGGCCCCGGCGCGAAATCGCGGGTCCGCGCGTCGATCCCGATCGCCAGCGGCCGCGCCGCGCCCGCCCCGCCGGCCTGGACCAGCGGGCCGAGCAGCGACA